>NZ_PDYV01000002.1:0-313412 GCF_002743235.1 Sporosarcina sp. P25
AAGCAAGCTTCCTTCAGTTCGCTCGACTTGCATGTATTAGGCATGCCGCCAGCGTTCGTCCTGAGCCAGGATCAAACTCTCCATAAGAGAAATTCGATTAGCTCGAGTTTCATTTGCTGGCATCAATTAATATACTCATTTTGTTTGTGTCATCGTTAGATGCACAAACTGTATTTCGTTAACGTTTTGCTGTTCAGTTTTCAAGGTTCATTCTGTTGGTCTCTCGTAAGAGGCAACTTTCTAATATTAACATCTCATCATTTCGTTGTCAACACTTTTACTTAAAAAGTTTTTCTTGTTAAGTTTGATGTTTTCGCAACTGCTTGATGCGACGCTTATAAATATACCACCGCGTTTATGGGAATGCAAGTCTTTTTATCAATTCTTTTAAATAAATATTAAAAACCCCGTACCTACAACAATACACGGATATGAAATTACTACATGACTGCAATATAATAGATCCATATCCGCTTAATCTTCTTCTTTTCCCATATCGTTCATGAAATTATTATATTAAAAGGTCTTAACAATAGAGATTTTTCTATTAGATGAAAGATCAGTATGTGTGCCTGTATCCAAAATCTTAACTATAGGACGCAGGGGAAAATCACGATGCAAGTAAATGATTTCTGCTATCTCGTCAGTTGTCAGTTTCACTTTCGTTCCAATAGATAGCTTGTTGATCAGTTCATGAAGTACTTCAATTACCTTCATATCAAATTTTCCAAACTCCTCTTCCCTCATTAACTCGATTACTTTAAAAGAACTTTCCTTCTGTCTGTATGGTCGTTCAGATACCATAGCGTGATACACGTCCGCCACTGAGAGTATTTGAGAGATTTCCGTTATCTCCTGTCCTTTTAGTCCTCTTGGATAACCACTACCATCAAAGCGCTCATGATGCTGCAAGATTGCTACTTTCATTTCCTGACGTACCAATGGAGAGTCATTTACCATTTGAAAACTGTGAATGACATGTTTTTTCACTTCACTTAGCTCTTCACTCGTTAAGAAGGCCACTTTATCGATAATCTTCTCATCGATTTTCGCCATACCGCTGTCCGCTAATACTCCTGCTATTCCGATTTGAAGCACTTGCCCTCTTGGATATCCCATTGCATCACTTATCAAGGCTGCTAGGATGCCTACACTGATGGAGTGATGTGCACGATAGTTTTGTAATGTAGAAAACTCATTAAGTCCTTTGACATATTCCTTATTCTCTAAAAATGCTTGAATCAAAGGTAAAACAATTGTACGCACTGCCGCAACATCCAATTTTTTTCCTGATCTATAACCAATAAATTCTTTTCTGTATGATTCTATTGCTTCATCATATAGCGCCTCCAAAGATCTTGATTTCAGGGGGGCGCTTTGGTTCATTAGCTTTTCTACCTCTGGAGTTAATTTTACTTCTGTTATTTGCTCTATTGGCCCTTGTTCTGTATTACCAAGTGCCTTTGACTCGACCAGTACACGCGTAATATCAAAGGAATGGAGAATTTCGAAATGCTCTAGCATTAATTTGGTGTCCTTCACCATAATTGGATTTCTTGTATTAACGTAGAGATCCTCTTTTAGAAAACTACCTGGTCTTAAATCACTAACCTCTTTGTAAACATCCAATGCTTTCACCTATTTTCCTCTTCGCTCTATCTATTATCATATAATATTCTCAATTATATGGATAGTTATCTGAGTAAATTCTCCTACCAAAAGAAAAAAGTTATTGAAGTGACGCATTACGCCTCTTCAATAACTTTTCTTTATACGTCTGTATCTGTGTCTGATTGTACTTCTTCAGTCACTTCCAGATGATCTTCTAGCTTATCATCCATCTCATCTTCAAGATCGTCATCCTTTTCTACTTTTGCAACCGTTGCTACACGTTCTTCATCACCTAATCGAATGAGGCGTACACCTTGTGTAGATCGGCCAAATATAGAAATATCGCCAATAGACATACGGATTAAGATGCCGTGAATTGTAATTAACATCAAATCTTCTTCACCGTTAACCGACTTCATCGCTACAATAGCACCATTTCGATCTGTCATATGCATTGTTTTCAATCCATAACCGCCGCGTGATTGAGATCGGTATTCACTTTCAGGTGTGCGTTTACCGTATCCTTTTTCAGTAACTACCAGAATATCGTCTCCTGCTTCTACGATATCCATGCCAATTACTTCATCTTCTTGACGCAATCTGATACCACGTACACCAGCAGCAGTTCTGCCGAGTGGGCGGATACTTTCCTCATCAAAGCGAATCATCATGCCATGTTTTGTACAGATCGCAATGTCTGACTTGCCATCAGTTGATTTAACGGAGATCAGTTCATCATCTTCACGCAATCCTAATGCAATCAAGCCGTTCGCACGAATATTGGCATAGTCCATTATCGATGTGCGTTTAATAACACCTTGTTTAGTTGAGAAGAATAAGTAATGATCCTCAGTAAACTCGTCAATCGGGATCATTGCCGTAACCTTTTCACCTTTTTCGAAGTCAAGTAAGTTAATAATCGGCAATCCTTTGGCAGTTCGACTGTATTCAGGAACTTCATAGCCTTTTTTACGGAATACACGGCCCCTGCTCGTAAACAGTAAAATCGTGTCATGTGTGGAAGTATTCAATAAGTGCTCTACAAAGTCATCTTCATTTGTGCCCATACCTTGGATCCCACGACCGCCACGTTTCTGACTGCGATACGTATTAGCTGGCAGACGTTTAATGTACCCTTGATGAGTTAATGTAACTATGGAGTTTTCCACTGGAATTAAATCTTCATCTTCAAGCATTTCAGAACCGCCGAGCATAATCTCTGTTCGACGTTCGTCAGCAAAACGTTCTTTAATTTCACTCAATTCCTCACGGATAATCTCAATTAATTTTAGTTCATCCGCTAAAATTGCACGCAATTCGGCAATAAGTGTCAGCAACTCTTGGTATTCGGACTCAATTTTGTCTCGCTCCAGTCCAGTCAAACGTTGCAAACGCATATCGAGAATTGCTTGAGACTGGCGATCAGACAACTCGAATGTCTCCATTAAGTTCGCTTTCGCTTCAGCCGTTGTTTTAGATGCACGGATTAAGGCAATGATCTGATCGATATGATCAAGTGCTATACGTAATCCTTCCAAGATATGTGCACGGTCTTCCGCTTTGTTCAAATCGAATTGTGTACGACGGCGAATGACTACTTTTTGGTGTTCTAAGTAATGGTATAGAATTTCTTTCAATGACAATACTTTTGGTTGCTTGTCTACCAGTGCCAGCATATTGATCCCAAAACTAGTCTGCAAGGCAGTCTGTTTATACAAATTGTTCAATAATACGTTCGCATTAGCATCACGTCGTACTTCAATCACAATACGCATACCTGTACGGTCCGATTCGTCTGCTAAGTGTGTAATTCCATCAATCTTCTTATCGCGTACGAGCTCTGCAATTTTTTCGATTAACTTCGCCTTATTTACTTGGAAAGGTATTTCATTGACAATAATCGTTTCTCGGCCGTTTGCAGCCGTCTCAATTTCAGCTCTTCCACGGATGATCAATGAACCTCGACCTGTTTCATAAGCACGACGAATACCACTACGGCCAAGAATCATACCGCCAGTCGGGAAATCGGGGCCTGGAATGATTTCCATCAATTCTTCAGTGGTGATTGCGCTATTCTCTGCTAAAGCAAGTACAGCGTCAATCGTCTCACCAAGGTGATGGGGTGGGATGTTTGTTGCCATACCTACAGCAATTCCTGATGTACCGTTCACCAACAAGTTCGGATAACGACCTGGCAAGACGGCAGGTTCTTTTTCCTGCTCGTCATAGTTTGCTTGGAAGTCGATTGTATTTTTATTGATATCACGCAATAATTCCATTGCGATACGGGACATACGTGACTCTGTATAACGCATTGCAGCAGCCCCGTCACCATCAACAGAACCAAAGTTACCATGTCCATCTACTAACATGTAGCGATAACTAAAATCTTGAGCCATCCGTACCATCGTGTCATATACTGCACTGTCGCCGTGCGGGTGATACTTACCGATAACGTCCCCTACGATACGGGCTGACTTTTTATGCGGTTTTTCCGCAGTGATACCCAAATCATGCATAGCATACAAAATGCGGCGATGTACGGGCTTCAAACCATCTCGAACATCTGGAAGGGCACGAGAAACGATAACGCTCATCGCATAGTTTAGAAATGAGGTCTTCATTTCTGTATTAATATTTATTTCCTGCACTCCGCCTTTTGGCAAATCTGCCATGTTGTCATGCTCCTTTCACCACTTACATCTATAAGTTCGGTCTTTGCTATATAATCCGTTTACGATTCATCAAGTATCAATATTTTGCACGTAAACTGCATTATCTTCAATGAACTTTCTGCGTGGCTCTACTTCATCACCCATTAATTCTTCAAATGTTTCATTTGCTTCTACCGCATCATCCATACGGACCTGTAGAAATGTTCGTTTATCAGGGTCCATTGTGGTTTCCCAAAGTTGCTCGGGATTCATCTCACCCAAACCTTTGTATCGTGTAATATCGGGCTTTGGTGAAGCAGGCATACTGCTCATAATTTCCTGCAACGCTTCTTCGTCATAACAATACTCTTCCCTTTTTCCAGAGCGCACACGATAAAGTGGTGGCTGTGCAATATATACGTACCCTGCTTCAATTAGTGGACGCATGAAACGGAAGAAAAAGGTTAGTAATAATGTACGAATATGAGCACCATCAACATCAGCATCGGTCATGATGACTAGCTTATGATAACGAGCTTTATCTAAGTTAAATTCGGGGCCGATTCCTGTACCGAGTGCCGTAATGATCATACGAATCTCTGCATTTCCAAGAATCCGGTCCAAACGTGCTTTTTCTACATTGAGGATTTTTCCTCGTAATGGCAAGATCGCTTGGAAGTGACGATCACGACCATTCTTCGCTGATCCTCCAGCAGAGTCACCCTCAACAATATACAACTCACTAATAGCTGGATCTCTTGAAGAACAATCTGATAGTTTCCCTGGTAAACTCGAGATTTCCAACGCTGATTTGCGACGTGTCAATTCACGAGCATTTTTCGCAGCCATACGCGCTCTTGCCGCCATCGTACTCTTGCCAACTACCTGACGCGCTACTACTGGGTTTTCAATTAAGAAACGTTGCAATGCTTCGGAAAACAATGAATTTGTAATTGTGCTAACTTCCGAGTTACCTAATTTCGTTTTTGTTTGACCTTCAAATTGAGGATCAGGATGCTTAATTGAGACGATAGCCGTCAGTCCTTCACGCACGTCGTCCCCAGTCAAATTATCTTCTGATTCTTTCAATAAACCATTTTTACGTGCATAGTCGTTAATGACGCGAGTTAACGCAGTTTTGAAACCTTGCTCATGTGTTCCACCTTCATAGGTATGAATATTATTAGCAAATGACAATAGATTTTCGCCATAGCCACTGTTGTATTGCATAGCAACTTCAACAGTAATACCATCGCGTTCGCCTTCAATGTAAATTGGTTCTTCAAAGATCGGCTCTTTATTTTCATTCAAATGCTGGACGTATGATTTAATTCCACCTTCATAGTGAAACAACTCAGATACAGGTTCTTCACCACGTTCATCGCTAATGGCAATACGCAAACCACGGTTCAAGTAAGCAAGTTCACGCAAACGTGTTGCTAGTATGCTGTATTCGTACTCCGTTGTTTCGGTAAAGATTTCAGAGTCCGCTTTGAAACGGATAGTAGTACCGGTTTCGTCCGATTCACCAATGACTTCAAGTTCCTTCGAGACAGGACCTCTAGAAAACTCAATTGCATATAATTTTTTATCCAGTTTAACATAAACTTCCGTCTTCTCTGACAATGCATTAACGACTGAAGATCCTACGCCGTGCAAACCACCGGAAACTTTATATCCACCGCCACCGAACTTACCACCTGCGTGGAGTACAGTCATGATGACTTCAACTGCTGGTCTACCTGTTGATTCCTGAATGCCTACTGGAATTCCACGGCCATTATCGGATACCTTGATCCAGTTATCTTTCTCTATCGTTACTTCAATATGGTCACAATGACCTGCGAGAGCTTCGTCTATACTATTGTCGACAATTTCCCATACTAGATGATGAAGCCCTTTTGCACTCGTTGTCCCAATATACATACCAGGGCGTTTACGGACAGCTTCAAGGCCTTCCAACACTTGTATCTGACTTGCATCATAAGCTGTCTGCATATCCTTTTCTTCCATTGCCAAGGTTTTCACCTTTCCTTTCCAAAACTATCAAACCACAATCATTTATTCTCTACGTAAAACGGATCCATCATGCACTTCAAAAATAGCTGCTTCTTGGATCGTATTATGATCAATTCCTGCGATATTGGTTGTTGTTACAAATGTTTGTACTTGTCCTTGCATCGTACTGAGCAAATGTGACTGTCGGTAATCATCCAATTCCGATAACACATCATCAAGCAATAAAATTGGCGTTTCGCCCACTTCTTGTTTTACTAGTTCGATTTCCGCAAGTTTCAAAGAAAGGGCGGTCGTCCGTTGCTGTCCCTGTGAACCGTACGTCTGAATATCGTACCCATTGACAAAAAACTGCAAATCATCACGATGTGGACCTACCAGGGTAAGCCCTCGTTCTAATTCGCGTCTTCGCACATTCTTTAACTGATCAGCAAAAATTGTTTCCATCTCTTCAGCAGTCTGCCCAGAATGTAGGTCTTTTAAAGTCCCATAGGAAACTTCCAATGTTTCAAGACCACGTGAAATTCCTTGATGAATCGGATTTGCCCACTTTTGTAGCAATTCCATAAAATAAAAGCGTTTTCGAATAATTTGAACTGCCACTTGAATATACTGTTCCGTGTAAATATCGAACATAACATCCTGGAGATCCAATTTACCTCGATTTGCTTTTAACAAGGCATTGCGTTGCTTTAATATCTTTTGGAAATTGACCAAGTCGTGCAAATAGACTCTTGAGATCTGTCCAATTTCCATATCTAAAAAACGCCTGCGCAGCTGTGGGCTGCCCTTTACGATATTCAAATCTTCAGGCGCGAACATGACTACATTCATCTGACCAACATACATACTCAAACGATTTTGTTCCAAATGATTGACTCTAGCCTTTTTTCCCTTTTTGGAAATTGTCAGCTCTATCGGCAAGTATCCAAATTTACGTTGGACATCCCCTTCTATTTTACCACACTCTTGTTCCCAACGTATAAGTTCACGATCATTTGATGTACGGTGGGATTTTGCCATTGCTAATACGTAAATAGCTTCCATGACATTGGTTTTTCCTTGTGCATTTTCACCGATCAATACGTTCATCGTAGGAGAGAATTTTAATTCCAGAGATTCGTAATTTCGATAGTTCGTTAACTTAAGCCGATCAATATGCATCCGACTGTCCAGATTCATCCACTGACAGTTTGAATTTTCCTGCACCTGGAATATTTACTACATCTCCGTCATATAATTTCTTACCGCGTCGTTGTTCTGGCTCGCCGTTTACGTAAACAATGTTTTCACCTAAATACCATTTAGCCATTCCACCTGAGCTAATAACATTCGTCATTTTCAATAATTGGCCTAGCGTAATATATTCTGTATTAAACTGTATTGTCTCCATTTTTAATTCAATCCCTCATAAAATATTCTGTCCCTCTAGTTTACCTAACTTTTCGCAATAAGTAAAAAGGTAGCCAACATGTTGACTACCCTATTACGAGATATTTTCTTAAGTTACAGATTAAAACGTTCTAACCGGTAAAATTAATTGTAGAATGGCTTCGCTATCAATGGACTTCAAGATGAATGGGCGCATGCTGCCAGTGAAATGAATCTTTAGATCTTGGCCATCAATTGCTTTCAAGGCATCCATCATATATTTCGCACTGAAAGAGATTTTCAAAGGTTCACCTTCGATATGCACGGCTTCTACCAATTCTTCTACATTTCCGACGTCCGGTGAATTAGAAGAGATTTGCACATGTGGACTACCATCTGTTGAGAAGTGCACGATATTATTCCGATCTTCTCGAGCTAATAAAGATGCACGATCAATTGCTTGCAACAAATTGCGTCCATTAATCGTGATGGATGTTTTGTATTCAGTCGGGATCAGACGTGATGTGTCAGGGTAATTGCCCTCCAAAAGTCTTGAATAGAATAAAACATTGTGAAGCTTGAATAATACTTGTTGATTCGCAATAAAAATTTCTACTGCTGTAGCATCGTCAGGCAATATCTTGCTTAGTTCTTGAAGACTTTTGCCTGGGATAACTGCATTGAATGGTGAACTAGCTTGAATCTCAGGTGTCACAATCCGTCTAGCCAATCTATGACTATCTGTTGCGATACAGTAAAGTTCTTGCTCTTTCATAATCCATTGAACGCCTGTCAAAACTGGACGAGTTTCTTGTTGGGATACTGCAAATACAGTTTCTCTAATAAGCGATTTCATCAAGTCAGCAGGCATTTCAAAACGCTCCGCATCTTTTACATCGGGCAATATGGGATATTCATCAGCACTTTGGGCAATAATATGAAATTCAGACTGTCCAGAACGAATATGTGTTTTCATTCCATCACGTAACTCAATCATCACTTCATTTGTTGGGAGCTTGCGAATGATTTCGTTAAAAACTTTTGCTTGCAATACCAGTGTACCTGGTTGGATTGTTTGAATAATTTGAGTGCCGTCTTCTTCTACTGGTATGAAAGTGGATATCGTAATATCTGAATCACTTCCAGTCATAGTTAATCCCTTTTCAGTAATTTCTAATTTAATACCTGTCAAAATAGGTGTTGTCACTTTTGAACTGATTGCTTTGACAACATCGCTTAACCCATCCAATAATCTATCTCTCATAATTTCAAACTGCATATCGATACCTCGCTTATATAATAATAATTAAGTAATTAAATATAGTAGTAATAGTAGTAGGGCCTGTGGATATGTGGAAAAGCCTTTCGGACGTATGAGAATCATAGTTTCCCACATGTGTATAACAAGTGGACGACCCTGCACTACTTGTCCACAGTTATCCACAGTTCATTAGGCTCTTCCTAAAACCTTTTTAATATCTTGGACATCTTGGAGCAATGCTTTGTCTTCATCGAGCTGTTTGGAAATCTTCTCATGTGCGTGAATAACAGTTGAATGATCTCGACCACCAAACTCTGAACCAATCTTCGGTAAAGAGGAATCTGTCAGCTCTCTCGATAAATACATCGCAACTTGACGTGGAAACGCGATAGCCCGGGTTCTTTTCTTCGCTACAAAGTCTTCTAATCGAATGTTAAAGTGTTCCCCGACTGCCTTTTGGATGTCTAGAATGGATATAATCCGCGGACGGGAATTTGGAATAATATCTTTTAACGCTTCCGCTGCCAAATCGGTAGTGACATCGGCATTTACCAATGAGGAGTAAGCAACGACGCGGATTAGGGCGCCTTCAAGCTCTCTAATATTAGTATCAATTTGGTTAGCAATATACAACATGACATCGTTTGAAATGTCTACTAGGCCGTCTGCTTTCGCCTTTTTACGTAAAATTGCAATTCTAGTTTCCAAATCAGGCGGCGCTATGTCCGTGATCAGGCCCCATTCAAAACGGGAACGCAAACGATCTTCCAGTGTAGGTATCTCTTTTGGAGGACGATCACTGGAAATAATAATTTGCTTTGACTCTTCATGCAGTGTATTAAATGTATGGAAGAACTCTTCCTGGGTTTGTTCTTTTCCTGCTAAAAATTGAATATCGTCAACTAACAGGACGTCTACATTGCGGTAGCGGTCCCTGAAATCGCCGGCTTTATTGTCTCGTATGGAGTTAATAAACTCATTCGTGAATTTTTCGGATGATAAATACACTACCTTCAATGCAGGGTTTTGCTCCAGTACATAATGACCGATCGCATGCATTAAGTGTGTCTTACCTAATCCAACTCCTCCATATATAAAAAGCGGATTATAGGCTTTGGCAGGTGCTTCAGCAACTGCTAATGAAGCTGCATGGGCAAAGCGGTTGCCGGATCCAATAACGAACGTATCAAAGGTATACTTCGGATTCAGCATTCCAGCTGGGTTGACCGTAGGTGTTTTTTCTACTGGTTTTGGCTGTGATTTTGGCAATTTAATATCGTTCTCTGCCATGTCTTGCGGAACAATAAATTCAACGATTCGATCTTCACCTGTTAGTTCGGATAAAATCCCCGTAATTAAATGGACGTAATGCGTTTCAAGCCAATCCTTGGCAAATGAATTTGGAACAGAAATAGTTGCATGTTCTGCTTCATACGTTAGCAATTTAGTCGATTTTAACCACGTCTCAAAACTAGGCTTCGAAACTCTAGCTTCAATATTTTTTAATACTTGTTCCCATAAACCTGATAGATTTTCCAATCGTGTGCCTCCTTTACAATGAAATATTAAAAAGCCCGGAATCCGCTTATGCACAGTATCCAGGGCTGTGGATAAAAATTATCGAAACATGTTGAAAAAACTATCCACACTGTATTCACATATGTGGATAAGATTTTAGCTATAAAATATATACACAACAAAAGCTTTTTAATTGTAACAGGGAAACTGATTATTGACAAGGAGTCTGATGATTTATGCACAATCCCGTTAACTGTGCATAAAGTGGTTATCCACAGCCCTGAATATGTGAAAAACTTGTCGACAATTGCCGGTTTAGAAAATCCACAATTTTAGCCATGAACAATTCATCCAGAGCTGAATCTTCTTTTGTTGTGGATAAGTTTCCAGTGAACAAGAATATTATTATAAGTGGATCCCAAACGAAGGAATAGAAAAGCATTGACATTCTTTTACTGAATCGCTATACTATTCAAGACTGTCACAGTAGGAAAAGAGACAATCAAAGCAGGAGGTGTCTTACGAAATGAAACGTACATTCCAACCAAATAAACGTAAACGCGCTAAAGTCCACGGCTTCCGCCAAAGAATGAGTTCGAAAAACGGCCGTAGAATTTTAGCAGCTCGTCGTCGTAAAGGAAGAAAAGTTCTTTCAGCATAAGGCCACTGACATCAGTGGTCTTTTTTTTAGCTATTAGAGCGATTCGAAACGAATATTGGATCTCTTCCATAGTAGCGGATCAGTAGATTATGACGGTAGAAAATTAAAGCAGGTGTTATTATGAAAAAAAGCCAGCGAATTAAAAAAAATAAAGAATTTCAAACGGTATTTAAAAAAGGAAAGTCCTTTGCTAATCGACAGTTTATTGTCTATACCTATAAGAAGGAAGACCAGCAAGAGTTCAGAATTGGCCTATCCGTCAGCAAAAAGGTCGGGAATGCTGTCACACGTAACAGGATTAAGCGCTATATTCGACAATCATTTCTAGAAATGAATGATGAAGTCAAATCTGATCTAGATTATGTTATTATCGCAAGAAATCAAGCTGCCACGCTCGATTTCCATACGACCAAAAAAAATCTGAGACATGTTCTAAAAATCGCAAAAGTCTTTAAGTGAAATCAAAGTTCTTCCTAGATGTAGAACGATTAAAGCCATCATGTTACACTGAAAATTAAAAAATGATCTTGCGACTGTTTGGGGGAAAAAACATTGAAAAAGAAATTAGTGTTCCTTTCACTACTCGTTGTAGTTGCTGTCTTCATGGCAGGTTGTTCGGAATTCCGAGAGCCTATCACGGCAGAAAGTACAGGGATTTGGAACGAATATATTGTTTGGCCGCTTGTTACATTGATTGTGAAATTCAAAGAATGGCTAGGAACATACGGATTAGCAATCATCGTCGTTACAGCGATCATTCGTACTGCATTGCTTCCATTGATTATTCAACAAACGAAAAGTTCGAAGCGTATGCAGGAGATTCAGCCAAGACTTAAAGCGTTGAAAGAGAAATACAAATCAAAAGACGCTGTGACACAGAAAAAGTATCAAGAGGAAATGCAACAGATTATGATCAACGAAAAGATTAATCCAGTTGCAGGATGTCTACCAGTTCTCATTCAGATGCCAATATTTATTGGTTTCTACCACGCCATCAGCCGGATGAATGCCACACCAACGATTGAGTTAGGTAACTTCCTAGGTGTTGCACTTGGTTCACCAAGTATTTTATTTGCTATCATCGCTGGATTGTTCCAGTTAACGGTTTTACGTACAGGACCCGCAATGGATAATCCACAGATGAAGATGATGATGTACATCATGCCATTTATGATCATGGTATTTGGTTCATTCTTACCGGCAGCACTTGCTTTATACTGGATCGTCGGAAATATCATTTCGCTACTCCAAAACATTTTCATCTATAAGCCGTTCGATAAGCCAAAAAACGTCGAAGTAGTGAAAGCAGGAGGGAAAAAGAAATGAAACAACTTACACAAAGGGCAGCAACCGTTGAGCTAGCAATTGAATCAGCTTTACAGGACCTGGGTGTAACAAAAGATCAAGTAAAAGTACAGATAGTGGAAAACGGCAGGAAAGGCTTTCTTGGTTTTGGCGTAAAACAAGCAGAAGTGCTTGTAACCGTCCTAGAAAAATCAGAGCCAGATCCTAAACGTAATAGTGCTCAAGTACCTGAATTGGCGCGGTCGCTTACAGATAACAGTGAAGTATTATCTTCCGTTACTGAGAAAACGGAAGTAGTTCAACAACTTCAAACTAAAGCTGAGCAATCAGAACCATTTGTGGCTACAGAAGATAAGGAAAGAGTACATGCAGCCAAGATCAACAATGAAAATGACGTAATTGAAGAAACAAAACAGTATATTGAGGATATGGCTAAAGAAATGGGCATTGAAGATTTGGTCATTACGTGCGAAACAAAAGGGAAGTATATCAATTTCCAGCTTGAAAGTGAAAAAGCAGCGTTCCTAATAGGTAAAAGAGGGCAAATGCTTAATGCGATCCAGCAATTAGCGCAACTCGTAGCCAATAAGGTAACAAAGCAATTCAAAATTGTTAGAATTGATGTCGCGGATTACCGGGAGCGTCGCGAGCAATCGCTCGAGCAACTGGCAGATCGTATGGCAGACCGTGCAGTACGAACAAAACGTCAGGTCGCACTAGAACCAATGCCTTCATACGAGAGAAAAGTTATCCATAACGCGTTGTCGCTCAGACTCGATATTGAGACATTTTCAGAAGGAAAGGATCCATATCGATACATCGTCATTAAAGGAATCGAATAAGATCAAACCCGTAGAGGCTTTCTACGGGTTTTTTATTGTCATCAAAAGACAATTAATGAGTGGATGTGGAGGGATTGAAGCATCAGATGAGGACGCTTTCCGAAGGAGCAATGTAGAGTCGTTTTCCGTCCTAGTCTTTGCTTCAATAATAGCCTAATAATGATGAAATATAGATCGCCCGTTCCTGCCTTATTCTATTCATCCCACATTTTTCTTTAAGAAAGTTTCTACACTAGAAAGCTTGAAACGACAGGGTTCTTTGTCGACTGCTAGCACATGATAAATTACCATGACGCTAGGTTCAAAATTCCTGAATTTATCCACATGTTTTAAATTCGCGTGCTAGGAGATTCCGACGATTTATGATAATATAGGTTGTTAGAAAGTAGTATTCGCTATAAAAGATATGCACATGTGCACAACGAAGCCAGGAAGGTGAAAAAACTTGCATTTTGATACGATAGCCGCTATTTCTACTCCTATGGGAGAAGGAGCGATTGCCATCGTTCGTCTGAGTGGCGAAGACGCATGGAGGATTGCAGACCGTATATTCCAATCACCAACAACTAAACCACTCTGCGAACAACCATCGCATACAATTCATTATGGACATTTGCACGACCCCGCCACCGAAGAACTAGTGGAGGAAGTCATGGTGTCGATCATGAAAGCGCCAAAGACCTTCACGCGCGAAGATATAGTGGAGATTAATTGTCACGGAGGCATCACCTCCGTCAATAGAGTACTCCAATTAGTATTGACAGAGGGGGCTAGACTAGCAGAACCCGGTGAGTTTACTAAACGAGCATTTCTGAATGGCCGAATTGATTTATCCCAAGCTGAAGCAGTTATGGACTTGATTAGAGCCAAAACAGATAAAGCTATGAATGTTGCACTCAATCAAATGGAGGGAAAGCTATCCCATTTGATCGGTGAATTGCGACAGGCATTACTCGAAACACTTGCACAAGTAGAAGTTAATATAGATTACCCAGAGTATGATGATGTGGAAGAAGTGACGATTCCTTTGATGATTGAAAAAGGAACGTGGGTACTGGATGAGATTGATGAGTTATTGCGCACGTCATCACAAGGAAAGATCTTACGTGAAGGATTGTCTACTGTAATTGTAGGACGTCCGAACGTTGGGAAATCATCGTTGCTTAACAGCTTAGTGCAGGAAAATAAAGCGATTGTTACGGATGTTGCGGGGACTACCCGTGATATTATAGAAGAGTATGTCAATGTTCGTGGAGTTCCTTTGCGTCTTGTCGATACTGCAGGAATTCGGGAAACGGAAGATATTGTCGAGCGGATTGGTGTGGAACGTTCAAGGAAGGTACTGAAAGAAGCAGACCTCATTCTATTGATGGTTAATAGCTCTGAAGCTTTAGCAGATGAAGATGAGCGATTATTTGAAGCTGTTGCCGGCATGGACATGCTTGTCATCGTCAATAAAACGGATTTACCAACAAAGATTGATCTAGAACGAGTCTATGAATTGGCGGGAAGAGATCGTGTGATTACTACTTCCATCCTGCAAGAGAAAGGTATTACTGAACTGGAAGAAGCCATCGCTGCACTGTTTTTCGATGGTTCATTAGAATCCAATGACCTGACGTATGTATCCAATGCCCGTCACATTTCGTTACTAAAACAGGCACGTAATACGATAGACGATGCAATACAAGCTGCTCAAGCAGGAGTTCCTATTGATATGATTCAAATAGATGTTACACGCACATGGGAAATTCTCGGTGAAATCATCGGAGATACCGTTCAAGATAGTTTAATTAAAGAGTTGTTCTCAAAGTTCTGCCTCGGAAAATAATGATTTTATAAATGGGAAGGATGAACGAACATGCCACAATTTGAAGCAGGCACGTTCGATTGTATCGTCATTGGAGCTGGACATGCAGGCGCAGAAGCAGCCTACGCATCCGCCAAGATGGGCGCATCGACATTAGTATTAACAATGAATTTAGACATGATTGCTTTCATGCCATGTAATCCTTCATTAGGAGGACCTGCAAAAGGTATCGTAGTGCGTGAAATAGATGCACTAGGCGGCGTGATGGCAAAAGTCATAGATAAAACGCATATTCAAATGCGTTTATTGAACACAGGGAAAGGTCCAGCAGTGCGTGCTTTGCGTGCACAAGCGGATAAAGTACTATATCAGCAAGAAATGAAGCGGATACTGGAAGAGGAGCCGAATTTGACACTTCGTCAAGCGGTTGTCGAGCAGTTGATCGTAGAAGATGATGAAATAAAAGGCGTAGTGACACAGATTGGTGCAATTTTCCGTGCGAAGACTGTCATTATTACAACAGGTACATTTTTACGCGGTGAGGTTATCATTGGGGATCTGAAATACTCTAGTGGACCGAATAATCAAATGCCGTCTATCAAACTGGCAGAACATCTGCAGGAGCTTGGTCTACAGACGGTTCGATTCAAAACAGGAACACCTCCGCGTATCAACAGTAATACGATTGATTATAGTAAAACAGAGATTCAGCCAGGAGACGACGTGCCGCGTTCATTTAGTTATGAAACAACGGAATACATTATGGATCAACTACCATGTTGGTTAACGTATACCACTCCGGAAACACATGAAATCATCAATGAAAACCTTCATTTATCTCCGATGTATTCGGGTATGATTAAAGGAAAAGGACCCAGCTATTGTCCATCCATTGAAGATAAAATTGTACGTTTTGCGGACAAGTCGCGACACCAGATTTTTCTTGAGCCTGAAGGCCGTAATACAAGGGAAGTATATGTGCAAGGGTTGTCAACAAGTCTTCCTGAGCATATACAGCATCGCCTAATTGCGAGCGTACCGGGACTTGAAAAGGCTGAAATGATGCGTGCGGGCTATGCGATTGAGTACGATTCCATAATTGCGACACAACTATGGCCAACGCTGGAAACTAAAAAAATCAAAAACTTGTACACAGCTGGTCAAATAAACGGAACTTCGGGATATGAAGAAGCTGCAGCACAAGGATTGATGGCGGGAATCAATGCAGCATGCAACGTACTTGGCAAAGAAGAGGTCGTCCTTGGACGCAGTGATGCGTATATTGGTGTACTTATCGATGACCTGGTCACAAAAGGTACGAGTGAACCCTATCGTCTCTTGACGTCACGAGCGGAATATCGTCTCTTGCTTCGTCATGATAATGCTGATATGCGCTTGACGGAAATCGGTTATCAAAACGGAATGATTAGTGAAGAGCGCCATACGAAGTTTTTGGCGAAGAAAGCACAAATTGACGCGGAGATTGATCATTTACGCAAGATTACTGTGAAGCCGACCGAACAAATCCAAGCGATTATCGCTGGAGTGGATGGAACACCGCTTCGTGAACCAATGAAGGCGGCTGATTTATTGAAACGGCCGGAAATGAAGTATAGCGAATTGTGTAAAGTAGTTCCACCTCTTGAAGAAATTAATGAAGAAGTGGCGGAACAAGTAGAAATTTTCATTAAGTATGAAGGATACATCGAAAAGTCCATGCAGCAAGTAGCAAGAATGAAAAAGATGGAGAATAAGCGCATTCCAGAAAACATTGATTATGATGCGATTTCAGGTATTGCGAAAGAAGCAAAGGCAAACCTTAAAGAAGTACAGCCATTGTCAATTGCACAAGCATCACGTATTTCTGGTGTCAATCCAGCAGATATCTCTATCTTACTTGTCTATATTGAACAAGGGAAAATTGCGAAAGTATCCGGTTGAGTCTTTGACTGGCGTTCAGTGGCGTCAGTCTTTTTGAAAAGGAATGAGAACATGACAGAAGAACAGTTTTACGAAGCTCTGCAAGAGAAAGGTTTTGAGTTGTCCGATGCACAGAAGCAACAATTCAAACGCTATTTTGAAGTGCTCGTCGAATGGAATGAAAAGATGAACTTGACGGCAATTACGGATGCACCTTCCGTATATCTAAAGCATTTCTATGATTCCATAACAAGTGCATTTTACGTGGACTTCACAAAATATGAGTCTGTTTGCGACGTAGGTGCTGGCGCGGGTTTTCCGAGTATCCCGTTGAAGATTATCTACCCGCACCTACACGTGACGATTGTAGATTCATTGAATAAACGTATTACATTTTTAAATCATTTGGCTGGTGAATTACAGCTTGAAAATGTGGCATTTGTCCATGCTAGGGCAGAAGAGTTTGGTCGTGACCCGAAGTACCGTGAACAGTTTGATGTAGTGACTGCACGCGCGGTAGCACGGTTATCGGTATTATCGGAACTTTGCATTCCGCTTGCCAAACAAGGGGGACTGTTTGTTTCTATGAAAGGTGCAGCTGCATCGGAAGAAATGAAAGATGCTACTCGAGCAGTAAAACTACTTGGAGCAGTTTTACAGAATGAACATGAATTCTTATTACCGGAAGAAGATAGTGAACGTCATATTTTTGTATTTGAAAAGAAAAAGCAGACACCTAAGAAATATCCTAGAAAACCAGGAGTACCTAATAAAACACCGATTACAGCAAACTAATTGTGGGAAATGTTTCACGTGAAACAATTATATAGAAGAGTAAAAAAGGGAATAGTTTCGAAAAGGTGGTGCAGAGGTTGAAAAGTACTTTTTCGCGTTTTTTTGGTGGGGGAGAAAAGATGACTACAATAGAAGAAGTAAAAGTTCATCATCTGGAGAAGGTAGCACAAATTGCAATTGATTCAATTACACCGAATCAATACCAGCCACGGGCAATTTTCAATGAAGAAAAAATTGAAGAACTTGCTAGAACAATCCATACACATGGCGTTATTCAACCCATTGTTATTCGAACAAAAGAAGACGGATCATACGAAATCATCGCTGGGGAACGAAGATTTCGGGCAATGCGTAAGCTTGGTTGGACAGAAGTACCAGCAATTGTGCGTGACTTAGATGATAAAGAGACAGCCTCGATTGCTTTAATTGAGAACTTGCAGCGTGAAGAATTAACGGCAATTGAAGAAGCACATGCTTATGAACGTTTACTAGAGCTACATGAATTAACACAGGAAGCATTGGCGCAACGGCTCGGTAAAGGGCAGTCTACAATTGCAAATAAGATGCGCTTGTTGAAATTACCTGAACCGGTTCAAACAGCAATTTTACAGAAAAAGATATCTGAACGTCATGCACGTGCTTTATTACCGTTAAAAGAACCGACACTTCAAATGGAAGTGCTGGAAGAAATCAAAATAAATCAATATAACGTCAAGGATTTAGAAGCTAGGATTAAAGAAATATTGTATCCAGCAGAATCAGTTGAGAAAGTACAACCCGCAAGAAGACGCGGACCTCGACAAAAAGCTGTGAGTAAGGATGTTCGTATTGCAGTGAATACCTTGCGCGAATCTCTTGCGCTGATATCTAAGAGTGGAATTGAAGTAGTCTCTGAGGAAGTGGATTCTGAAGAATACTACACGATTACGGTGAAAATATGTAAAAAGTGACGAATGGAAACTCTTGCTGATTTACTAGCAAGGGTTTTCTTATATATCAATAGAGTTCATACAGTGAAGATGATAAACTGAAATAGATCACATAGAACATATTCTTTGTCAGGAACTTCAAACATAGGAAGCCACGAGTAAAACTTTGGTATACTAGTAAGACAAACGAAATAGGAAAGAAAGCAGGTGCAAGAGTGGGTAAGATTATTGCTATAGCAAATCAAAAAGGCGGAGTCGGAAAAACGACGACTTCTGTAAACTTAAGTGCATGCCTTGCCCATTTAGGCAAAAAAGTGCTCTTAATTGATTCCGATCCACAAGGAAATGCGACGAGCGGAGTCGGTGTTAACAAAGGTGATGTACAAGACTGTATTTATAATATGTTAATTGATGATGTGCCAGTACGTGACGTTATTCTGCCAACAGATATTGAAAATCTTGAAATTGTTCCTGCTACCATTTCGCTTGCGGGTGCTGAAATAGAGCTAGTTTCTACGATATCCCGTGAGGTTCGTATGAAACACGCAATTCAAGACATTAAAGATGACTATGATTATGTCATTATCGACTGTCCTCCATCTCTTGGTCTTTTAACGTTGAACGCATTAACGGCTTCGGATTCAATTATAATTCCTGTACAGTGTGAATACTATGCGCTCGAAGGACTTAGCCAATTGCTAAGTACGATCCGCTTGGTTCAAAAACATTTAAATGAGGCACTTTATATTGACGGGGTATTATTGACAATGTTTGACGCTCGGACCAATTTAGGCATTCAAGTTATTGAAGAAGTAAAGAAATACTTCCAAGATAAAGTGTATACAACAATCATTCCGCGTAACGTTCGTTTAAGTGAAGCACCGAGTCATGGTAAGCCGATTATATTATATGATCCACGATCCAAAGGTGCGGAAGTGTATTCAGAGTTGGCAAAGGAAGTGGTGGAGAATGAGTAAAGGTCTAGGTAAGGGTCTTAATGCATTATTTCCTCGTGAAACATTAGAAAAGGTAGAGCTTTTACGTCTAAAAAGTATTAAAGTCAATCCATATCAGCCGCGCAAAGAATTCAATGATGTGTCTTTGAATGAATTGAGCGAATCAATTAAGGAACATGGCGTTCTGCAACCAATCATCGTACGAAGTGTAGGTACGCAGTATGAAATCGTTGTAGGGGAAAGAAGATTCCGTGCTTCTGAATTAGCAGGCAAAAAAGAAATTCCAGCAGTTGTACGTGATTTGACAGATGAACAATCCATGGAAATGGCTATTCTCGAAAACTTGCAGCGTGAGGACTTATCCCCAATTGAAGTAGCAGAGGCATATCAAAACCTAATGGAAAGTCTAAAGCTCACACAAGAGCAACTTGCCTTTAGGTTAGGCAAGAGTAGACCACATATTGCCAACCACATTCGTTTACTCGCGTTACCGGAGAAAGTTTTGAAAGACATTTCCCACGGAATACTTTCAATGGGACATGGCCGAACACTTCTCGGTTTGCGTAAAAAAGAACAAATCTTAGCTATTGCGGAAAAGACCAAGACGGAAGGATTAAATGTCCGTCAATTGGAGAAATTAGTTCAACATTTAAATGAAGATGTTCCACGTGAAACAAAGAAGGAAAAGAAAAAAGATATATTTATTGAAGCACAGGAAAACACACTGCGTGAACAATTCGGTACAAATGTAACCATTAAGAAAACGAAGAAAAAAGGTAAAATCGAAATCGAGTTTCATTCGGATGAGGATTTTGAACGTATTCTTGAATTATTGAACGCTGAGTGATGATACACAAACCTATTTTGCTTTCATTGCAAAATAGGTTTTATTCTTGAAAAGAACTTGGACGTGACTACATGATATTGTTTGGTTCACTGTTTAATGTATTTACGATTATCATCGGTACATTAATTGGAAGGTTTTTATATGGAATACCCGAACGCATGAAAGAAACCATCATGTACGGAATAGGAATGGCCGTAGTAGCAATTGGTTTACAAATGACATTCGAAACGACACAAATAGTCATTGTCATACTTAGTATTGTGATAGGCGCAATCATCGGCGAATGGATTGACCTTGATCAAAAGGTTAACCAATTGGGGCGATGGATTGAAAAAAAGTTGCCCGCTAAAAAAGAAGGACAAGGAATCGCACAAGGATTCGTTACGGCTACGCTGTTTTTTTGCGTAGGTTCTATGGCAATTATCGGGGCTATTGATAGTGGTCTCCGTAATGACCACAACGTTTTAATAATGAAAGGAATATTAGATGGATTCACTTCCATCATCTTTAGTTCTACATTAGGCATTGGTGTGGCATTTGCGGCCATCCCTCTATTGATTTATCAAGGAAGTATAACCTTTCTTGCTACCGTCCTCAGTCGGTTTGTCCCAGATGAGTTAATGCAGTTATTCATTTCTGAAATGACAGCTACAGGTGGTTTGATGATTGCGGCAATCGGATTAAATCTAATCGGCTTGACGAAAATCCGAGTAGCCAATTTTATCCCAGGTATTGGGGTAGTTGCGATCATCGTAACGATTGTATATGCTTTTTGATGGCTGACGATGATGTGCCAATTGTAAAGCACGGCCAATCATACGACTCATTTCAAACGGCAGATGAAGACGAGTGCTTTGTAAAACAGCCTGCTCCATGAAACCTCCGACATTGACGATTCCTTTGACTGATACATCTCCAACTAAGGGAAGTTCTTTACCTACAGCTTTCCCTGGTGCAATTGGACCGCTATGAAACAATAAATCACCAACTGCGTCCTTCTTACTTAGGCAGGCATCAATTGCCACTACAAAAGCATCGGGATATAATGATTTCGTGAGCTCAATGCGTTGTTGTAGATTAAGTGCGTGCAAAGGGTCTTGTAATGTACCAACTACTGTGTAAGGGAATAGACTTAGCTCTGACAAATAGGAGCCTGTCAACGGACCGAGAGAGTCACCAGTAGAACGATCGGTTCCAATACAATAAAAAATGATTGGTTGTTGTTTAAAAGGGATATGTTGCATGAAATAAGAACTTAATTTCCACACGACGCCGGTTTCTTTACTAGAAATACGGTAATGATAAGAAGAGGGTTCAGCTGTATGCATAGGAGACACCAATCCTTTATGATGTATTTACGCTGAAATGTATTCTGCGCAGGTATTGCTGTGCAGTATATCCTCAGAGGTAACGGTTTATACGAAAGGAGGATTTCTTTCAATGACAGCAACTTCTACTACAAAAGAAGAAGTGAAAGAAAACCTAGAAGGTCTAGAAAAAGCAATTCAACAAGTAAAAGATACCCTATTTGATGCGGATTTTTGGCTTGGCACTGGATACTTTGCTATTCGCATCATGTTAATTATTGTTGTAGCGGGAATCATCGTGAAAGTTGGTCAAGTGTTGATTCGCCGGTTTTTCGCTATTAAGCTAAAAAGTCCAATGCGTAAAACAGAACGACGTGAAAATACCATAGTCAAACTTTTGGAAAATGCATTGAAATACATCGTGTATTTTTCTGCTATTCTAGCGATTTTGACAGAGTTCAGAATAGACGTAAAAGGTCTTCTAGCAGGTGCAGGTGTGCTTGGTTTGGCCGTCGGTTTTGGTGCCCAAAGCTTGGTAAAGGACGTCATTTCCGGATTTTTCATCATTTTCGAAGATCAATTTGGGGTCGGGGATTATGTACGCATTAATTCAGGTGAAGGAACCGTCATGGAAATAGGGCTTCGCACAACGAAAATTGCGTTGTATGGTGGCGAGTTATATACGATACCTAACGGACAAATAGGTGAAGTTGTCAATTACTCCGTCACAAATTCCATGGTCTTACTTGATCTGGCATTATCCTATGAGACGGATATTGACCATGCGGAAGAATTAATCAAAGAATTCCTTAAAAAGTTACCAAGAGAACGTTATTCGGAAGTTATCGGTGTACCAGAGGTATTGGGCGTACAAAGTATGGAACCGTCAAGAATCTTACTACGTATTGCCGCAGAAACAGAACCGGTTGCTAATTTTGGCGTAGGTCGTAAACTTCGACAGGACTTAAAGAAATTCATGGATTTGAATGGAATTGAAATGCCTTATCCAAGAATGGTGATACGCGAAGAACAGAGGGAAGGAGATTCACACAATGGCGGACAAAGTGTTTAACATGCATGATGTGGTAGAGATGAAAAAACAACATCCTTGTGGAACAAATGCTTGGAAAATCATCCGAATGGGCGCGGATATTCGAATTAAATGCGAAGGCTGTGGGCACAGTGTTATGATTCCGCGTAATGAGTTTGCTAAAAAGATGAAAAAGGTTCTGCTGAAGAACGAGTCTTGAGAACACGTGGACAATCTAGCGTATTGTCCTTATAATGAAGTGGTTGACTAACGAATAATGTAAGCTTTGGATAGATAAGAAAGGTGTGGGAATAATGGCGTTAACAGCTGGGATTGTAGGTCTTCCGAACGTGGGAAAATCAACTTTATTTAATGCAATAACAAAAGCAGGAGCAGAGGCGGCAAACTATCCGTTCTGTACGATTGACCCAAACGTAGGAATAGTTGAGGTGCCAGATGAACGTTTGGACAAGTTGACTGAGCTCGTCACACCGAAAAAAACAGTTCCGACTGCATTCGAATTTACTGATATTGCAGGGATTGTAGAAGGTGCAAGTAAAGGCGAAGGTCTTGGCAACAAGTTCCTTTCACATATTCGAGAAGTAGATGCAATTTGTCAGGTCGTGCGTTGTTTCGTGGATGAAAACATTACACACGTATCAGGGAAAGTAAATCCAATCGATGACATCGAAGTCATTAACTTGGAATTGATCTTAGCAGATATGGAAAGCGTAGATAAGCGCTTGGCGCGTGTTTCCAAAATGGCGAAGCAAAAAGATAAAGAGGCAATGGTAGAAGAGCCAATTCTACTAAAATTACGTAATGCATTTGAAAATGCAATGGCAGCTCGTTCCGTTGAATTAACGGATGATGAGTTACAAGTCGTAAAAGGCATGCACTTATTAACGATCAAACCTATGTTATATGTAGCGAACGTTTCAGAGGATGAAATTGCAGATGCAGACAATAATCCCTATGTACAACAGGTTCGAGACTTTGCAGAGAAGGACAATGCAGAAGTAATCGTAGTTTGTGCGAAGATTGAGGAAGAGATGGCCGAACTTGAGGACGACGAGAAGGAAATGTTCCTTGAAGAGCTAGGCATCAAAGAATCCGGTCTTGATCAATTGATTAAAGCAACGTACAACTTGCTTGGATTTGCTACGTACTTCACGGCGGGTGTACAAGAAGTTCGTGCGTGGACGTTCCGCAAGGGCATGAAAGCACCACAGTGTGCTGGAGTAATTCATACAGACTTTGAACGCGGATTCATCCGTGCAGAGACCGTAGCATACGACGACTTGGTCGAACACGGTTCCATGGCAGCAGCGAAAGAAGCTGGCAAGGTTCGTTTGGAAGGTAAAGAATACGTCGTTAAAGACGGCGACGTAATGCTGTTCCGTTTCAACGTATAATACAAAAAGCTGATTCTCCATGTGAGAATCAGCTTTTTTGGTTTGAAGTTGGTTAAGTTCAAGAACTACTTAGATACGGGGTAGACCGCTTACTATCATGATGTGTGAATAATGGTTGTCTTTGAACACATTTGAGTTCAAGTTCAAATGCCGAGCAGAATACAAGCCTAAATTCAAAGCGTAACAGTAAGGATCCCGACCCCTATCCGACTGTTGGCCTGTCTATTTCATTTAACGGGATATACATACAACTTCGGTAACTCCGGATCATCCTTCACCATTGCATCATCCGGAAACTTCTTTAATTCCTTGTACATCGCAATATCTCCAGCTGCTCCGCCAATCAGCATCGCACTTAACAGCAACAGGACGCCATCATTGAAATACAATGCCATAATGGCAGGCAACACACCCGTCATCCAAAAAGGCAGTAACAACGCTTTGCGAATGCCTTTGTTGTCCATCAACTGATCTGCGGTAGCATACGCAATTCCCATCTTCAAATTGACGCCATACGCCATGTTCTTCCACGGTACATTACAAAAAATACGGAAACCGAGCAAATGGAAAAACTCGTGTATAACAATCAATAAAATATACCCGACCAAAGCATAGACAAAATACCACACCGAAAATGACAGAGATAGTTCACCTTGTAACAGACCACGAATTATTAAAAGTGCTATGAGCGGTAGGAAAGTGAGCCAAAGACTTTGCTTCGCTATTTTCTGTAAATTAAGCTCGATAATCACAGGCCGTTGTTCTTCCATGCAAGATCACTCCTTAATTCATTTAGTATAGTATATTGAAGGTTGATATTCCAATTGTGATGTGATAGTATGTACTGATGTGAGTAATATTAAATTTACTTACTCCTTGCCCACTTGCAAAAGTAGGGCCCAAGTCCATAAGGAGGTGACTATTGATGAGAAAGTACGAAATTATGTACATTATGCGCCCAACTCTTGAAGAGGACGCGAAAAAAGCGTTGATTGAACGCTTTGATACTGTCCTAACTTCAAACGGAGCGGAAATCATCGAGTCGAAAGAGTGGGGCAAGCGTCGTCTTGCTTACGAAATCGACGACTTACGTGAAGGTTACTACCAATTAGTAACTGCTAACGCTGGTGCTGAAGCAATCGATGAATTTACACGTCTAGCGAACATCAACGAAGGTATCATTCGTCATATGACAATTCGTGTAGATGCGTAATCTGATATAAAATTTAAAAATTTATGATGAGGGAGGTTTGATTCTGAATGATAAACCGTGTCGTTTTAGTTGGCCGATTAACAAAAGATCCTGAGCTGAAGTATACACAAACTGGAATTGCTGTAACACGTTTTACACTGGCAGTGAACCGCGCGTTCGCTAATGCCCAAGGAGAACGGGAAGCGGATTTCATCACATGTGTAGCTTGGCGTAAACAGGCTGAGAATATCGCGAATTACTTACGAAAAGGAAGTCTTGCCGGAGTGGATGGTCGTATACAGACGGGCAGCTTTGAAGGTCAAGACGGTAAGCGTGTTTACACGACAGAAGTTGTTGCGGATAGTACCCAATTCCTGGAGCCGAAAGGTGGCAATACAGAACGTCAGCAAACACCATCTTATGGTGGAGCGCCTTCTTATAACGCACCTTCCCAAGATCAAGGATACAATAACCAGCAATCCTACCAACCGAATCAGCAAAATATGACACGTGTCGATAATGATCCATTCCAGCCAGGCGGCGGTCCGATTGAAGTAACAGATGACGACTTGCCATTCTGATAGAACGGTTCACTTGATACGTAAATAGGAAGGAGGACAACAATTATGGCACCACGTCGTGGAGGTCGCAAACGCCGTAAGGTTTGCTATTTTACTTCTAACCACATTACTCACATCGACTATAAAGATGTAGATTTGTTGAAGAAGTTTATCTCTGAGCGCGGAAAGATGTTGCCTCGTCGAGTTACTGGTACAAGCGCTAAATACCAACGTAAATTGACGGTTGCAATCAAACGTGCACGCATCATGGCACTACTTCCGTTCGTATCTGAAGAGCGGTAATATATAAACCGCCACTGACTGAATTATTCAGTCAGTGGCGGTTTTTTTGTTTTGAAAACTTTATACCCAAAAATTTCATTGCGCATCCATTTTAGTGGAAACTGCGACTGCCTGTATTTTTGATTTCACGTCGAATCGTGATACAATTAGAAGGATGATTGTAGCTTTATATGAATTAAGGGATGCAACACCTTGTCCTTTAATTATTGATAGGTGGTAAAAGAAGTAGTGAATGAATTGGGGCGTAGATATGCAAGATCAAGCAAGTAGAATTACGTACGGTGCGATGATGGTAGCACTTTTCGCCATATTACTGGCAATGACTTTATACGTACCATTACTCGGCTTATTGACAATATTGCTCGTTCCATTGCCCATTACGATTTATCGTTTGCGCTATGGCCGGACCTCAACACTAATGGTGGCGATGTGTACATGGCTTATTACATTATTGATTGGCGGTTTGCTTTCCATTCCAGCAGCGATTGTATTGAGTGCAGTTGGATTCGTTATCGGAGACACCGTGCGAACGGGCAAGACGAAACTTTATGTATATATGGCAACAGGAATCACATTGCTCATTTCATTGAGTTTATTGTATCTTGGTACTGTGTGGTTCATGAAAATCAATCCGATTGAACAGTTGATGCAACAATTTTCAGCTATTCAGCAAGAAGCGCTTGTGATTATGTCGGGAATGGGAAATTCAACAAGAGATATAGAACGAATCGTGGCTGAGGCATTTACATATTACCAAACTATTGTGCCTTCACTGTTCATCTTGTCTGTTTTTGTAATAGCCTATCTGTTTGTCATGCCAATTTTAGCGGTTGCAACACGTTTGCGTTTTGAAGTACCTAAATTTGCTTCTTTCCTTACTATGCGTCTTCCATTTGCAACGGTATTAGTTTATCTAGTATTGCTGTTGATTTCTATTTTGTCACAGCCTGAACAAGGAACGACGTTTTATCTACTGGAGGCAAATGCCATTCTCATCTTTAGATTCTTATTCTTCTTACAAGGTTTGGCGTTGATTTACTATGCGTTGCGCAAGATGAAGCTTCCAATGATCGTCAACGTGCTGGCTACATTATTCGCCATGTTCCTCAGTCCCTTCACTGTAATGTTGGGTGTTTTGGATATCGCCATTAACATTCGTACATGGATAGATAAAGATAAGAGAGCGTAGGAGATGAGATAGTGAATTTATTTTATAAAAAACGTGGGATACGAATTCCGTTAGCATTCTTGTCTTTACTTGGAGCGGTAGGTTCCGTCCTACTAATGCTATTGAACTTTTGGGTTGGACTGTTTTTCGCTATCGCTTATGCGCTTGCACTGGGTATTGCTTGGAAAGTAGAGAATGATAACTACCTGGAGACAGAGAAATATATTGAAACGTTATCCTATCGCATGAAAAGGGTAGGAGAAGAAGCATTGTTGGAGTTGCCAATTGGGATTATCTTGCTAAATGATAAGCAATTAATCGAATGGGTCAATCCATTTATAACCTCCATTTATCCCGATAAGACTTGGATTGGATCGCAGCTTTACGATATGAACGAAGCGTTCCGGCAAGTGATCAGAGAAGACAGTGATCAGGATGTTATCGTATTGAATGATCGCTCGTACCGTGTGTATTACAAACCGGAAGAGAAACTGATCTATCTATTTGACGTAACAGAACGTATGAAAATGCAATCTCTTTACTATTCCGACCGAACAGCGATTGGGATTTTGTTAGTTGATAACTATGATGAACTGTCACAGACAATGGACGACCAGACACGAAGCCAGATGAACTCCCTTATTACCTCATTGGTCAATCAATGGGCAGATGAATACGGGATCTTCGTAAAACGAATTTCTTCTGAGCGCTTCCTGGCTGTTTTCAATGAAGGTACATTAGAGTTGTTGGAGAAGACTAAGTTTGCATTGCTCGATACAATTCGTGAGAACACGTCTAAACACAGCGTATCACTTACATTGAGTATTGGGGTAGGGACGGGTACTACGTCGCTTACAGAGCTTGGTGAGCTGGCACAGTCGAGTTTGGATTTAGTTCTCGGGCGTGGTGGTGACCAAGTAGCGATCAAACATCATGATGGGAAGCTGAAATTCTATGGCGGTAAGACAAATCCTGTTGAAAAGCGTACACGCGTGCGTGCAAGAGTGATTTCACATGCACTACGTGATTTAATCCAAGACAGTGACCGCGTGTTCGTCATGGGCCACAAAATGCCTGACATGGATGCGATTGGAGCATCGATTGGTGTACGTAAGATGGCAAAAATGAATGGTGTCGAAGGTTATGTCATCGTTAATTTCGATCAGCTTGATACTAGTGTCGGCCGTTTAATGGATGAAGTGCAGCAAGATGAAGAATTACATGATCACATGTTGATGCCTGAAGAGGCATTGGAATTGATGACAGAGCGTTCATTGGTCGTTATTGTCGATACGCATAAGCCCAGTATGGTTATTGATGAACGCGTGCTGGACAAGGCACAGAAGGTTGTATTAATTGACCATCATCGACGTGGAGAAGAGTTTATTAATAACACTGTGCTCGTTTATATGGAGCCTTATGCATCTTCGACGGCGGAACTTGTAACGGAATTGCTGGAGTATCAGCCGAAGAACGAAAAGTTGACGATGCTGGAATCGACAGTGATGTTAGCAGGTATTGTAGTCGATACAAAAAGCTTTACACTTAGGACAGGTTCTCGAACATTTGAAGCCGCCTCCTACTTGCGGACGAATGGTGCCGATACCGTGCTAGTACAGCGTTTATTGAAAGAAGATATTGAGACATATATCGAACGATCAAAACTAATTGAGACTGTAGAATTTGTAGGCAATGGAGAAATTGCTATTGCAAAAGGGCAGGATGAAGTCGTGCACAGCTCCGTGCTGATCGCGCAGACAGCTGATATCCTACTGACGATGCAAGGTATTTCCGCTTCATTCGTTGTCGCAAAGCGTGATGATGGAAGAATTGGTATTAGCGCGCGTTCATTGGGTGAATTAAATGTTCAAGTCGTCATGGAAGAGTTGGGTGGCGGTGGTCATTTAACAAATTCTGCTTGCCAGTTAAGTGTAGACACGATGGATGAAGCAATAACTATGTTAAAAGATGTACTAGATCAATATGGAGAAAGGGGAAATGAATGATGAAAGTTATTTTTTTAAAGGACGTTAAAGGAAAAGGTAAAAAAGGTGAAGTGAAAGAGGTTTCAACAGGATATGCACAAAACTTTT
The DNA here is from genome assembly GCF_002743235.1 of Sporosarcina sp. P25. Classification (NCBI taxonomy): domain Bacteria; kingdom Bacillati; phylum Bacillota; class Bacilli; order Caryophanales; family Caryophanaceae; genus Sporosarcina; species Sporosarcina sp. P25. The sequence continues at coordinate 29,565 of NZ_PDYV01000002.1, forward strand.
TATTGAAAAATAATGTAGCAGTTGAAGCGACTCCAGGTAATTTAAGTAAGTTGCAAGGACAGAAGGAACGCCAGAAGAAAGATGCGGCTGCAGAATTGGCAGAAGCTAAAGAATTAAAAGAGCAAGTCGAAAAATTGACTGTAGAGCTACAGGCGAAAACTGGCGAAGACGGTCGTCTATTTGGTTCTATTACGTCCAAGCAAATCGGACAAGCGTTGGAAAAGCAAAATAAAATTAAAGTAGACCGCCGCAAGATGGAATTACCTGAGCCAATTCGTGCACTTGGTTTTACAAATGTTCCGATCAAATTACACCCTGATGTAACAGCTACACTTAAAGTGCATGTTACAGAAGAATGATAAGGAGATAATAGCTTGAACCAGATGATCGAGCGCACACCTCCGCATAACAACGAAGCAGAGCAGTCGGTCCTTGGCGCGATATTTTTAGAACCACAAGCACTGATTACCGCGTCTGAAATATTGTTACCGGAAGATTTCTATCGAATTGCACATAAAAAGATTTTCGAAACTATGCTTGTACTAAATGACAGAGGTCAGCCAGTCGATTTGGTGACAATCGCCGAAGAACTCAAAGTAAAAAACGAACTTGAAGACGTCGGGGGTATTTCATATATCACAGAGCTTGCTAACGCGGTTCCGACTGCTGCAAACATTGTCTATTATGCGAATATCGTAGATGAAAAAGCTTTACTGCGCAGATTGATCCGCGTTGCCACTGACATTGTAGAAGATGGGTATACACGGGAAGATGAAGTAGAGGCATTACTTGGCGAAGCTGAGAAGAAAATGATGGAAGTATCCAATCGGAAAAACGCTGGTGACTTCCGTCATATCAAAGATGTATTAGTGGAGACGTATGACAATATTGAATTACTGCATACACGTAAAGGTGATGTAACAGGTATTCCAACTGGTTTCCGTGACTTGGATAAGATTACTGCAGGCTTCCAACGTAATGACTTGATTATTGTGGCGGCTCGTCCATCTGTTGGTAAGACCGCGTTTGCGCTGAACGTAGCGCAAAACGTGGCGACGAAGGCAGGAGAAAACGTCGCGATCTTCAGTCTCGAGATGGGTGCTGAACAGCTGGTCATGCGTATGTTATGTGCAGAAGGAAATATTGACGCGCAAGTACTGCGTACAGGTACCCTTGAAGCCGACGATTGGCGCAAGCTGACAATGGCTATGGGGTCGTTATCAAATGCGGGTATTTTCATTGATGACAGTCCAGGTCTTCGAGTCAATGAAATCCGTTCAAAATGTAGACGTCTACAACAAGAACACGGTCTCGGTATGGTGATGATTGACTACATGCAGCTGATCATGGGAAGCGGCCGGGGTAGCGACAATCGTCAACAAGAAGTATCTGAGATCTCCCGTTCATTAAAAGCTTTAGCACGTGAACTGAAAATCCCGGTCGTTGCACTATCACAGCTATCACGGGGTGTAGAGCAACGCCAAGATAAACGTCCTATGATGTCCGATCTTCGAGAGTCAGGGAGTATTGAGCAAGATGCCGATATCGTCTCTTTCCTTTACCGAGAAGATTACTACGATAAAGAAACTGAAATGCAAAACATGATTGAAATCATTATTGCCAAGCAACGTAATGGTCCAACTGGTACCGTAACGTTGGCATTTGCAAAGGAATACAACAAATTCCTCAATATCGACTGGAGTCAGCATGAATCCCCTCCATCTTACGAATAAAACAGCGCGCCCTTCTTCTACGACCATAGAAAAGGACGCGCTGTTTTTTCGCGTTCCAAGCAAGCTACCCCCGCTTGAAAAAGTGCGATTTTGCACAAATCGTGATAGAGTTAAAGGATATGGAATGATATATTTCAGCTTGAGAATAAGGTTGTACCTATAGAAAAGATAGATAAGTATTCGAGATGCTACATGAGTGTATATTGCTTAATTTAGTCGTAAGACCAGTATGTAGCTTAAAAATTCGATCGCCAATTATGGTGAGAAAGGAACAAGTCATGCAAAATAAAACTATATTTATTGTAGACGATGAGAAACCCATCGCAGACATCATAGAATTTAATTTGAAAAAGGAGGGCTTCAACGTCTTTTGCGCATATGACGGTGAAGATGCTATCAACCGAGTGGAAGAAATCCAGCCTGATCTTATGCTTCTAGATATCATGCTTCCTAAACGCGACGGCATGGAAGTCTGTAGAGAAGTACGAAAAAAGCATGATTTTCCCATCATCATGCTGACGGCTAAAGACTCTGAAATCGATAAAGTCTTAGGGCTTGAACTAGGTGCAGATGATTATGTCACTAAGCCATTTGGCACAAGAGAATTAATTGCCCGGGTCAAAGCCAACTTGCGTCGTCATGCAAGAACTATAGCGGAAGATCAGGAAGAAGAGACGAACGATATTACAGTAGGTCAACTTGTCATCCAACCTGATGCATACTATGTTCAAAAGCGTGGAGTGACAATCGAATTAACACATCGTGAATTTGAATTATTGTACTATTTAGCAAAACATATCGGGCAGGTGATGACGCGTGAGCACCTATTGCAAACTGTATGGGGCTATGATTATTTCGGAGATGTACGGACAGTCGATGTAACGATTCGACGTCTTCGTGAAAAGATTGAAGATACGCCGAGCCATCCAAGCTGGATCGTCACAAGACGTGGGGTAGGCTATTACTTGCGTGATCCGGAACAGGAGTAAGCCATTATGCATAAGGTAGGTTTTTTTCGATCGATTCAAGTCAAATTTGTCTTGATATATGTTCTGCTTATCCTTGTGTCCATGCAGATTATCGGGCTGTATTTTGCCCGTGAACTGGAACAAACACTAAAAGATAACTTTACAAATTCTATTGTAGACCGGATGAATTTAGTCGAGTTCAGTGTGCGGGAAGAAATTACAAAAAAACGAAAAGACAATGACCCCACATTAGAACAAAGCTTAAAAAATGTCTTGGTCGAATTCACATCAGATGACATTATTGAAGTACAAGTTATAAATCCAAAATATCGTATTCTGGCGACATCTTCATTTGACAATCAGATGAGGGTAGGCCAACATTCGACTAATGATAATGTGCGAAAGTCAATTACATCGGAGACGATGAAAGATGTCGTGATGATGGATCCGCAATCGCATAATCGCGTGCTTTCCTTGGCCAAGCCGATCTTCAATGGCAATGAAGTTGTAGGGTCGCTTTATGTAGAAGCCAATATTGAATCCGTTTTTCAACAAATTGAAGAAATCAATAGGATATTGGCGGGGGCGGCGGCGGTCTCACTAACCATTACAATACTAGTCGGGATTTTCATTGCCAGAGCATTTACCCGACCAATATCAGACATGCGGAGACAAGCACGGGCAATGGCGAAAGGGAACTTCACCCGAAAGGTTAAAGTGTATGGATCGGATGAGATGGGCCAGCTAGCCATCGCATTCAATCACTTAACCAACCAGCTGCAAGAATCTCAGTCCACCACTGAGAGCGAAAGACGAAAGTTAGCCTCGGTTCTGGAAAATATGACGGACGGTGTTATTTCGACCGACCGTAAAGGACGAGTTAGCCTAATTAACGACTCCGCTCTACAGATGCTTGGCGTAACGAATGATCTTGTCATTAATCGCCCTATCGCCAATATTCTTGGTATAGATGATGCATATACGTTTGAAGAATTGATCCAGATGAAGGAATCGATTCCACTAGATTTCAGTACGGAAGATCAAGCATATATTTTACGTGCGACGATTTCTGTTACCCAGCGTGAGACAGGGTTCGTAAATGGTTTGATTGTTGTATTGCATGATAACACCGAGCAAGAAAAGATTGATATGGAACGTCGTGAGTTCGTGTCAAATGTTTCGCATGAACTGCGTACACCACTCACTACAATGCGCAGTTATCTTGATGCCTTGGCAGAAGGAGCTTGGCGTAATGAGGAAATTGCTCCGAACTTCTTACATGTTACGCAAAATGAAACCGAGCGAATGATTCGTCTTGTGAATGACTTACTAAAACTGTCACGCATGGACAGTAAAGAATATGAATTGAATAAAGAATGGGTGGAATTTAACCGATTCTTCAATGCCGTTATTGAGCGTTTTGAATTCTCCAAGTCGCAAAATGTACGCTTCACACGGAACTTGTATTCAAGCAGTCTATTCGTGGAAATCGATACCGACAAACTAACGCAAGTATTAGACAATATCATTTCCAATGCTTTGAAGTATTCGCCAGATGGTGGAGAAGTCCGCTTCGGTGTAACGGTTTCAGGTGATTATATTAAAGTGATGATTTCAGATGATGGAATGGGTATACCTAAATCCAACGTCAATCGAATTTTCGACCGTTTCTATCGTGCAGATAGAGCCCGATCCCGTGCACTCGGCGGAACCGGTCTTGGTCTTGCAATTGCTAAGGAAATGATTGTGGCACATAAAGGAGATATTTGGGCGCAGAGTGAAGAAGGAAAAGGAACGACAATATTCTTCAAGCTACCATTTGAACAACAAGAGGACGGTGAGTGGGATTGAAATACATTGAAATAATCAAATCCGTCGTATTGTTGTTGCTCGTTTCGTTGAGTGTCTTATTCACCTTTGAGGTCTGGAATTATTCACCCAATTATGAACCACTGGAACAGCTACAGACTGTCGATATATCCATTTCTGAGAAGAAAACAATAGATGAAATTATTAAACCGTATAAAATAATTACTAATTTAAAAGACCACGTACTAGGCTCTACAGATACCGAAAAAATAGACAAAATCCTGACAGAAATGAATACATGGAATTTATCTGATCTACAGCTAGTAAGCCAAGATATGAAAAAGTTTGATATTGCACAGATCTTGCGTCAACCAAGCCAAATGTCGTTCTACTTTACGGGAGAGGTACCTATGCTAGTCTATGACAATGTATTATTAATCGATGAGGTGAATATTCCGGAAGCTACCTTTAATCGTCTAGTCATAGACTGGAGTCAATCCACGCAAGCACCAGTTGTTCATTTACTGAGTGAAATGAGCGGCTTACATTACCAGATGCAGGTGACGTTACCGAATAAAACAAGTTTTCTACGCAATGTAGTGGATGTTGGTCAATCGTTTGAAGAATATGTGGAAATCGATCGCGACAATGCACCAGTTCTTGCCGTACCAAAAGATCCTATAACTATTATGCGTAATACGTATTATCAGGAAGAAATCAACCCAATACGTTTCCGTGATGCCTTGTTCAGTGACCCGAATGCTGTACGACGTAGTCAAATAGATGCGACGCATGAGGAATATGGAGACGATCATGCTTTTATGACTGTCGATACCGAGAACAAATTTTTAAATTATGTCATGCCTACAGAGGAAAGTTTTGAGTTCGCATTGCCTTCAGAATTGCTGTTGAATTCTATTGACTTCGTCAATGAACATGGCGGCTGGACGGATGAGTTTCGCTACGCCTATATGAATCCGTATTCCCGTTATGTCCGGTTCCAGCTATATGTCGGTGGTTTGCCAGTCTTTAGTGATCAACCGAATATGAGTGAAATTAAGGAGACATGGGGAGATACGCGTGTATTCAAATATATACGTCCATATTACACATTAGACGTGAACATCGAACCGGTACAAGAGAAGCTACCTTCAGGAGTGGAAGTGGCAGAGTCTTTACGTGAATCAGAAGAGCTAGACTTCGATTTGATAGAGGAAATCACTCCCGGTTATTATATGATCCATGATGTAGAACGCAAATTAATTATTTTGCAACCTTGCTGGTATTACCTTATCAAAGATAACTGGTTACGCTTCGCTCCGAAAGAACCGCAAGGAGGTGGCATGAGTGGATTGGAATAGAACCAAGACGATCTTCATTATCGTCTTTTCAATTCTAAATGTCTTCTTGTATGGGCTCTATTTAGACAGGCAAATGAGTGTCGGAAATATGCAGATTATCGGGAAAACATCCATCGAAGAAACGTTGGCGCTTGAAAATATTACGTATGACCCCATCCCTTTCACTAAAAAAGATGTTTCGTATTTATCAGCTCATATTGCCACCTTTACTAATGAAAAATTAGAAAAGTTAAGTAACCAATCATTCGTCCTAGTCGAAAAATCACGATTGCTATCCCAAATGAAAAAGCCTGTAAAAGTGACTGAGGGAGAAGATGGATATGACTTTGACGAGTTCTTAAAGAAATATGTGCTAAATGGCGAAGATTACGTGCTTTGGGATGTGGATGAAGAAGAACAGAACGCCGTATTCTTTCAACGGGTGAAGAATGAAACAATTTTCCACAGCCCGAATGCCATGCTCGTCATGCATTGGGACAAGGATGGAAAAGTTACTCATTACGAACAAAGTATGCTTGACGAATTCTTAAGCTTTAATCATAAAAAAGATTTACTGTCGCAAAACGATGCGGTCTCCTCACTCGTTACACGTGGCTATCTGAAACCGGATTCCACTGTTATGCAAGTCAAATCAGGTTATTCGACACTCGTTCAGCTGACAGAAACTCAAGTATTTGCACCGACGTGGAATGTTCAGGTAAAATTGAAAGATGGGACGATAGAACATTACTTCATCAATGCGATTGAAGGAAAAGTCATCGAGTTCCAATCGGATATAGTAGAAGAACCAATAGAATAGGAGTTTTCCACATGCGATTTAGCATTTTGGCGAGTGGTAGTACAGGCAACTCGCTATATATAGAGACAGATGAGCATGCTTTTCTCGTAGATGCCGGCATGAGCGGTAAGAAAATTGAAGGTTTGCTCGGATCGATCAATCGCTCGATGAAACAAATTGACGGCATTTTCGTCACACATGAACACAGTGATCATATAAAAGGGATCGGCGTACTTGCCCGAAAATATAAAACACCTATCTATGCCAATGCTAAAACTTGGCAAGCGATGGACGGACTGGTAGGAGAGATTCCCGTTGATCAGCGTTTCCACTTCGACATGGAAACGGTGAAAACATTTGGTTCACTGGATATCCAGTCATTTGCTGTATCCCATGACGCAGCAGACCCAATGTTCTATACGTTTAATGAAGGTGACCGTAAACTGGCGATTATTACCGATACGGGCTACGTAAGTGACCGTATGAAAGGTCATATTCAAGGAGCTGACAGCTTTGTATTCGAAAGTAATCACGACGTCAGCATGCTGCAGATGGGTCGCTATCCATGGTCCATTAAACGTCGTATATTAAGTGACGTGGGCCACGTATCAAATGAAGATGCAGCTGTCGCAATGAGTGAAGTAGTAGCTCAAAAAGAAGCGCATATTTATTTAGCCCATCTTAGCTTAGATAACAATATGAAAGACTTGGCGCGCATGAGCGTAGCACAGACACTTGAAGACTGCGGCATTCGTGCAGGGGAATTTGTTCACTTGCATGATACGGATGCATTAGAATCTACAGAGCTTGTGCTAGTCTAAAGTAAATGCGAAAAGCCTTGCTAAATTAGTGAGGCTTTTTGCATTTTCAAAGAGTTATTGGGGTACAGTACATGTAGGAATACTTACTAATAAGGAGGAAATGCGAATGGATGAGGAAAGAAGAGAGGAAAGAAAAGAAGAAATGGAATGGCAACAACCAATTCCACCGGTAGAACCGAAACGCAATCCAAAACGTAGAAGTAGTTTTTGGCCAGGCTTACTTGGCGCACTATTGGGTGGCATTATTGTATTTTTAGTCACGATGTACACGACTGGCTCATCAAGTACTAACGATGTTACAACCTCTAAACAAACGGAAGATAAAACCAACTCGGAACATGCACAAGTATCAATGGACATCTCAAGCGAAATTACCGATGTGGTAGGTAACGTCGCAAATGCCGTCGTGGGTATTACAAATATCCAAACAGTCCAAGACTTCTGGTCTTCCACAACATCTACACAAGAAGCCGGCTCGGGCTCAGGTGTCTTGTATAAAAAAGAAGGCGATAAAGCATATATCGTCACCAACCACCACGTCGTAGAGAATTCCGAACAACTCGAAGTTAGTTTTGATGATGGTACAAAGGTTGAAGGAAAGTTAATCGGCAGTGATCTTTGGACAGACCTGGCTGTAGTTGAAATTGATGCAGAACACGTCGATACAGTGGTAGAATTCGGTGATTCAGATGCGTTAAAACGTGGGGAATCGGTTATTGCCATCGGTAATCCATTAGGACTTGGCTTTGCGGGATCTGTTACAGTGGGTGTAATTTCAGGTAAAGACCGCTCTATTCCAATGGATTTAAACAAAGATGGAAATGTCGATTGGCAGGCCGACGTCTTGCAGACAGATGCAGCGATCAACCCGGGAAACTCCGGTGGTGCTTTAATCAACATGGCCGGCCAATTGATCGGAATCAACTCCATGAAGATTTCTGAAGCGACAGTAGAGGGTATTGGATTGGCTATTCCAATCAATATTGCATTACCTATTATTGAACACTTAGAAGAAACAGGACAAGTAAATCGTCCGACAATGGGCGTATCGTTACTTGATCTTCGACAAATACCCATTCAGCAACAGCAACAGACATTAAAATTGCCTGAAGAAGTAACGGAAGGTGTTGTCGTAACGGACGTCATACCGAATTCATCTGCAATAGAAGCAGGCATGAAGAAGTATGATACAATCGTTCAGTTGGATGATGAGAAAGTGACGGATATGGTCAGTCTACGTAAGTATTTGTATAATAAAAAAGAAATTGGCGATCCATTGAAAATTACAGTCTATCGAGATGGAAAGAAACTGGACTTGGAGATGGTTTTGAAAGACGGAAATACATTCTAATAGAATGTACATTGTCCACATAGTGAATAACTTCCTGTCCACATCAGGCATCTAGCGATAATGCGCTACGATGCCTGATTTTTTTATGAAGTTATCCAATTGTGGATAAAATCTAAATAATGTGTATAATATTGTGTAAAATAAAATGTTAGGAAAATAATAAGTAACAACAAAGTGACAAGTGTTAAACCCTTACAGGTCAATAGGTTGAGGCATTTTCATTTTTTATGGTAAATAAATAATTCTATTCAAAATGAAAAACGAATGAAAAGTTATCCACATTGATGTGATACAATAATCAGTAAGATTTACATGTAGTGCAGAACAAATAATCGGACACAATATGTAGATAGGGTTGTGGATATGTGCATAAGTATTGTGTATAACTTTTGGAAGGTGAGTGGATAAGCTGTGAATATATCAATTGTGACCGTGGGTAAGTTAAAAGAAAAGTATTTGAAACAAGGAATAGAAGAGTATACGAAACGTCTGAATAGCTATGCAAAAATGCAATTAATCGAAGTGGCGGATGAAAAAGCACCTGAAACACTAAGCGAAGCCGACATGGAAATCGTTAAAAAGAAAGAAGCTGATCGAATTCTGGCGAAAATTGCACCAGACGCGCATGTTATTGCACTAGCAATCGACGGGAAAATGAAAACTTCTGAAGAATTCGCAGCCAGTATCGATTCATTGATGACCTATGGTAAAAGCAAGATTGTCTTTGTGATTGGTGGTTCACTCGGCTTACATAGTAGTGTATTGCAACGATCGAATGAGAAGTTGTCCTTTTCCAAGATGACGTTTCCACATCAGTTGATGAAGTTGGTGTTGGTGGAGCAAATTTATCGTGGATTTCGGATTATTAAGGGAGAGCCTTATCATAAGTAAATAAGGTTTATAGTTAATAATCAGCGTTCATTAAAAATGACTAAAGGAACTATGGATAGGACAGTAGTTAACTTTACAAACTAGCTATACAAGCGTGCATTCATGCCAAGGATCTTTTCAACGGTTATACTAAAAGAGAAAGTATTTGACGCTTGAGAGGGGTCTTTAAAATGGCACAAACATTAACTGGAAAAGTAGCTTTTGTGACTGGCGCAGCACGAGGAATAGGCAAAGCTACAGCACTTCAATTAGCAAAAGAGGGAGTCCATATTGGATTGCTTGCAAGAACAGAGTCTGTTTTAAAAGAAGTGGCTGCAGAAATTGAAAGTCATGGTGTGAAAGTCGCTTATGCAACGGCTGATGTTTCATCTAAAGAGCAAGTTGAAGAAGCCATTGCATCGTTAACTGCTGATTTAGGAACTGCCGATATTTTAATAAATAATGCGGGCATTGCAACATTTGGTACTGTCTTGGAGATGGACCCAGAGGAATGGAAGAACATAGTAGATGTAAATCTGATGGGCACGTATTATGTTACACGTGCTGTATTACCGCAGTTAATTGAAAAAAATGCGGGCGACATCATTAATATTTCATCGACAAATGGTCTAAATGGCGCAGCTACTTCAAGTGCATACAGTGCATCCAAATTTGCGGTAATTGGCTTTACGGAATCATTAGCGCAAGAAGTACGACGAAATAATATTCGTGTTTCGGCTCTGACACCAAGTACTGTAGCAACAGATTTGGCACTAGATTTAAATTTGATTAAAGAAAACGATGACTCTAAATTGATTCAATCAGAAGACATTGCTGAAGTGATTGTAAATCAATTGAAGTTAAATCGACGTGTGTATGTAAAAACAGCCAGTTTCATAGCTACGAATCCATTTTAATCTATTTATTCACTTGATAAAACATGAACGGGCCTATCCAGATAAATTGGATAGGCCCGTTTTAGTAGTTCAACTACAGCTTTTATTATTCATATATAGTTACTATACGAATATTTTCATTCGACAAGTCAAAAATATTTTATAACAGTTCCGGGAATAAGTAATGCAAAATATCGGTTGTCACTCGTCGTGTTTTGCCTTTATAAGGGTAAATATGCATATACATCGAAGGGTTAAAGTTCGCTTCGATGATGCCATACGCGCCTGGATTGGCTGCCGGAACATCGAGATCTTCAATAATCAAATCGATACCGCTAATTTTTGCTCCGAGAGCGGCTACTGCATCTACTGCAATCTTCTTATAATCCTCGGAAACTTGATCGGTTACATCAATCGAATCTCCACCAGTACTGACGTTGGAGTTCTCACGCAAGTAGACGATCTCCCCGTCTTCAGGAATAGAATTCAGTTGATAACCTTGACCTTTCAGCATAAGAACCTCTAGTTCTCCGAGTTGAATAAGTTCCAATGGTGTACGGTGGTCTGTGCCTCTTAGTGGATCACGGTTCTTTTCTTCAACAAGTTCCTTAATTGTGTGTGTACCGTCTCCTGTGACGTTTGCAGGCACGCGTAGCATGACAGCGAGAACTTTATCGTGTAACACGAAGAAACGGTACTCTGTGCCCTCAAGGAACTCTTCTACCAATACAGACGAATCTTCGTCGAATGCTAGACTGATCGCTTTCTCGTAATCCTCATAACTTGCGCCGTCTTTGAAGATGGATATGCCGATCCCGTAGTTCGTCGTTTTTGGCTTCACAACAAATGGTGTCTTAGCAAACATCTCATAGGCGCGTAAAGCTTCTTCACTATTACTGAATTCGTCTCCACCTGGAACGCGATAACCTTCTTGATGAAGGATTTTCTTGGTAACCGTTTTGTTTTCCATAATCAAAGTAGATACATACGTATCCTTACTCGTCATGTTACCGTTCTTGACATATTCTATATGGTCATGCAGTTTCAACTTCAAGAATTGATCTTGGCGGTCCAAAACTTCTACCTTGATGCCTTTCTGAATCGCATCGTACATCATAATCTGCGTGGATAGCTCCATATCCGTAAAGCCTGTCAATTCATATGGCTTTTCCCACAGCTGAGTATAGGTTTCCCTCGCAATTTCTGTCGCCACCTGGCTTTGACTCGTCTTTTCACTCTCTGAATAAAGTCTTCCCGCCAAGGTTTTGGAAGGATCAGCAAGCATCTCTCGCAGATTCACAAATAATGATTCGGAAACTGGGAAGTCTAGATCTTTTGATAACTGTTCCATTTCATCCACCAGTTCATGTGCTTCGGCTTCAAACTGAGTATGTGCTAGTGGATGCTCAAGTGCGACAACATCATTGCGAGCATCACCCGCATTACCCCATTCGTCACTCTCCGGATCCTCTTCTTTCTGTAGAAGATAAAGCAGGAATACATGCAGAAATTCCGCTTGCTCATAGCTAATGCCATTCGTTTCAAACGGGTTTAAGTCGATATTCCGTAACTCTACATAACGCACACCAGTATGCTCGAAGTCTGCCACCCGATCACTGCCACGTAAACGCATAGCTGTATAGAACTCTTTTTCTTCTACCAGCAAACCTCTATTAACTACGGAAGATAAATCCGAAATGTATTTCTGAATCGTGCTAAACGACACATTTACATCATCATGGTTCGTATAGCCGAATCGGCTGCTTCGAATACTTCTAACTGGTTCGTCGGGTTGGTCGTCGCATCCATAGAAGTTTTCTTCACTTCTAGGGGACGCACCGTAGAAATATGTGACGAGCCAGCGATAGTACAAATAGTTTCTAGTCAGTTTCAAATAAATATCTGTTTTGAATTGCTGATAATCATCAAAGTCTGATTGTAAATCAAATAACATACGGAGCAGTTCGTCTCTGAATTCAAAATTGAAATGAATACCACAAATCATTTGTTTGCGACGACCGTATGAATTGGCAAGTGAACGACGATAGAGAACATTTTCAAAATTGTTCAGCTTTGCAATCATGATATCTTCTTCTTTTTTAGGAAGGGCAGGGGGCATACTTAACGGCCAGAGCATTTCATTCTTGCCCATCGAACGATAGGCAACGTCATGAATGCCTGATAGGTAATCAAATAATTCGTCCAGTGTGTTCAGGACAGGCGTGATCAATTCCATTTGAGTTTCAGAGAAGTCGCGTTGAATATACGGATGCTCGTCTCCCATTCCGATATTCGCTGGGTGGCAGGTCGTTGCCAAGTGCCCATCGAGATCTACGCGCTGTCCTTCTTTTTCTATGCCGTAACGAGCTTTCATAAGATATGGTTTCACACGTTCATCGGCTAGCATTTTCTTAAGATCCATTGTAGCTATCCCTCCTATGTAAGGTATTTATAAGTTCGTTCTTCTATCTTAATTCATATACCCTTAAAAACAAAAACATCCACACTGCGTGGCAATGTGGATGTTTTAACTTGTGAAGGGGGAGGCCTCGATAATTGACGCTGCAAGGGGCGCGTTTGAAGGCCCGCGGTGAGCCAACTAGTCGTGACGCTCCTTTAGTTGTCTCACCTGTCGGCCTGATCCTTCCCGAGTCGCCGCCTTCAGCTTACGATCAACTGGCATATTTCTTTGGATATAGTAAGTTGAAAAGTTATCTAGAATTGATCTTGAATTTAAAATTGAAAAAGTAAAGTTTTCAGTTTTTTGAGTAGGATTGGAGCGAAAGAGGGGCGACTCCTGGAGGATCAGCGTGTGACTTGAGACCCTGGACTGAACGAAGTGAGGGAAGCGGCTCAAGCCACGCCCTCAGGAAAGCGTCCCCTCTGTAGCGCAAATCCCAAACAATACACTATTACGACACTCTATTTATAAATAGTTTACTCCAAGTTCTTCATATGAAAGTCAAAGTGTTCTTCCAAGAATGAGGAGATGAAGAAGTAGCTGTGGTCATAGCCTTCTACTTGGTTATACTCCACTGCCTGGTTATGCTGCTTCGCATTTTCTAGGAACGGCTTCTCATTCAACTGCTCTGGATAGAAATCGTCTGCCATTCCTTGCGTGATCAAAATAGGAGGAAGACCCGCTTCTTTCACCAGTTCTGTAGTATCCCATTGCTTCCAAGTCGCTTTGTCTTCACCAAGATAAGTGGAAAATGCCTTGACTCCCCACGGAACATCGCACGGACTTGAAATTGGAGAGAACGCTGAAATCGCTTTGAAACGATTAGCATTCTTCATTCCAATCATCAATGCACCATAACCACCCATTGAGTGACCCATGATACTTTCTTTACCTGAGAAGTTAGGCACTAGAGTAGAGGCAATTTTACTTAGCTCCTCCGTTATATACGAATACATTTGATAATGCTTTGCCCATGGCTCTTCTGTTGCGTTTATATAAAAACTCGCACCTTGTCCAAGGTCAAATGCCTCATCATTCGCTACGTCTTCTCCGCGTGGTGATGTATCGGGTATAATTACAGCTACCTGATGTTTTTCAGCTAAGCTTTGGAAACCACTTTTTTGACTGAAGTTATCATCCGTACATGTTAATCCCGATAAAAACCAAATGAGCGGTATTTCTTTTTGTTCTTTATTAGATGGTAAGAAGACACTAAATGTCATATCACACTTGAGAACTTCTGAATAATGGTTGTACTTGTTTTGTTCCCCACTAAAAGAGCGACGTTGCTCAACGCGTTCTACATTCATGATCTCACTCTCCATATGTTAGTATTGATCGAATTGATTCACCTTTATGGAGCAAATCAAATGCTTCATTAATATCCGTGAAATTTAGTTGGTGTGTAATGAACGAATCTAAATCAATTTCACCGTCCATGTAGTCGTCAATCATCCCTGGCAATTCTGTTCTTCCTTTTACTCCGCCAAATGCAGACCCGCGCCATACGCGACCCGTAACTAATTGGAATGGACGGGTATGAATTTCTTTACCGGCCCCCGCGACACCAATGATAATACTCTCGCCCCAACCTTTATGGCAGCATTCAAGAGCAGCTTTCATTACTTCGACATTACCGATACACTCGAAGCTGTAATCGACACCGCCATCCGTCATGTCTACGATGACTTCCTGAATGGGTTTATCAAATGTAGAAGGATTGATGAAATCTGTTGCGCCCATTTTCTTCGCCAGTTCAAATTTGTCTTCATTCAAATCGATTGCAATGATGCGGCTTGCTTTTGCTTGCTTCAATCCTTGAATAACGGCCAAACCAATAGCTCCTAGACCGAAGACTGCCGTAACAGCACCTTCTTCTACCTTCGCTGTCTTATGAACAGCTCCAATACCCGTAGTGACACCACATCCAAATAGACAAACTTTATCAAGCGGTACGTTGTGGTCTTCCACTTTAACTAGGGAGATCTCAGAGACGACAGTATACTCACTGAAAGTGCTCGTTCCCATGTAGTGATAAATTGGTTCACCGTTGTAAGAGAAGCGAGTCGTACCGTCAGGCATTAATCCTTTACCTTGTGTTTCGCGAATGGCACCACATAGATTAGTTTTACCCGATAGACAGAATTTACACTTCCCACATTCAGGTGTATAAAGTGGAATAACGTGGTCACCAGGTTTAACGGAAGTGACTCCTTCACCTACTGAAACTACGACACCAGCGCCTTCATGGCCTAAAATGGCAGGAAATACTCCTTCTGCGTCATCGCCTGATAATGTATATGCGTCTGTGTGACAGACAGAAGTGTAAAGAATTTTGACTAATACTTCATTAGCTTTTGGTTCTTCTACATCAATTTCTACAATTTTAAGTGGTTCTCCAGGTTTGAATGCTACAGCTGCTCTACTTTTCACATGAAGCCCTTCTTCCTTTTACTGTATTGTGTTTACTTTTCTATCATTACATATTATAATTCACCATGCAATACTGACTCTTTTGTCACTATGAACATGATTAGTATAGAAAGAAGTGAAGCAATATGGTCATTCATTATAAAGATAAGCAGTACTTTACGAGCAAAGATTTAGCTTTGTCTGTCATAGGTGGTCGTTGGAAAATTGCGATCATCTGGTGCTTATTGCACGAAACACCGTTAAGACTAAGCGAAATACAGAAAAAACTTCCAGATGCTAATCAACGAATGTTGATTAGACAGTTACGTGAATTAGAAGAGGATGAAATCATTACGCGCTATGTCTATCCCGTCGTGCCACCAAAAGTGGAGTACAAATTAAGTGAAATTGGTTTATTATTGGAACCAGTCGTTACATCGATTTGTGATTTTGGCGATCAGTTTATGCAAACGATTGAACAAGAGACAGATTCAACGTCAATTGACTGAATGAAGACAAATTATAACGAATCAGGCTATACTAAGAACCAAAGCTATATACTATAGAGGGTACAGGTGATTACATGAATAATAATGATATTTTAAGCAGATTACGCTATGCGCTGGATCTAAAGGATTCCGCAGTTGTAGAAATGTTTGCGTTAGGTGGACTGCAGACAAACAGAGCGGAAGTAAAAGAGATGCTGACAAAAACGAATGAAGATAGTACAGATGAAATGCAGATGAATGAATATGCAAAGGAAATCGACAACATGACGTTGGAGTCATTTCTAAATGGCTTAATCAGCTCCAGAAGAGGAGTACCAGAAAATACCGGCAATGCACCGCAACCATTTCTAATGTCAGAAGAAGGCCATCGTAATGTCAATAATATTTTGCTGAAGAAAGTCAAAATCGCATTATCTCTTACAAGTGAAGATATGCTAGAGATTTTAGAAAATGCAGGTGTTACGATTTCTAAAAACGAGTTAAGTGCTGTTCTTCGTAAAGAAGGTCATCGAAACTATAAACCGTGTGGTGATCGATACGCTCGAAACTTCCTAAAGGGATTAGCATTACGTTACCGTGAAGAGTAAAACCATAGCTCGGAGTAGGTCATAGAAGATATAAAATAATAGGGAGTGTTAGACGGATATGTTCAAGCGTAATAAAGCATGGTATTTCATAATGAGTTTGATGGCGTTGGCCGTTCTTTTAGTAGGGTGTGGCAAAGCGACTGAAGAAAAAACAGTGGAGACACCTAAAGAAGAAGCGGTTGATTACTCGAAGGATGTAAAAGAGAACCCCGTCGTGACGATCACGATGGAAAATGATGAGCAGATTGTGTTGGAACTAGAGCCGACTGTTGCACCGAATACGGTAGCGAATTTCATTTCCTTAATTGAAGACGGCTATTACGATGGCTTGATTTTCCACCGTGTGATTCCAGGCTTTATGATTCAAGGCGGAGATTCATCTGGTGATGGCTCAGGCGGACCAGGATACGCTATTGACGGAGAATTCTCTTCGAATGGTTTTGAAAATACTATGAAACATGAGCGCGGTGTGATTTCGACTGCGCGTACGCAAGAGCCGAACTCTGCAGGGTCACAATTCTTTATTATGACAGACGACAACTCTTCACTTGACGGAGAGTATGCGGCTTTTGGTAAAGTAACGGAAGGCATGGAGACAGTGGATGCTATCGTGGCTAATGAAACAGATGCTATGGATAAGCCTATCAAAGAGCAGAAGATGAAGACAGTTGAAGTAGACACAAAAGGCTTCGACTACCCTAAACCAGTTACACATTAATTATTACAAGACGCAGTAGGCTATTGAGCCTGCTGCGTTTTTGATAGTGCGTTTTTTTATTTCCCATGGAATATACCCTTCTTAGGGGGCTTAGTAAAGTACTTACCTGTTACGATATACATATCTATTCCTTTTTAATTTGTTTTAACACCGCCACGATGAGGAAACTGACGATCACTAATAGTAACCAAGAACTTAATTTACCTATGCCAACAAGATGCCATGTCTCACTTTGATTGGGATAGGTCCAAGCAGCGAAGAAAGTAGCAATATTTTCAGCTACCCAAACGAAAAAGCCAATGCATATGAATGAAAGAGATAAGGGCATACGGTACTGTGTGTCGTTTATCCAATAACTAACCGAGGCACGCCAAAAAATAACCAGTACTAATGCGGACAACCACCATCTTAAATCGAACCAATAATGATGTGTGAAGAAGTTTCCATATATCGCGATAGCAAGAGGAATAACTGCCCAGAGCGGAGGCCACTGAATGAGGTGGACGTGCAATCTCCTCCAAGCCTGGCACAAATAACTTGCTACACTTGCATACATGAAGCCGCTGTACAAAGGAACATCGAAAACTTTGAAAAATCCTTCCTCAGGATAAGACCAAGAACCCATATGTACTTTAAATATTTCTAAAGTTAGGCCGATGATGTGAAATAACGTAATCACTTTCAGTTCATCACGTGTTTCGAGTCCAGATCGTACCATCCACCACTGAGTTCCTATGAAAATGAGGAGTAGCCAGTCGTATCGTGGTAGAAAAGGTAAAGGGATGAGTTGTGTAAGTGCTAGTGAACTGAAGATAATAATAGGGAAAATGCAAGCCAAAGCTTGTTGCCAACCGAAAATAAAGAGTTGTCGTGTTGTATTCATTGTTTTCGTACGTAATGCATGCAAGTTCATATGTCACCGCCTACTTTTTTGTAATAGAAAGTAGTATGACGCTGAGATAATAGTTTGGGTTCATTCAAGGAGAAACGTTTCACGTGAAACATAGCATATTAGTGAAAGAGGGTGATAAGTTTTGAGCAGGCATGTAATCGATGCGCATATTCATTTAGATATGTATGAAGAAGAAGAACGAATTCAAGTTTTGCGCGCATTAGAAGTGAATGATGTGACTGCACTAGTGGCGGTTTCAAATGACTTCGCATCTTCCGTTAAGCAATTAGAACTTTCGAAAATAGATAGACGGATCAAACCTGCAATAGGTTATCATCCAGAACAAGCGTTACCGAGTGAAGTGGAACTTTCAGCTATACTGCAATTGATTGATGAACATGCCAATTGCCTCGCTGCGATTGGAGAAGTAGGGTTGCCTTATTATTTGCGACAAGAGCAGGCTGATTTTGACGTGTCACTTTATAAAAATGTGTTGGAATGTTTTGTTCGGAAGGCAGATAAATATAACTTGCCAATTTCTTTGCATGCCGTTTATGCAGATGCAACTATTGTTTGTGAGATGTTGGAACAGTATTCAATCTCGAAAGCACACTTTCATTGGTTTAAAGGAGACGACAGAGTATTGCAAAGAATAGTTTCGAACGGATATATGATTTCTGTGACGCCAGAAGTTACGTATCGAGAAAAGATTCAACATATAGTCAAACAAGTTCCGTTCACTCAGCTAATGGTAGAAACAGATGGACCGTGGCCTTTTGAACATTGTTTTAAAGGTAAATTAACGCATCCTTCTATGTTGCATGAGAGTATTAACAGTATCGCCAAAATTAAAGGTGTAACTGTTGATGAAGCATATAGAGAAATCTATAAGACAACACAACGATTCTTTTGCATATAAAACAAAGACACGCTTCAATGAGAGTGTCTTTGTTTTATCTAAGTACACAATTCATGAACAAATTACTATAATTTTATGTGGTGTAGTTTGGGCAGGAATACTCTTTGTCGTTGTGGTATATATAACTATCAAATTTCGCTCTGCTATATTTCCTGTGAAATACTGGTCATTTGTCAAAAGTATTTCAGTTTGCGGAGACAGATTAAGCTGAAGCGTTCCGTCACTACTTTGCAAGCGACGATTGAAGTAGTCAACTTTGACGTTTTCACGAGGGGAGTCTTTAGACATAACAATTGCTCTAAATTGCGGAGGATAGATCATAGGCGTGGCAGCATCGGCATCATAAAATCCTGTAACGCGATCACCTACATGAATTTTTACATGATTGACGAAATAAGTTGTCGGCTCTACTACAAAGTTGACGACATTTCCTCTACCATTATCGACTGTCATCAACAAGTAGCAACCAGCGTCATTATTTTGCCCCGTATAAAAATCATTTATTACCATTACGACACCACTGAAGGACTGAATATTCATTGCACTACCCCTTTCATCCATAAATCATATCCATCTAGACTATGCGAAGCTTTAGATTTAGTGACTAGTTAAAAAGTTTATAGCCTAAATTGAAATAATTTTCCAAATACTAATTGACATTACTGGAAAAACAGGATATATTAAATGATAATTGTTCTCATTTATACGTTACAAATGTCACAGATTTGTCATAGACCATTAGATGATATAGTTGCAATGATTCATGTATGGGGTAATTTATGAGATAATTTAGAAGTGGAAATATATCCAGTGAATGGTAGTCAATCGGTGGATTTATGTAGCATGAAAATGAGCAAGTGAGAGGGGTTTATGTCCAAGTGAGAAAAGCATTTTTATACTTTTTAGTTGTAAGTTTTTTCGTGTTGACAGTAGGTCTACCGCAAGCATCTGCTAAAATAGCAGACGGTACCCAGCAATTAAATTATCAGGTTAATCAGCCAGATAGCAAGAACGCATCTATTGCAAATGATTATTTCCAAAAACCGGCACTCGTAACTGTAACGAATGGTTCTGCCATCGTACAGCTGACGCTTAAGAACAGTTCTTTGATTACGAAGTTCGAGCCAGCAGGCGGAGCGGAAGTGGTCAATGAAGATCTGAAAGCAGATACGCGTGTTGTAGAGTTTAGCGTAAGTGATATTTCAAAACCTGTAAAGATCCCGATAAAAGTCGACGTAGAGCATATTAATTACCATCACGAGTATACAGTGGATTTAGTGTTTGAGGACAAGAACGCCGTGACACCACCGGCAGTAAAACCACCAACAACTAATACGAACCGACCACCTAGTATTAACACCAACACTAGTACCAGTACAGTGACAAAAAAACCAACTACTCAAGAACCAGTTAAGAATCCACAAACCAGTGATTCAACGCCGTACCTATTAATCTTCGTATTGGCAGGTTCTGCATTTTTATTGTATAAAACTAGATTCCAAAGAAAACAGGGGGAACACTAATTATGACGAAAAAAACATCATCTCGTGTAACGAAAGTAGTACTTGCTTCATTACTAGCAGCTTCCATCGCTATTCCAACGGCGGCATCAGCTAATCCGATCAGCACAAGCGATCGAGCAACGTCTACTTTGAAACAAGCCGTAACAGTGGATCAAGTGATTGATTTAAATATATACAAGTCTGGAACAACGACACCTGAGCCGGCAATTAGTGGCCATCTCGTGCCACAAGGAACTTTAGTTGAAAAAGACGGAATATCATATGCGAACGTAACGGTTGCGGCTAAATCAGCTCCGATGATTGCAGGTCTTCAAACGAAACAAGGAGAAGAATTTGCTGATGCAACGGAAGTTAAAAATACTGATGGCACAACTACTTATACTTTCCCGGTAGTTACCGATAAAATATATCCAGGTAGAATTCATGTAGTAGTACCAGCGGCTAACATGGACAAGTGGTATGAATTTGATATGAGTGCAACAGTCGCTAAAGCAGACACAGATGCGGAAACAATAAGCGATGTGAACGTAAAAGTATATAAAGATGGGACGAATGAAGAATCTATCATGAACGATTATATGTCCCCAATTGCATCCGTAAAGAAAATAACGGAAGGCAACGAAGTAACAGTAACATTCCCTAAAGGAAGCTATATCCAAGGCTTCAAAGTTGCGGGCAAAGACGTACCTGTAGCAACAGATGATAAATCAACAGGTGTACGCACATATACATTCAATGTAGCGGATCTAACAAAGTTAGTGAATGCTGAGATTCACGTTATTGTGAATGAAGGTCCTATACAATATGACTCAAACCACAAAGTGCAAATTGCTCTTGACGGTGCAAAACCAACTGTGAACCCGTTCAAAGACATCGACAAAGACGGTAACAAAGAAGCGATTCTCGCACTTCTTGACAAAGGTATTGTAAAAAGTGCGGACAAGTTCAATCCACGTAACAACATCACACGTTCACAGTTCGCCTTGATGGTTGCGCGTGCGTTGAAGTTAGAAGAAGCTCCTTCTGCAGGGTTCCAGGATTTAGGCAAAATCACAGACAAAGAGCGTATCAACGCAATTAATGCTCTTGCCAAAGCAGGTATTGTCCAATCGAATGCCAAGTTCAATCCGAATGATATACTGACTCGTCAGCAAGGAGCATTGATGCTATACCGTGCAATTCAATTTGCAGAAGGTAATGAAATCAAAAAAGGTGATACAACTCTGCCATTCTATGCAGATGGGAAAGCAATTACAGATCCTGAAGCGAAGCAAGCATTTGCATTGTTGTATGCAGAAAAAATTATGACAGGCGCAAAACAACCGAATGGTAAAGTTTTGATCAACTCTGGCGATTCACTACAACGCACACAAATGGCTAAAATCCTAAACGGTTCACTAAACTTCATGGGAAAATAAGAATCAATACAGATACTTCCTTTCGCCTTTCCAAAAGCGGAAGGAAGTTCCTGTCGTTTTACATGATATGTAAAGGAGTGTACGTCCGAAATGAAAAACATGGTTTTATTACCGCTACTTTTGCTACTCATCTCTGCGTGGCTTCCTTTTCATTCTGTAAATGCAAACGAAAAGAAAGAAATCACACATGATGTGTATCAAGTTGAACTAAGTTTTCTATCACATGAAGCCGAGAGCATAAATCTTTTATTTACTAAGCAGGCTACGTTAACTGTTAAGGAAGATCGCTATACATTATCCATTTCGGCGAAGAATGACCACATCTTAACGCACGTCACTGCGGTACAGCAAGGGAACAAAACGAGCACGCGACTGGATCGAGCAGAAAACTTAGTTCAGTTTGATATACAGGATATACATCAAAAGATTGAACTCACAGGCAAATATCGTTTGCCAAAAGAACATGCACAGCAATTTTTTTCATATGAAGTGTTGATCCAGGAGCAATCATTACCAGTCTTTGACCAGATTCAACCAAGTGATGATACTGTACACTACCAGTTGCTGTCAGATGGTAAACGATCGGTAATGAACGACTATGTCAATCAAGTAATACACGTCAGTAAACGTGACAATCGATACTATGCACAGTTAGAGATTCTTCAACCGAGTAAAGTTAAAGGCTTCACGGTAGAGCAAGGTGGTAATTTAGTGGAACCAAAAGTGGTCTCACAAAACAAGTCACGTATTGTGCAGTTTGAAGTAGAAGATTTCCAGAAGGGGACTCGTATCTGGATGAAAGTGGAGGACGCTGAGAACTCGCATGTACAGGAAGAGTTTTTGCAAATTACTTTCGATCAGCAACAGATTGCGAAGTTTTTGAACAAAGTACCTTCAGACAGCAAAGCAGTTTCTTCCTTGACTAAGCGAACTGAGCAACCGAAAGAAAGCCCTACACCCACTAAACAAACCACGATTGAAAAAGAAGAAAAGAAAGAAAGACCGTCCGAAAAAATAGAACAAGCACAGGATGAAATACCACCTCTTCTTCCTGAAGCGCAATTGGAATTTGATCGTACGGTGGATGACGTGGAGGAAGAACCAGCCGAGGTCGTTACACAAGTAGCAAGCGAACCGGAAGAGCTAGCAATTCATGTACAGGAAGAACAAACGATTCCCTTCGATACAATGAAAATTGGCATACTGTTCACATTATGTATTTTGTCGGGCATCTTATTAATACGTCGACTAGTAAAGAAAAATAACGTTACGAGTAATGAATAACGAGTGGAGGATTACATCGTGCAGAAAAAGTGGAGATATGTATGGTTGATGTTGGCAGTCATGACAGCAACTATTATCGCAGGGTGCGGAAATGATAAAGAAGAGAAAGCTGTTTCGGCAGACGCGGCTAAGAAAAGTGAAAGCGCTGAAACAAGTGAACAACGAATTATTGCGGGTACTGTAGTCATCGCAGATATTCTAGATAAGTTAGATATAGATGCCATCGCTATTCCTGAAACGGAAAAAAATATGGCAAGCCGGTTTGATGAGCTTCCAACCATCGGTAATGCCATGACACCGGACATGGAGATTGTGAAATCAATGAATCCGACAGATTTTTTATCCGTTTCTACATTGGAATATGATCTCGAAGCCGGTTTCGAACAATTGAATATTCCAGCGACATTTTTAAACTTCCAAAGTGTCGATTCAATGATTCAAGAAATCCAAGGTCTTGGAGAGCGCTACGACCGTAAAGCGCAAGCAGACAAATTAGTAGGGAATTTACAGAAAAAGATTGAAGCCGCGGAAGTAGTAGCAGCGAATCGCAACGGTCCAAGTGTATTAATATTATTAGGTATTCCAGGCAGTTACTTAGTTGCGACGGAAAACTCCTACGCGGGTGATCTCGTGAAACGTGCTGGTGGAACGAATGTAATGGAAGGTCAAGATCCTGAATACTTATCGTCAAATACTGAGTATCTTCATAATAGTAATCCAGATATTATTTTGCGTTTATCACATGGTATGCCAGATGAAGTTGTGGAAATGTTTAACGAAGAGTTCCAAACGAATGATATATGGAAACATTTTGATGCTGTGAAAAATGGTAAAGTCTATGATTTGGAAGAAGAGTTATTTGGCACAACCGCTTCGTTGCAAGTACCTGAAGCATTAAGTGAGCTAATGAAGATATTCTATCGATAACTCGATGAATGTCGTTTGAAAAGGAAGTCCGTCATGAGAAAAAGAATTGCTAGTTATGTAATCGTATTCCTGCTGCTTGCCGTAACAATCGTTTATTCTGCTACGACAGGCAGTATTAAAATGGGCTTCTTTGAGTTTTTCAGAGCGTTCTCTGAACAAGGCAACAGTCAAATGGAAGCAATTCGCGATTTGCGTTTTCCAAGGATGATTGTGGCGATATTTGCAGGCGCGGCATTGTCGGTTTCGGGTGTCTTGTTGCAGTCCGTTATGCGTAATCCGCTTGCAGATGCGGGTATTATCGGGATATCTTCCGGTGCAGCATTCATGCAGTTATTCATTATTTCATTCTTTCCGGCACTCTTTTTCATGACGCCTTTATTTGCCTTTATGGGTGGGGCGTTCGCTTGTTTTCTCGTCTTTGCATTATCGTGGAAATCCGGTCTCAGCCCGTTGAAATTAATTCTAGTTGGAATTGCGATCAATGCGATGTTCACAGGCCTCACCGAAGCGTTCATCAGCTTTGGTGGATCGTTGAACGTCTCAGCCTCAAGCGTGATCGGTTCGAATTTAACGATGCGTACGTGGAGCGATGTTTCGACTATCGCGACATACGGAACCATCGGATTGGTTCTGGCGTTTGTATTGTATAGCTGGTGTAATTTATTAGTGCTACAGGATAAGACAGCGAAGAGTATTGGCTTCCATGTCACGCGTGCCCGTTTAATCATTGCGGCAGTAGCTGTTTTACTAGCGGCAATTTCGGTCGTAGTGGCGGGTGTAATATCATTTGTTGGCTTACTTGTACCGCATATTGCCCGCAGATTGGTTGGCCATGACCATAAGGTGCTTATACCATTTACTGCTCTTTTAGGGGCATTGATTATCTTGTTAGCTGACACGCTCGGTAGAACAATCGTAGCACCGCTTGAAATACCTGCTTCAACGCTGATGGCGATCATTGGCGGGCCGTTCTTAATATTCTTACTGCGAAAAGAGTGATACGTTATGGAAATGAAGCGCATTATGGTATCGCATGATAATATAACCAACCATTTGGATGATGTCTCGACGTCTATTTCTAAAGGGAAAGTTACGACGATCATTGGACCAAATGGTTGTGGGAAATCGACATTACTAAGTGTACTTTCACGAATTAATATGCCCACTTCCGGAACAGCTTCACTAGAAAATCGTGATTTAGTGATGTTTAAGCCGAAAGAGTTTGCGAAGAAGTTAGCGATTGTTTATCAGCAGAATGAAGTACCAAAAGATTTGACGATTGAGAAACTAGTCGGCTTCGGTCGGTTGCCACATAAAACGTTTTTACAGCGAAACCAAGAAGAGGATGACAAGGCTATAGATTGGGCATTATCCGTGACAAACCTGACCGACAAACGCCATAAAGACTTAGAAGCATTATCGGGTGGGGAGCGTCAGCGTGTATGGATTGCGATGGCATTGGCACAGCAATCAGAAATACTCTGCTTGGATGAGCCAACAACATACTTAGATATTTATTATCAAATTGAATTATTAGAGCTCGTGAAATCACTGAATGAAGATTATGGATTGACGATTGTCATGGTATTGCATGATATCAATCAGGCGATTCGTTACAGTGATGTGATCATTATGATGAAGAATGGTCGAATCATTGCAGAAGGGCCGCCACGTGAGATCATTACAAAGGATGTCATCAAAGAAGTATATGGAGTCAACGCCGTGTTTAAGGAAGATGACGAATTAGGTCTTTATATGATGTCTCTTGGTATTTAGGAGGTAAGCTGATGAAGAAACGCCTGTCGAAACTCATGCCTTTCGTTTATCTAGCAGTCTTTCTCTACTCAGGCTATTTACTCGTGCAGTATTTGTATACATACGTGGAATCAGCCAGCTCATTGAAGGAGACGCAACAGATGTATGAGAAGGCGTTGGAAAACACGGTTCAGGTTGCTGTAACAGAAGATGTTAAAGAAGACGCATCGAATGACTATTCGATGCGTCCGCAGTTTGAAGAATTGAATAAGGTGAATCAAGATATCGTGGGTTGGATTTCAGTAGAAGGAACCAATTTGCATAACCCGATCTTGCAGGCTGAAGACAATGATTTTTATTTAAATCGTAACTTCACACGAGAAAATAGTCGCGCAGGCAGTGTCTTTATGGATTATCGGAATGATATTACGGATATGAGCCGCAACACGGTCCTCTATGGTCATGCAATGAGAAATGATACGATGTTCGGTAGTTTGAAGAAATTTGGTGATCAAGACTATGCAGACGAACATCCCGTTATTTATGTCGATACATTGTATGAAGGGTATGATATTGAAGTGTTTGCAGCATATGAAACGACGATTGACTTTTACTATATCGAAACAGATTTTCAGACGGACGAACAATTTTCTGACTTTCTCGAGGAAGTGGAATCACGTTCTCTGATTGATATGCCTGTTGAAGTAGGGGCAGATGATCGAATTGTGACACTGTCCACTTGCAATAACTCGGTGAATAGTAAAGATAAACGCTATGTAGTGCAGGGGAAATTAGTGAAGCGCTAACGTATATATAGAACGAGGAGTTGCTCTAACAGGGTAGCTCCTTTTATTTCTTTAACGATTCGTCTGATAATGATACGATAGGATAAAACGCTGAGGTGGGGGACTTCATGGACTTGGATCAACTACAAAATAAGTTGTATGAAAATAAATCTTTATTCATTGGAGAAGAAACCGCGTTCCGTTCCGCTGTAATCATTCCGTTAGTAGAAGCGGAAGGGGAATGGCATGTGCTATTTGAGGTGCGTGCCTTCACGATGAGGAAACAGCCGGGCGACATCAGTTTTCCTGGCGGCAAAATCGATATAACGGATGCATCCCCTATGGAAGCAGCTTTACGGGAGACACACGAAGAGCTCGGGATTGATCCGAAGACGGTACAGATGATAGAAGAGTTAAGCCCGTATATTGCGTCTCCTTCATTCGTCGTCTATCCGTTCGTAGCGGTAATTGATTATCATGAAATCATTCGAAGTTATAATAAAGAAGAGGTGGAAGAGGTATTTACTATTCCGCTCAAGTGGTTGATGGAACATGAACCGTATATGCATTTGGTATCGATTGAAGTAGCTCCGCCGGATAATTTCCCATTTGAGAAGATTATGAACGGAGATCAGTATAAATTTCGAAGCCATTCACTTGAGGAATGGTTTTACGAGTATGGTACTTATACAGTTTGGGGATTGACGGCTAGAGTGTTAAAACATTTCATCGATATTGTGAAGAAATAAACTGGAATGAGGATCAAGTATGAAAAAAAAGAGGACATGGAAATTCAAGTTATTTATCGGGCTAGGTATTTTCCTGTTAATGATTGCAGTTGGGTTCTTCCTGTTTACTAGTTCTTATTATAAAGCGCAGTCTTACGCGGAAGAAAATTTGCAGTCAGATTCAGATGTAACCGTGACAAATGGTAAAGACTTAGTGTTTGAGCCTACTTCAAATAAGAGAAACATAGGTTTTATTTTCTATCAAGGTGCAAAAGTAGAAGCCGAAGCATACGCACCGATGGCCAAGGAGATTGCTAAACAAGGCTATACTGTAATCATTCCTCACTTGCCGCTCAAGATGGCAATCTTCTCCCCTGATCGGGCAGATAAGGTGATCCGTAATCATCCTCAAATGGATACATGGTTAATAGGGGGTCATTCTTTAGGCGGTGTGACAGCATCGGATTATGCATCCCGTCATGAAAAGATTTCTGCGCTCGTGTTGCTGGCTTCTTATCCTGGAAGCCACACGGATTTGAGTGAAACGTCGGTGGATGTGTTGTCGATTCGGGCGAGTCATGATGAGGTGGCGGATGCGAAGGCTATTAAGGCGGCCAAGTCTAGTATGCCTAGTGATTCGAAGTTCATCGAAATAGAAGGTGGTAATCACGCAGGTTTTGGTGATTACGGTGAGCAGAAGGGTGACGGGGTAGCTACTATATCGAATAAAGAGCAGATTATGCAGACTTCTGCTGCGATTGTGAAATTAATGGAGGGAATGGAAAAATAGAAAGTATCTTCCGGTGAATTAAAAGGCTGTGCTAGATGTCGTGTATTCACGATTTCCAGCACAGCCTATCCTGTTATTTTTAGATGCAGAATTAAAGTACAGTAAGTGTCACTTCAATATTACCCCTAGTTGCTTTGGAATATGGGCAGACGTGGTGTGCTTTTTCCACTAGCTCTTCAAGCTTTGTCTTTTCAATGTCTCTACCGGTTACTTGTAATTCAACTTCTAGTTTGAAACCACCGTCTGTTTCATCTTTGCACAAGCTGACGTTTGCAGTGACTTCTGATGAAAACTTAACGCGTTCTTTGCTTGCTACAAGTTGAAGTGCGCTATCGAAACAAGCTGCGTAACCTGCAGCAAATAATTGTTCAGGGTTGGTTGAGTTCTCTAATTCTTTTGCTCTTTTTGTTCCCGGCATTGCCGTATCGAATTCTACTACTTTATCGGAGGATACTACATGGCCTTCTCTTCCTCCGTTAGCGGTTGCTGTGGATGTAAATAGTTTTTCTGACATGAAATCACTACCCCTTGTCTGATTTTTTAGTCTCACTTCATTGTGTACCCGAATAGTGGATAAGTATGTGTGAAAATTTTATTTTTTTATGCACGTGTATAGAAGCGTCATCCGACGTAGTGATTAAATTTATTTAAATCAGTTAGGAAGTGGGAACACGAAATGAATAAAAGTGATATTGCAGATATTCGTAAACGATTTAAATTAGATACTGATCTTTTGACGATCACTGATATTTACCATGTCTATATTAGGCAGGAAAGCAATGAGATTTACCATGAAGAAAGTCAGGCTTTTGCTTTGCTTGACCGTGAGCAACAGGAACTGTTTATGACCAATTTCAAAAAAGTGCTTGGTGGTAAACTAGGTATGAAGTTATTTGAAGTGAAGTTCGAACGTCAAGATGAAGAGACTAACGATCATCACGCACAAAAACTATTGTATGAAGGATTGCAAGCGGAAGAAGCCGATGAATGGAAAGAGGAAATGCAACATCTAGCACTGAAGATGGTGCAAGATGTCCAATATGAAAAAGATCTCGTCGTGACATTTATTCGTGGAAACTACTTTAAGAAGACTAAGCGTAACAGTGAGGAAACTGAAATTGATATGCGCGATGAAGTGTTTACCACACCGTTTATTTTGTGCAGTATGAATCATACAGACTTGCCGAAGCGCTCCATTATATTTGATTTCCAAGAGCGTGAATTCAAATCGAATACGATGCTCGATCCCATCATTAATCTTGCGTCACCAATAGGCGGCTTTTTATTCCCTTGCTTCACGGACAATTCAGCTGATGTCAATCATGTACTATATTCGGCGGGTAAAGCGAATAAACCCGATTATGCGTTCATAGAGAATGTCCTGAATGGTGAAGAAGTGGTGACCGCTGCCGACGATAAGGCCGTTTTCGAGGAGATTGTCAAACAAGTAGTCGGCGGTGAAGTAGATACGGAAACACTAGGAAATGTATATGAAGCAATCTACCGATTAACTGTAGTGGATGAAGAAGAGGAAGAACCGGAAGAGCCACCAGCAATCGATGCGAAGCAAGTAGAGCGTGTGTTGAAAATGAGCGGTGTTGACTACGTTAATACAGAAGCAGTAGAAACAGCTTTCCAGACCGTAGTGGATGATACCTCTTATGAAATGAAAGCAACACACATCGTACCAAGTTATACGTCGAAATCGATTAAGATCGAAACCAAAGTAGCAAACATTTCAATTAGTCCACAAGACCTGAAATATGTCAAACAAGTTAACTATGATGGCAAGCAATGTATTTTGATTGAAGTAGAAGAGGACACAATCATTGAAGGGTTCAAAGTGATCTCAGAAGACTTATTGACGTGAAAACAACCATGAATTCACTGGAATCCATAAAGTGGTTCAAAATTCCGACATATTACCGGCTTTATCCTGATAAATAAACAAGTCCCTTTAAACCTAATTATATTTGATGTATAATAGAAAAGATGGTAGTAGATGTATGGTTAAACTGAGACAGAATAAAGTGCTCCTAGTACGCGCCATGTATGCTGTGACGCCTTATTTAGGAACATTTACGTTTCTGTAAATTTCACATATAAGGAAGGTCAAAATGAGTAATAGACAAACTAAATCAGATGTTATATTAATTGGCGCCGGAATTATGAGTGCGACGCTAGGAACAATGCTTAAAGAATTAGCGCCTGACTGGAATATCTCGTTATTCGAGAAATTAGATAAAGCGGGTGAAGAGAGCTCGCATGAGATGAATAATGCGGGAACAGGACACGCAGCTTTATGTGAACTGAACTATACTTCCGAAAAGCCGGATGGGACTGTAGATATCACAAAAGCGGTTAAAGTAAATGAACAGTTCCAATTATCTATGCAGTTTTGGTCGCATCTAGTAGAAAAAAAGTTGATTAAAGACCCTGAGCAATTTATTATGCCACTGCCACACATGAGTCTTGTACAAGGTGAAGACAATGTGACGTATTTGAAGAAACGCTTTGAAGCTATGACAGCAAATCCACTATTCCAAGGAATGGAGTTTTCCGATGATCCGGAAAAACTAAAAGAATGGATTCCGTTGATCATGCAAGACCGTACTGTTGATGAAGCGATTGCTGCAACAAAAATCGACACAGGTACAGACGTAAACTTCGGTGCATTGACGCGTATGTTAATTGAGCATATGCAAAAAGTGGACGTTGAAGTGAACTACGGTCATCAAGTAGAAGATATCAAACGTACAAGTGATGGCGAATGGGAATTAAAAATAAAGAATAATAAAGATGGTAAGCTTGAATTCCATAAAACTAAATTTGTTTTCATTGGTGGCGGAGGCGGAAGTCTTCCATTGCTACAGAAAACAGGTATTCCTGAAAGTAAACATATCGGTGGATTCCCAATCAGTGGTGTCTTCATGGTCTGTAAAAATCCAGATGTAATTGCAAAACATCACGCAAAAGTATACGGAAAAGCAAAAGTCGGTGCACCGCCAATGTCCGTTCCGCACTTGGATACTCGCTATATTGATGGTGAGAAGTCCTTGCTATTCGGTCCTTTCGCAGGATTCACACCGAAGTTCTTGAAAGAAGGATCCATGATGGACCTTATTGGTTCTGTGAAACCCAATAACTTAACGACTATGCTAGCATGTGGTGCAAAGAATATGTCATTGACTAAGTATTTGGTAGAACAAGTGGTACAAACAAAAGAACAACGTATCAATGAACTGCGTGAATTTATTCCGGATGCGAAGAGTGAAGACTGGGATTTATGGACTGCAGGCCAACGTGTGCAAGTTATCAAGGATACTCCAGATAGCAAAGGTACACTTCAATTTGGTACAGAACTTGTAACGGATAAGGACGGTTCCATTGCAGCATTGCTTGGAGCTTCGCCTGGAGCATCCACTGCAGTAGCAGTTATGTTGGATCTGATTAACAAGTGCTTCCCGGGACAAGTAAGTGATTGGGAGCCAAAATTGAAAGAAATGATTCCTTCATATGGTAAAGCATTAGCAGAACATCCTGAGTTATTGAAGGACATGCATGCTTCTACTTCTAAGATATTGAAGCTAACAGAAAATGAGCTCGAAAAAGAAACAGTTCATAGCTAATAGTGTAGATGTTGAATAGCTCTACTGCGATGTACTTCGCAGTAGAGCTTTTTCGTTTGGAAAAATTATGTTGTCACCGCTGCATGGTATTCATCCCAATACTTCTGAAGCTTATTCTTACCATGACCGATTTCAGGATGAAATTGAATATAGGCATTCTCTCTCGTATGCTCAGTATCCTGTATCGAGGAAATTAAGTCATTTTCCAGTGTGCCATTCTCCAAGTTGTTGACAATAGAGAGACCCGCAGTTTGCCCTTGACTCATGGCAACTTTAGCTCCTTCAATACCCGTGATGTTCCCCGCAACATAAAGCCCGGGAAGGGTGGATTCCATGCGTTCGTTATGCAATGGGACATATCCACCAAGTTCTTCTATGTGATAGAAAGGACATCCAGCGACAGCTGCTAATTCCGCTAGAGGATACAAACCACCGGCTATACATACGAAATCCGCTCCAATAACCTCTTCAGTGCCAGGAATCACTTCACCGGCTGCATTGATCGTAGAGACTTTCACACCTTCGACTTGTTCATCGCCAATGATTTCAGTAACTGCTTTTCGTAACATAATCGGTATATCCCACATTTTCACGCCATTTTTAGGAAAGAATGTAATACCAAGTTGTTTGAAAAAGTCATTTTTCATCAGTTTACTTCCCATTTTAATAAATGCAGAAGGAGCCATATGTGAAACATGCAGAAGTGAGTTCATAACTTCTAGTGGCTGTCCGAACTTTTCATTTACGGTATTGGAAACGGGCAATGTAATACAAGCGATATCAATATCTGCCATTTTCAGTTCCATTGCAATTGCAGATGATAAGACATTCACACCGATAATGACGCCACGATCTCCGGGTTTTACGCGATGCACGTTGGTCATAACTTGTGCAGCTCCGACTGACATGACTCCCGGAAGCGTCCAACCTTTAATGGGAAGAGGACTTTCCGCGGCCCCTGTCGCCAGCAATAAATGAGTAGTTTCATAAATGTCTACATCTGTATGGACGCTCCAAATTCCGTCCTGCAACTCGATGTTAGAGACGGGTGTGTGTAGCTTAATATCGACACCCAGTTCCTTAGCCTGTTGATGTAGTTTGTTGGATTCTACGATACCGTTCCACCAGTTACCATTAGGCTCTTCGTATAGCTGACCGAGTAAGCGTCCACCAGGTTTCATATATTCGTCGATAACTAGTACACTGTGACCGCGTGATGCAATCGTGATGGCCGCAGTTAATCCGGCTGGTCCCGCACCAATAATGATGGTTTTATTTTCCATGATTGGTCCTCCAATCACGTACGTCTGTCAGTAATTTACCACCGCTTACGACCCGCATTCCTTGTTTGATCGGTGTTAGACATGCTCGTTCACCTTGTACACCGTCTACGGTTACTCGGCATTCAAAGCAGTGACCAATATTGCAGTAAATGCCTCTAGGAGAACCGCTTTCTTCGTGATGGCGCAACGTTCTAATACCGTTAGCCAGCAGGGCAGCGGCAATTGATTCGTCATGAAGCGCTTGGTATTCTACATCGTCGAATGTAAATGTGATGCTTTGTGATTCGTCTAGTGTTCCGAGTACTGGGTGGTTTACAATTCGCTGACTCATTCGAAAACCTCCCCTAATTTGCTGAAACTTACGGGTCTGATTGGAGGTTGATATTTTAATGTGATTTGTGATTCATCCCGTTCTGTACTTTCAAGCGCTATGCTGTCTACGGCGTTGCGGCAAGTTCTTCCTCCGCAATAGCCCATACCTGCACGCGTACGTAATTTAAGTTCTCTCGGTGTGCATTGAAATCTTTTGGCTGTTTCTTTTAAATCGGAGTAAGTAACTTCTTCGCATCTGCAAATAATTATATCTTTTTCGGACATGTATGTTCACTCCTTGCTAGTTTACTGCTTAACTAATATGCAAGAATCATGCCAATGAAAGAAGTTTTAGAAAGGTATGTCTAATTTGTGCATTTTATTGTACAAAGTGGCACGGGTGATTTCTAGGTTTTTTGCACACTGTAATTTATTTCCGTTTGCCTTTTCCAACTCCTGTACAATCAACTTGCGTTCAAAGTTCTGCATCTGTTCTATGAGTGGCGCACTTTCTGTTTGAACAGGTTTCGTCATATTGGTCACAGCCAGTGAGTTGGTATTTTCAATGACTTCAGGGGGGAGGTCTTGAACATTGACGAGACCTTTATCAGAGAATACGACTAGGCGTTCAATAGCGTTACGGAGTTCCCGAATATTCCCCGGCCAGTTATGTTGGAGAAGCGCTTGCATAACTACTTGCGAAATACTATTGATCTGCCG
Source organism: Sporosarcina sp. P25 (assembly GCF_002743235.1). Lineage (NCBI taxonomy): Bacteria > Bacillati > Bacillota > Bacilli > Caryophanales > Caryophanaceae > Sporosarcina > Sporosarcina sp. P25. Next base: position 63,804 of record NZ_PDYV01000002.1, read on the forward strand.
GTTGTACTTAATGGAGAATTCATAAAGGAAGTAATGGGTCAACTCTATGATATCCTCCGCCCGTTCGCGCAGTGCAGGGATTTTCACGTTGACAACATTCAGGCGATAATACAAGTCTTCCCTAAAAGAACCTTCGCTTACAAGCTCCCTTAAATCGCGGTTGGTGGCGGCGACAATGCGAAAGTCAGCCTCAATCTCTTTTGTACCACCCACTGAATAGTATCTACGCTCTTGGAGGACCCGGAGGAATTTCACTTGCATATCGAGTGGCATTTCTCCTACTTCATCTAATAGAAGAGTACCACCTCTGGCTAATTCAATCTTTCCCTTTTTCCCGCGCTGGTCAGCGCCTGAAAAAGCTCCCTTTTCATAACCGAATATTTCACTTTCAAATAGGCTCTCAGGTATTGCTCCACAGTTTATGGCGACGAATGGTGCGTTCTGCGACTCTCTTAAATTATGTATCGCTTTAGCGAACAGTTCCTTTCCTACACCGCTCTCTCCGTACAGCAAAATGCTGGCATCCGTAGTAGCCGCCTTTTTAGTCATGTTGATTGTCTGCTTGAGTTTATCGCTGTTTCCTTTTATATAATCGAAAGGATTATGGCTAGATGCACTTTTCCGTACCTCTTCTTCAAGCAAGAACAGTTTCTCGGAAGTCGCGTACAACTCATCATTCATTCGGATCTGGCTTGTTATATCGGTTTCTGATACGACGGCGCCAATTATACGATCCCTGTGATAAATAGGGTTGGAGTTGATTAGCACTACGAGATCCTTGCGTGCATGATGTTGCGAATGACGCACTGAGGATCCATTTTGTAACGTGTGTAGTATCTCCAAGTGCTTCGTATCAAAAAAGTCTGTAATGGGTTTACCTATTACGTCTTTTTCTTTGAGAGAGAATAAAGACTCCGCTCCTTTGGTCCAGTACAATACATTGGCATCTTGATCAATCACGGTGCAAGATTCGTCGATTGTATAAAGGACGGTCTGCAAATACGCCAATGTCTTTTCGTGTTGTTCTATCAACTTATCAATGAATTGTTCAGCTTTTATATAACCTGTAATTTCACCTTGCGCGTCACGACATAATAAGAATTCAACATGGGAAAACTTCTTGGATACTTCACTGATTGGAATACCTAAAGATAGGATCGGTGAATTTTCGTAACGGAGTTGATTTTTGTGCAAGCGTACATGTAGGTAGTATTGTGCTTGTTTAATAAACAGCTGTGTAGATGGAGAGTTTGTCATATATTGTTTAATCATTTCCTCGCTTGTGTTTCCGTTCACAATGAGAAAGTCTTTTTTCATAATATCTGTAATGAAATCGTGAATGTATTTCAACATTTTGGTCACTCCAATGTCAGTATTTTATACAGTGTATATAATACTTTACACTTATTGCCTGAAAATTCAATAGTTGCAGTAAACGACCTTCCAAAAATAAATTGGTAGTAGAAGATTCCGCAAATAGAAAGCGCTACCATACATTAGGGTTTTTATGGTTAATAAACTGTCACATAAATGTTGGATTGTAAAGTTGGCATGGTTCTTGCATTATATAAAAGTGAATAGGCAATCGAGAGGAGGAGTCCTGTGAAAGGAATACAACATAGCGATATCGTTGTAATTGGTGGGGGAATTATGGGAGCCGCCATTGCGTACTACGGTTCTAAAGCAGGCTTGGAGATTACAGTGCTTGAAAAGAACGAACTAGCGAGTGGCACTTCCTCAAAATGTGATGGAAATATACTGGCGATTGATAAAGATCCCGGTTTCGACAGTCAAATGTCTTTGAAAAGTCAGGAATTGGTTCATCAATTAGATAAAGATTTGGAGCTTTCATTTGAATATCGCAATCCAGGTAGTATTTTAGTTTGTGAGAATGATGCAGAGATGGAAGCTGCAAATCAATGGGTGTCAAAGCAAGTAGAAGCGGGCTTAAGCTTCAAGATGCTAGATCGTCAAGACTTACGAAATGAATCAAAATATTTTGCAGATGATTTATACGGTGGATTGGAATGCAAGACGGATTCCACTGTTAATCCCTATATGATGACATTTTCCATGTTCCACAGTGCTGAAAAGCAAGGAGCGATCATTCATAAAAACACGGAAGTAACGAATATGTCACGGAATGTTTCAGGTGAGTTCTTACTAGAGACGACAAACGGACAATTCACTGCCAAGCGTGTAGTGAATGCAGCAGGTGTTTGGGCACCGTTAATTGGACAAATGCTAGATCTGGATATCCCAATTGTACCTAGGAAAGGTCAATTAATTGTCGCATCGAGACAACAGCCTGTGGGATTACGGAAAGTTATGGAGTTCGGTTACTTAATCTCGAAGTTCGGCGGTGAACGTTCAGTGGATCCGCTGACGGAAAAGTATGGTGTAGCGCTTGTCTTTGAACCGACGGAAGCGCAGAACTTTTTGATTGGCAGCAGTCGTGAATTTGTCGGCTTCAATACAAAAGTAGACTATAAAGTGATTCGTCAAATCGCCAAACGTGCATTGCGCTTTTATCCTCAGATGGCCGATATGACTGTCATTCGTACGTATGCAGGCTTACGGCCATGGACAGAAGACCATTTGCCGATTATCTCAAGAGTCGAACATATCCCTGGCTATTATATTGCGGCGGGTCATGAAGGTGATGGAATTAGCCTAGCGGCGGTTACAGGAAAGTTAATAGAAGAAATGCTGAACGATAAGGAAACGTGCATACCGATTGAACCGTTAAGTCTCGTTCGTTTTCGACAGGGGGTTGTGCATTGATGAAGTACCAACGAGTGTTTACGACGTTAGATACGCACACCGGAGGCAATCCAACCCGTACGCTGATTAGTGGTATGCCTACTTTGCAGGGCAATACGATGTCGGAAAAAATGCTATACATGCAGAAAGAGTATGACTGGATACGAATGTTCCTCATGAATGAACCGCGTGGACATGGTGTTATGTCAGGTGCAATTATGACGGACCCCTGTCATCCCGATGCAGATGTGGGTGTCATTTATATTGAAACGGGGGGCTACTTGCCGATGTGTGGTCATGACACGATTGGTTTTTGCACCGCGTTGATTGAAACCGGCATGATAGAAGTGAAAGAGCCCTATACCATGATCAAAGTAGATACACCGGCGGGTTTAGTGGATGTTACCGTAAAAGTAGAAAAAGGCGTGGCGAAGGAAGTTACGTTTGTCAATGTTCCTTCTTTCTTATTGAAAACAGTGGAGTTGGACGTAGAGGATGTGGGTCATGTCATTTGCGAAATCGCTTACGGCGGTAACTTCTATGGCATTATTGACGCCCGTACGCTAGATCTTCAGCTGAATGAAGAAAATGGGGCATCACTTATCAGTAAAGGAATTAAGATTCGCAACGCAATCAATGCAACACAGGAAATTATTCATCCGGAGTTTCCTTTCATTAATGGGTTGACACATATCGAATTTTATACTGATCCTACTCATCCAGAAGCGGATTTAAAAAATACGGTCATTGTACCTCCTGGCGGCATCGACCGTTCACCGTGTGGTACAGGAACTTCTGCTAAACTCGCGACATTGCATAGTAAAAATGAGTTGAAAGTAGATGAACGTTTTGTTTATGAAAGTATTGTCGGGACATTATTTACAGCGCGCATTCTAGAAGAAATAACAGTAGGCGGTGTTGCTGGAGTCATTCCTGAGGTAACCGGTTCTGCATGGATCATGGGAATGCACCGCTTTTACTACAACGAAAAAGATCCTCTGCGGGAAGGGTACCTTCTCATTCCGCCAATGGATCATTGAAGGTGGGAAAACTGAATGATTCTACAAAAGATGTTCCGTACGATGGATACACAAGTATTTGGAGAGGCGTACCGTATTATAGTGCATTCACCTTTTTACTTTGAAGGCCTGGATATACAAAGTAATCAAAAGAGGTTAGAAAGTCACTTTGAAGCCGAAAAGAATTTACTATTGAACGAACCCCGCGGACACCGTGGAATGAACGGTTGTATTGTAGGTCCTTCAGCCGCAGCGGATTTTCAGTTATTGTTTCTTCATCATCAGCAAGCGATCGACTTTAAATACGAAGCACTTCTTGCCACTACTGGGGGATTGCTTGAAATAGGGCATTTGCAACAGAAGAACGATGGGCAATATACGGTGGAAACCGTTCACGGTATATGGCATGTAAAAGTGTCGGTAGAGCAACAGGAAGTAACCGCTGTCAAGATGGAAGTAGCAGAAGGAAAAATGCTGGAGAGTGATTTAGAGGCTTCTTATGTGGAGCTACCAAGTGGTCACAGGTTCTATGTGTATCCGTTGCCTACTATTATTGAATCTCTTCAATTGGGACAGCTATCAGAGATTATGGAGTGGGGAGCAGTAAAGGTAAAAGAGCTGAAGTCACAACGGAAAGCTTTTGACGGCATTATCTTACAGGAGCAACTTGCAGATCATGAGTATCGATCGGTTACATTTGAACAGGACGGCTATATTTTACGCTCGCCAGGCATAGAAAGTACCATCGCTTTGGCGGTGAAAGAGCAGCGCACTATAAAATCATTGAGCAACCAGAGTATATTCGAAAGCAAGATTGAGGTTCAATCTGTGCCAGGCGATAGGGGAATATTCTCGGTGGAGGGCGTGCCTTACATAACAGGTTCGCATGAATTCATTCTTGACCCTGAAGATCCATTACCAAAAGGATTTATCTTAGCTTAAAAGCCACGTCTAGTAAAACCACAGGGGGTTTTAAAATGGAGAAGAGATTACCCAGCTTGGCCGAAGTATTGTTTGTGCTGATCGGATTTGGAGCAATTATGGTGACATTTATTGTCGTATTCGGCATTTCCATTCATCTGGCTCTATTGACGACTTGGTTCCTAATTATAGGCTTAGGATTAAAGATTGGTTATAGCTATAAGCAAATGCAGGATGGTTTATTGAATGGTGTAAATGATGGTCTGGAAGCTGTCATCGTCCTGACTTCGGTCGGTGCGTTAATAGGTACCTGGATAGCGGGCGGTATTGTCCCCTCGATTATCTATTACGGATTATCAGTCATTAACCCAAGTATTTTCTTATTGGCGGCTTTCATTATTTGTACAGTAACCTCGATTGCTACAGGAACTTCATTTGGATCGGCAGGTACAGCTGGTATTGCCATGATGGCGATTGGTGCAAGTTTTGGATTCCCATTACCGCTCGTTGCAGGTGCTGTTATTTCGGGTTGTTATGTAGGGGATAAAATGTCACCGCTTTCTGACACAACGGTTATGACAGCCTCACTGTCAAAGGTTGATCTTATCGATCATATTAAGTCGATGTTTACCGTCGCACTGCCAGCGTGGATAATTTCAGCTGTCTTGTTCTTAATTGTAGGACTTTTCTACAAAGGGAACGGAGACCTATCAGCTGCCTTGAACACAATGGATTCTTTGGAAGAGTATTTCAATATTAGCTGGTTTATGTTGATTCCAGCAGGAGTTGTCATTTTATTATTGGTATTCAAAATGCCCTCAATTCCCGTTATTTTGTTCGGTGCATTTTTAGGAACAATCTGGGCATTTTTGTTCCAAGGCGCGACGTTCCTCGAGGCATTCAATATTATGTATGCGGGTAACACGATTGAATCAGGCGTACCGTTTATCGATAATTTATTAAATCGAGGCGGAATTGTGTTTATGCTAGACGTAATCGCATTGATCATTTTTGCTCTAGGTGTAGGCGGATTAATGGAACGAATTGGTGTATTGCGTGCAGTAGGGAATTACCTTGGCAAATGGGCAAACAATCCCGGTAAAGCAACGGTAACCACGATGTTAGCTGGACTTCTCGGTAACGCATTTGGTGGAGCTTATGTTTCATTGATTACGGCCACTAAAATTACTGGAGAAAATTATGATAAATTGAATATCGACCGCAGGGTGCTGTCAAGAAACTCCGAAGCCGGTGGAACAGTCACTACGGCTATGGTTCCCTGGTCGGATGGCGGCGTATTCATGGCCGCAGCACTCGGAGTATCCACGATGAGTTATTTACCATTCTTATGGTTTAACTTTTTAGTCATCATTATCTCGCTTATTTACGGGTTTACAGGCAAATTTATTTGGCGGACCCAGCCTGGCGAGCACACGCAAGAGCTTGAAAGCGAAGCTAGTAGCGTAAGTAATGTAAGTGAAATAGGAAATGTAACTAACTAAAACACTAATTGGAGGAATTTAAAATGACAGAAGTAAAAGGTATCTTTCCAGTATTGGTAACACCGATGTTAAATCAGAAAGAGATTGATTGGGACGGGTTCCGTAATAATATTGAGCATTTTATTGGAGAAGGCGTTAATGGAATTGCGATTAACGGAAGTACAGGAGAATTCGTAAGTTTAACAAAAGAAGAGCGTTTCAATGCAGTAGAAGTAGCAGTGGAACAAATCAATGGCCGCGTTCCGTTGATCGTGGGTACAGCGGCTGAAACAACAGCGGATGCAATTGAATACACACAGCAGGCAGAAAAAGCAGGTGCACACACAGCATTATTGATTAACTCTTATTATGCTCATCCAAAAGAGGATGAAATCTACGAACACTTCAAAGCGGTAGCTGAATCCGTTAAAATACCGGTTATGATTTACAACAACCCGTTCACATCTGGCGTAGACATCAGCACAGAAACGATTTTGCGTGTGGGTCGCGATGTAGAAAATATTACACATATCAAAGAGTCTAGCGGTGGAATCGGTAAAGCTCGCGATATTGCACGTCAAGGCGAAGGGTTCCTAAAAGTATTCTGTGGTTCAGAAGACTTGGCGATTGAATCATTCTTAGTTGGTGCAACAGGATGGATTTCCGTTTCAGGAAACATCGTACCGGGTCATGTGATGAAATTGTATAATGCCTTGCAGGATGGAAATATGGATGAAGCGTGGAAGTTATACGATGAATTATTGCCTCTATGTGAGTTCCTTGAAGGTTCGGGTAAATATGTACAAATCGCAAAACGCGCAATGGAGCTTAAAGGTTGTGCAGGAGGACCTTGCCGTCTGCCACGTCTGCCATTAAATGAAGAAGAAGATCAAAAACTTAAAGATTTGATGGATGGATTAGGCGTACTGAAAAAAGAATTGGAGGTAGTAACGAATGCTGAAAGTAAATTATGATCTAAAACCTAAAGTAAAGGAATTTTTACAACATACAAAAGGACTCTATATTAATGGAGAGTATGTAGAAGCGAAAAGCGGGAAAACTTTTGATGTAGTTGATCCTGCAACGGAAGAAGTCATCGCCAAAGTAAGTGAAGCACAGCCCGAAGATGTCGATACGGCGGTGGAAGCTGCTCGTAAAGCATTCGATGAAGGGGAATGGACAAAGATGGACGCGGCAACACGTTCTCATTTGATCTACAAGTTTGCAGATTTACTTGACGAGAATCGTGAAGAACTGGCACAGCTTGAAGCATTAGACAACGGCAAACCATACGAAGTGGCATTGGCTGACGACGTAGACGGTACTGTACAGCATTTCCGTTACTATGCAGGCTGGGCAACAAAGATTACTGGACAAACTGTTCAAGTATCTCCTGACTACCTTAACTATATCGTGCATGAGCCAGTTGGTGTGGTAGGGCAAGTAATTCCTTGGAATTTCCCTCTAGCAATGGCGGCATGGAAACTTGGATCTGCGCTCGCAGTAGGCTGTACAGTAGTTATCAAACCAGCAAGTGAAACACCATTATCGTTACTTTATGCAGCTCGCCTATTTAAAGAAGCCGGCTTCCCGGACGGCGTTGTTAACGTATTACCAGGTGCCGGAAGTGTAGCAGGTAATGCTTTAATCACACATGAAAAGGTAGACAAGGTAGCATTTACAGGATCTACTGCAGTAGGGAAACAAGTAATGAAGTCTGCTGCAGATCAGATGAAAGGCATCACACTTGAACTTGGTGGGAAATCACCTTCTATCGTATTGGAAGATGCAGATGTGGAAGAAGCTATCGAAGGTGTATTTGCAGGAACTATGTACAATCATGGACAAAACTGTAGTGCATGTACTCGCGCGTATATCCATCGCAGCTTGTATGATCAATTTGTTGAAGCGTTAGCTACTAAAGCGAAAGCGTTAAAAGTAGGACCAGGAATGGATCCATCTACGGAAATGGGCCCGCTCGTATCTGCTAAGCAACAGAAAACGGTATTGGAATATATCCAAAAAGGTAAAGAAGAAGGTGCACGTCTAGTAGCTGGAGGCGAAAAAGCGCATGAAAAAGGTTTCTTCGTACAACCCACCGTGTTTGCAGATGTGAAAGATGATATGACAATCGCTCGTGAAGAAATCTTTGGTCCTGTTTTATCACTATTCGTCTTTGATACAGTAGAAGAAGCAATTCAGCGTGCTAATGATAGTGAATATGGCTTGGCGGCAAGTGTGTGGACAGAAAATGTCAAAAAAGCACATTATATCGCAAGCAAGTTGCAGTCTGGTACTGTCTGGATAAATGACTTCGGCCTTGAGTGGGAGACTATGCCATTCGGTGGTTATAAGCAATCGGGTATTGGCCGCGAAATGGGCGGAGAATATGGTTTAGCGAATTACACGGAAGTGAAAAGTGTATTCGTGAATATGAAGCAGTAATATAAAGCGGCAAAAGAAATAACCTGTCTAGGATCACTCCAGACAGGTTATTTCTTTTGTCCTAAACCGCTATTTTCATATTTATACACGTTGGTAATATTTGACGATCATGACCTAATGAAGTGAACTTTGGGATTTAAAATGAACAGTAGCGTGTGAAATACTGCAGATCATGATTATATTATTTATTTGAATAGCGAAACCTTTTTTAACATAGCGCAGACGGGAACGGCAATGGCGATTCCTACTGCACATTGAACCAGGTCGCCTGGAATGGAAGCGAGCGGGATGATCAAACTGTTATACAGAATACTTTCTCCGATATAATAGCCTGCAATAGTGAATGGTATGGACGCTAGCATGGCGAGTAGATTGAACTTAAAGCTTGTTCCTTTACGACCGTTTGACCAAGCAATTTTACCTACGATATACCCTTGCAAGCCGCGTGTCAGGATAGTGATAGGTGCCCATAATGCCCATCCACTGACGAGGTCAAACAAGCCCATTCCGACAGCTCCTGCTATCATACCTTTCTTCGGTCCAAATAAAATGGAGACAATGAACAACATGGCGGTACCGAGATGGATTAATCCACCGTTTCCTAGAGGCAGCTTAATATTAAGTAAAAGCGTAGCGACGAACACGAGTGATGCAAGCATGGACGTCAATATTAGATCAAACGTCTTCGTTCGTTGTGCTGGATAGCTCTGTGTTTTTTGCATGATCTGAACCTTCCTCACGTATAAAAGTAGTAAATTTAGAATAAAGGCAATCTGATGCTTTAAAAAGAGTCAATTTATAATTAATTTAAGTGGTCAGATATAAATAAACACATGGAGATAGTTTTGAATTATGAACACATACACTCTATACTAAAGAAAAAGGAAGTGGACTAGTATGAAAAAACAGAATTTAGCCTGGATCGCAGGAGTAATTGCACTTCTTCCTTTCGCCTATGGCATGGGGGCAACTGCGTTGATCCTAAAAACTCGCTATCGTATCACGCAACAGTTAGATGAACGAAAAGGGATTGCATTAACGTTTGACGATGGTCCCCATCCTGTGTATACAATGCAACTGCTTGATTTACTCAAACGCTATCAAATCAAAGCAACATTTTTTGTATTAGGTCAGAACGTACGGCAGTATCCCAACGTTGTCGAACGTATGCATAAGGAAGGCCATCAAATCGGTATTCATCATGATCGTCACACATCTAGCTGGCTATTAACACCATCTCAACTATCACATGAAATTAAAGAAACTCACCGTGCCATCGTTAATGTTACGGGTGAATCGCCAATATTATACAGACCGCCATGGGGCCTTCTGAATGCTGCAACACTATTCGTCACCAAACCCTATCAAATTATACTTTGGTCACATGTCTTTCAAGACTGGAAAATAGAGAGTTGTAAATCAGGATTACTAAAAGGTTTGCGCAACACACCAGCTGAAGGCTCTATTGTACTATTGCATGACGACGGTACCAACCGAGGAGCAGATGACGAAGCACCAGCCTACATGTTGGACAGGCTATCTATATACTTGGAAGAGGCTGTGGCGGAAGGTGTGGAATTCGTACCCGTCAATGGTCTTAAACGGTAGCTGGGTAGTGATTTGTGCATGTTTAACTGAATATCCATTTTGTCTTTCATAAATGCAGTAGCTTTTGAAAGCAGAAAACATTTCACTACAATATCGATAAACACTAACTTTCTCCTAACTTTATATTCGTCTTACTGCGTAATCAAGCAAGTTCCTACAAGTCTATATCTATATAAATCCATTTATGATTATACAGAAATGCCTCTGATCTTTTATAAGATTAGAGGCATTTTCGCGTAATTTTTAAAACACACATTCTATCGCTTGTGTAAGTTTCAATAATAGTGTATAACCATTGTATAAGGTTATTTGTATAAAAACGCTATTATTCCATTTAATATGTATTCTTGTATAAGGTTTGTTTCGATATAGAAGTGAGGAGATGTTGAAAATGAAGAAAAAAGTACATGTAATTGGGGCAGGTGTAGCAGGATTAGCCAGTGCTATTCGACTTCAACACGCAGGTTATCAAGTAGAGCTTTTTGAAAAGGAATCCATGGCTGGAGGTAAGATGCACCGTATTGAACAAGACGGCTATCAATTTGATCTAGGGCCGACAATTGTTATGATGCCTGATCTGTATAAAGAAATATTTTACCTATGCGGAAAAGACCCGGACGACTATATTCCAATGGAACGGTTGGATCCTATGTACAGCGTATATTTTGGAGATAAACCGCAAGATCACTATGAAATTTCCGCGGAATTATCAAAATTAATAGAAGTCTTTGAAGGGATAAGTGAAGATGATGCAGCAGGATTCCTTGAATACCTACAGGTCATCTATAAACGCTTCCTTGTTGCGAAAGAGCATTTCTTGCAGAAACCATTCCGTAAACCATCAGATTTCTACAATTTATCCGTACTTAAACAAGGTTTAAAGCTGAAGACATTTGACACCGCAGATGAATTTATGAGCAAGTACATTAAAGATGAACGTCTGAAGCAGATGATCAGCTTCCAGACATTATATATTGGCGTTTCTCCGTATAGTGGTCCGTCATTATATACGATGATTCCAATGATCGAATTTCTCTACGGCGTATGGTTTATTAAAGGCGGAATGTATACGATGGCATCATCGCTCGAGCGCTTATTCTTAGAACTTGGAGGAAAAGTACATTACAACACGTCAGTTGAAGAGATTGTTATCGAAAACAGAGAAGCAAAAGGAATCCAAGTAGCTGGTGAATTTATTGAATCAGACTATGTAATGTGTAATGCCGACTTCCCTTACGCGATGAAAAACTTGGTAAAAGATGTTCCGTCTAAAGGGAAATACACAGATAAAAAAATTGATAATATGAAATACTCATGTTCATGTTTCTTGATGTACCTAGGAATGGATAAGAAATATGAAGAAGTAAAGACAGCTCACAACTTTATTTTCAATGAAAAGTTAAAAGAAAACTTGGATGATATTTTCACCGGAAAGAAATTAGAAGAAGCATCATTCTATGTTTATATTGGCTCTAAATTGGATCCGACTTTGGCACCGGAAGGTAAAGACGGTTTGTATATTCTGGTACCGGTTTCGGATCGTTCTTGTTCACAATACGACTGGGATAAAGAAACAATCCAGCACTATCGCCACTATGTCCTTGAAGCATTGAAGAAAGTAAAAGGTTTTGAAAACGTGGAAAATGAAATAGTATCGGAAAGTTTCATGACACCACAAGACTTTGAAGAACGTTTCAACGCACAAAATGGTGCAACATTCGGATTGCAACCAACACTTAGCCAAAGTAATCACTTACGTCCACAAAGCAAAGCGACACACTGTGAAAACCTATACTTTACTGGTAGTAGTACGCATCCAGGCGCAGGCGTACCGATTGTTCTCCTTTCGGCGCGAATTGCGACAGAGGAACTTATGCATGACGACAGAGGTATATTATTCCAAGCAACTTGAGAGGAGAATTCATATGCTGACCAATCGGCCAACGACTATTGCTTCAGATTATGCTTATTGTGAAAAGATCATTAAGTATCATTCAAAGAGCTTTTATTATGCCTTTTCCAATCTGCCCGAAGACAAAGCGCGTGCAGTATATGCTATCTACGCTTTTTGTCGAATTGCAGATGATAGTGTGGATGAAAATAGGGAAAGTGGATTACAACTAATTGCGCTAGATCGGTTACTGGATGAGCTCACTCATTTTGCAAAAGGTCAGGATGTAGATCATCCATTATGGAGGGCTATGCGTGATGTATTCAACCGCTTCGATATGGATATACAACCGTTTTACGAGCAACTGACAGGGCAGCGGATGGATATTCATTTTATGAGGCCACCGAATCTAAGTTCATTGGAAACGTACTGTAAATATGTGGCGGGTTCTGTAGGAAAGATGCTGTTACCAATTATCGCAAGTAATACGAAAGCTAACTTGAATCGCGCGGCGGAAGATCTTGGGATTGCGATGCAGTTGACAAATATTCTTCGCGATGTTGGTGAAGATTATCGCGAAATAGGTCGTATTTATTTACCACAAGATGAAATGGAACGTTATGAGTACAACGAGTTGCTATTGTCTGAAGGTCAAGTCACAAAAGGATTTGTGACTATGTGGGAATATCTCGCGAAGCGTGCGGAGTTCCTGTATGACAATTTTACACAGCATATTGGAGAATTCGATGAAGATAGTCGTTTTCCTGTATTATCTTCAGCGTATATCTACAGAGGAATTTTAAACAGTGTACGGAAAAGTGAATATGATTGTTTTACTCAGAAAAATTACGTGTCGGCGGTCGAAATGACCAAGCTGGTAGCCCGTGCAAGCTTGTAAAAAGGAGAGTGGACCTTTATGTTGGACAATCAAAAACGCGTAGTTGTAATCGGGGGAGGTTTAGGGGGACTATCAGCTGCAATATCATTAGCCCAACGTGATTATTCCGTATCCTTGTATGAACAAAACAATCATCTGGGTGGAAAGTTAAATCGCTTAGAGCAAGATGGTTTCGGTTTCGATTTGGGTCCTTCCATATTGACGATGCCGCATATTTTCGAGAAGCTATTTACGGACAGTGGGAAGCGTATGTCAGATTACGTTAAAATCCACAGATTGGAACGTGAATGGCGTTCTTTTTTCCCTGATGGAAAAGTGCTTGATTTATATGGTGACTTGCAAAAAATGGAACAGATGAATCCTCATTTATCACGCAGAGATATGAGAGATTATCAGAAGTTCCTGCACTACTCTAAAGGTCTATATGACATGACAGAAGCGGGTTACTTCAAAGAGGGATTAGATTCGACATATGAAGTAATTAAACATCATGGCGCGCTAAAGTCCATTAAAGGCTTTGACCTGTTCTCTACTGTGCATGAGGCAATTGACGAGCGTGTACGTAACCCCCATCTACGCGATATGCTATCGTATTTTATTAAATATGTTGGTTCTTCTCCTTACGATGCACCCGCTATTTTGAATATGATGGTCTACATGCAACATGCTCAAGGTTGTTGGTATGTGCCTGGTGGAATGCATCATTTAGCCAATGCACTGATTCAACTGGCGGAAGAAGTAGGCGTCAAGCTACATACAGGGATGGGTGTTCGGAAAATGAAGGCAGAAGGCGACCGAGTTATTGGTGCGGAACTGGCAAGCGGGGAAATAGTAGAAGCAGACTACTTTGTTTCCAATATGGAAGTAATTCCGTTTTATCAGAAGATGATCGATAGTGATCCGAAGTTCACGAAAAAACTTGAGAAGAAATTTGAACCATCCAGTTCAGGTTTAGTTCTTCATATTGGCGTCAAGAAGAGCTATCCACAACTTAATCATCACAACTTCTTTTTCTCCAAAAACTTAAAAAAGCAAATGGATAAAGTATTTATAAAGAAACAATTACCTGACGATCCTACGATTTATCTCGTCAATACGAATAAAACAGATCCTTCACAAACGTTACCCGGTCATGAAAACTTGAAAATTTTACCGCATATTCCGTATATTCAAGATAACCCGTTTACGCGAGCTGATTATTTGAAGTTGGAAAACAATGTACTGAAAAAGCTAGAGTGTATGGGACTTGAAGGTTTACGGGAAAATATTGTGACGCGCGATGTATGGACGCCCCATGATATTGAACGCACGTATGGTTCACACCGCGGCTCAATTTATGGAACCGTGTCGGATAAAAAGAAGAACAAAGGGTTCAAACATCAGAAGCAAAGTGAACGCTTTAATAATCTGTACTTTGTCGGTGGCACAGTTAATCCAGGTGGTGGTATGCCCATGGTGACGTTAAGCGGTCAACAAGTATGTGATAAAATTCTGACACGTGATTTGGAGAAACGTTCATAGTCGTAACGAAATGAGGCGGGAGAGGATTTTGCGATGGACATCTTTGTACTTTTACTGTCGATAGCACTTGTCATAGCACTCCTTGGTCTATTGTGCGGGGTACTGGTCTTTTGGCGAGTGCCCATTATACGAGATAAGGGCAATTCAACGTCTTCCGTCTCTATTATTATTCCGGCTAGAAATGAAGAACTTCGTCTGAAACCGTTACTCGAATCAATTGTTCGTCAGCAATACGTAGCGTATGAAGTGATTGTGGTAGATGACGGATCTACAGATAGAACGAGAGAGTTGGCGCGTTCTTACGGAGCAACCGTGATCTCAAATGAGCTGTTGGAAGACGGCTGGATTGGAAAATCTGCGGCTTGCTGGGCGGGCGCATTGGCAGCGGAAAATAAACTATTGTTATTTATGGATGCAGATACGGTATTTACGCATCCAGACAGTTTGTCGAATTATATAGCATCATTTGAATCCATGAGGAGCCGTGGTATTTTGTCATTACAGCCAGATCATTATGCAGAAAAATGGTATGAGCAACTAGCATTTCTCTTTCCGCTCATTGTAATGGTAGGGATGAACGTCTTTACAATAGCAGGAAACCGTTTAAAAGCGGGGGGTTCATTTGGGCCATGTTTGCTATGTGAAAAGGAACAGTATCAACAGGTTGGCGGACATGCAGTCGTACGTGGAGCCGTAATGGATGACTTGGCGCTAGGGAAGGCATTTCAAGAACACGATTTGCCTGTGCGTTGCTTTGGCGGTAAAGGAATTGCGTGGTTACGTATGTATCCCGGAGGCTTGTCCGACATGGTACAAGGCTATTCTAAAAGCATGGCAAGCGGTTCTACAGCAACGCTACCACTTGTTATGGGGCTAATTTACATTTGGATGGCAGGTGCATCCATTACTCCAATGATGCTTGTTGCTTCAGGTTTTAGTTCGACAGGTTGGCTAGGGGTGTCTATTGGTTTATATACGTTGTACGCGGTGGAATTAGTGATCGCTTCCAGACGTGTCGGTCGTTTTGTTTGGTGGATATTTCCACTGTATCCGTTATTATTGGTCGTCTTCATTTTGATATTCATGTATTCACTTTATCTATCAAAACGAAAAGGCAGTGTACAATGGAAAGGACGGAACATTAATGTTTGAGGTCGAAAGTTACAGAAACCAATGAAGGAGGTGATGGGATGCCGCTGATCGAATTACCGTTACTTTGGGTCATCATTGTAGACACAGTAGCATGGGTGATCTTTCATCTATCCATATCGATGGCGGCGCAGCGAATTCCTATCGATTGGTTTGCGCAGCATAAACGCTTGTTCAAAGTTTTTCCTTGGGAACAGGAAGGTCGGATTTGGCAACGTTTATTCCGCGTGAAGAAGTGGAAGGGGTATATTCCGGATGGTACGTTATTCATTTCGAACGGTTATAATAAAAGTCAGTTACACGGGGCCGATGCTTCATCGCTATATGACTTTCTGTTAGAATCCAGACGTGCAGAGTGTGTGCATTGGCTGTCCATCTTACCGGGGTTTGTCTTCTTCTTATGGAATCCTGTTTGGGCTGCTTGGCTAAACATTGCCTATGCTGTACTGTTCAACGTACCATTGATCGTAGTGCAACGATTTAATCGTCCCCGATTGGAAAGGCTGTTAAATTCATCACGATAAGTTTTTGTAGTAGTATGTAAGTATTGGGTATTGTATGATAACACGACCTGATAGCACGACTATTTGACGCAAAGGAAGAGGCGATTGCCTACTCCTTTGCGCTTTTTTATTTGCGTAGCTTTTTTACTGCAACGAGTACAATGGTCAAAGTTATGAGCACTAAACAGATTAAGATAGATAAGATAATAGCAGGATACTCTCCATTAAAACCACTTTCTGAAGTGTGCTTTGAATATATGCCATAATACGCCCAGATCAATACAAGGGCATAGGCTATATCTTGACGTCGAATAGTAGTTAAAATCCCGATAGCTGCTCCGACGAATAAAATGATCACCGTCCAGGTGACGTCAGATAAACCCAATCCACCCCACTCAATAGAAACGAGAAAAGCAGTAATGTTTGCAATGGTAGCGATTGTAATCCATCCGAAATAGATGCTAAATGGAAGTTTAATAAAGAACACTTCTCTACGAGTTAACGAAGCGTCAAATGTGACGGTATTGATTTTTATTAATGTCAGTAACATGAGTAACATGACTATAACGGAAAGTAACAGATATTCATAATGCCACAAGAAAATCCACGATGCATTTAATATTGAGGAGATACAAAACCATATGCCTACTTGACTAAGAAGTTGTGGATTTTTCTTCTTTTGGAAAAGCCCAAGTTGATAGAAGACATGAAGCAGTAACAATAAGTAGATCAGACTCCAAATGGAAAAAGTAAATCCTGCCGGCGCAAATAGATTCCCGTACTTATCTGATAGTTCGCCTGTCGTTTGTCCATTAAGAGGAAGGATATTGGCCAATGCGTTAGCTAGGATCATAATTGAGTAGGTAATAACAATAGCTATGCGTAAAAGTACAGATGTCTTATCTTGTTTCATTTCCTCACCCCACTTTGTTTAATTATAGTGTAGTCCATAGTTAAGTATTCCTGATTTACTGCGGAGTGAAACATGGGGGCCTTCTTCATTTCATTTTGATTGATGGTATAATGGATCCCAAATGGACAGATAACCAAATGGAGGTAGAAATAGATGAAGAAACAAGTACATGTCGTGGGAGCAGTGATTGAAAACGAGAAAGGTGAAGTGTTAGCTGCTCTTCGTAGTCCTGTGATGACACTACCGAATTACTGGGAGTTCCCGGGAGGTAAAATAGAAACTGGGGAGACGCATCAGGAAGCATTGCGCAGAGAGATTCAAGAAGAACTCGGTTGCACGATTAATGTAGGGGAAGCAGTAGAAGATACTACATATGAGTACGAAAAAGTAATTGTACGCTTGGAAACGTTTATGTCGAAGATTGTGGAAGGAAAGCCTGTAGCGACAGAACATGCGGAATTATGTTGGATTGCAAAAGATCAGCTACATACGCTAGAGTGGGCGCCTGCGGATATACCGGCGATTGAAAAATTGGAAAATCAATAGCATGAAGAGAGAGGTGTCTGTGGGATGGGAGATTTTATTCGGCAACTGGAAGCTTCTTTGCACAAGGGGTTTGTGAATAAAGAACATAAGCAGAGTGACAGTTATAAACCGAAGCTATTGGTAAATAGTTCAACAAAAAGTACGACTGTTCTATCCTCGATTCAGGATGAACTTCGACACTGTGAACAATTCTTGTTTTCAGTGGCATTTATCACGGAAAGCGGATTGGCTACACTTAAATCTTTGTTTTACGATTTACATAAACGAGGCGTTAACGGCCGAATCATTACGTCAACTTACTTATATTTCAATCAGCCAAAAGTATTTCGTGAGCTTCTGAACATTCCGAATGTGGAGGTACGACTTACTGAAAAGGAAGGTTTTCATTCAAAGGGCTATATTTTTCAACGAAGTGATCAATATTCATTAATTGTAGGCAGTTCCAATTTGACGGCACATGCGCTACAAGTGAATTATGAGTGGAATGTGAAGCTGACATCCCATCGTGATGGGGAAATTGTCTATCATTTTAAAGACCAGTTTGAGGATGTATGGTCAGATGCCAAAGTATTAACTGAAGAGTGGATAGCACACTATGAAACGGTTTATCAGGAACATGCAGATCGGACAAGCGCGGCTCAAGTATTTGAGCATCCATCGGCCTATCAAACCAATGCAATTGAACAGGCGTTAGAGATTACGCCAAATAAAATGCAACAGGCGGCTCTGGCGAATATTGAAGCGGTGCGTGCGAACGGTCAGGATAAAGGGCTGGTCATTTCAGCAACAGGTACAGGGAAGACGTATCTATCCGCTTTTGATGTACGTAAGTTTGCACCGAAACGTATGCTATTCATTGTGCATAGAGAGCAAATCTTGAAGAAAGCTATGCAAGACTTTAAGCGGGTACTCGGAGGAATAGACGAAGAATTCGGGTTGTATGTCGGAGCCAATCGGCAGTCGGATAAGAAGTATGTCTTTGCAAGTATTCAAACGTTATCCAAGCCTGAAAACCTTCGGGACTTTAATCCGGAAGACTTTGATTATATTTTGATTGATGAAGTACACAAAGCGGGTGCGACTAGTTATTTGCGTGTGATCGATTATTTCACCCCCAAGTTTTTGATGGGGATGACCGCTACACCTGAACGAACCGACGATTTCAATATATACGAACTCTTCGATTATAATATTGCGTATGAAATCCGTCTTCAAGAAGCACTAGAAGAGGATATGCTGTGTCCGTTTCATTATTTTGGCGTAACAGATTTTGAAATAGATGGCGAGCTAATAGGTGACCACACGATTCTTTCTAAATTGGTAACGAGCGAACGTGTAGAGCATGTCATTGAAAAGATATCCTATTACAGTCATGCCGGTGATCAAGTGAGAGGTTTGATGTTTTGCAGTCGAAAAGAAGAGGCGCATGAGTTTTCAAGAGAACTGAATTTGCGCGGCTATAAAACTGTAGCATTAACAGGTGATAATTCGTATGATGAGCGCATGCGTAGAGTCGATCAGCTAGAAAAAGGAGAACTCGATTATATTTTGACTGTGGATATATTCAATGAAGGTATCGACATCCCAAGTATTAATCAAGTCGTCATGCTTAGACAAACACAGTCCAGTATCATTTTCATTCAACAACTGGGACGAGGACTACGCAAGGATCAAGATAAGCCATTTGTGACGGTCATTGATTTTATTGGTAACTACGCGAATAACTATTTGATCCCAATTGCGTTGTCAGGGGACCGTTCGATGAATAAAGACAATGTTCGACGGAATATGAAAGATACTAGTTATATCAAAGGTGTCTCGACAATTAATTTTGAAGAAGTTGCACAGAAACGTATTTTTAACGCAATCAATAGTAGTAATTTAACGACTTTAAAAATCTTGAAAGATGCGTATCAGGACCTGAGGAATAAAATTGGCAGAGTGCCTTATCTGTATGATTTTATCGACCAACACTCTATCGACCCAGTCGTAATTATCGAAAAACATACTAGTTACTTTGATTTTCTAATGAAAGTTAAATCTAATGAAGATCATATTCCCAAGATTACTCCGTACGAGAATCAAGTATTAACGATGTTCTCCATGGAATTACTGAACGGCAAACGAATCCACGAAGTAATACTGGCCGAGATGTTACTTACTAAGGGAAGTATTCGTTTGGATGAATTCATCTACGAGCTAGAATCTATAGGCTGTCAAGTTGATACCGATACGATCGAATCTATTACACGAATCTATGACTTATCGTTTTTCACACAAAACACCCAAAAGAAATACGGAAATCAAGCGATTATAACGATGGATCCTAACCAAGTCTTCACATTCAACGAAAGGATCCAACAAAGTATTACGAATGACTCGCATATAGTCTTTCTGATTGCTGACGTATTGCGTAGCGCCAAGGAAAAGTCAAAAGTATACGATTGTGCTAACAAATTAACGCTACATGCAAAATATTCACGTAAAGACGTATGTAAATTATTGAATTGGCGATCAGATGAGAGTTCGACGATGTATGGCTATAAAACGAAACATAGAACGTGTCCTATATTCGTAACGTACCATAAGCACGGAGAAGTAGAAGCGAGCGTGGATTACGGTGATGAATTCATCAGTCCTGAATTATTCAAATGGTATACACGCAGTAACCGAACGTTAGGATCGAATGAAGTACAAACTATTATTCAAGCTAAAGAAAAGGATATTGATATCCATATATTTGTAAAGAAGGATGATGACGAGGGAAAGGACTTCTATTACTTAGGTAAGGGTCTACCTGATCAGCAAAGCGTTGTAGAAGACCATATGATAGATGGTAAAGGGAAGCGTTTGCCGGTAGTCCATATGAACATGGTGATGGAACATCCGGTAGAAAACAAACTCTATGATTATTTGATAGAAGCTTAAAATCCCCGCGAGATAGAATCTCTCGGGGATTTTTCCGTCATTCACATTCACAACGATACGTTTCGGAACAAGGAGGGCACGTAGGACACTTTTTATGGTGGCGTTCTTCTTTCGATACGTGATTGGATTTCTTTTTCTTGCAAGTACATGACTTTTTACATGTACACTTGCCGCGACATGTACACTTCTTCTTACATTCACATTTACGTTTTGGTTTATGTTCCTTGCATATGCAGTTATTTTTGCAACTACATTTGCGCTTCACTACTTCGAATTGTCGCATCATGTCATGGTCTTCATGTTCTAAAATATGACAATGAAGCATGTAGCGACCGGTGAATGGAGCAAAACGCATAATGACTCGTGTCACAAATCCAGGCGGAGATTGAACGACGTCTTTCCAGCCTCGTTCATTGACGTCAGGTTGTACAGGGGGGCCCGTAAAACTGAGTAAACCATTCGCTGTGAAACCTTGGGCGTCAAAGGGAATACGGTCGAGAATCTGGAATTGGATCAAGTGGATGTGTATAGGATGCGTTGCGCCCGCCGTGTTGATGATGCGCCAGATCTCTGTATCATTCAGTTTAGGCTTGAAATCGATTCGTTCCATGAAACCTTTATTATTAAACAAGAACCTAAAACGACCATACTCATCGATGTCTGCATCCAATGTAATGTCGCGCGTTTGGGCAGCATCACATTCCCGTAGTTTAGGTATGTTGCTGAGTATAGCGGGAACTTTGCTTGTATCTGGTCCTGTTAATTCGACCACTCTAAACTGCATAATCTGTCCATCGGTTTCAGGATCAGGGAGAGTGCCTACTGGCGGTGGGAAATCAAATGGCGTGGCTGCCGTATTTTCTAAAACAATCGTATCATCGGGTGCCAGTTTAGAGAAATCAATAATTACATCCATCCGTTCAGCGGGTGCAATCGTTAATGTATCCATATATACGGGTGTTTCCAATAACCCACCATCTGAGCCAATTTGTATGATTTTCTGACCGTTTGACAAGTTCATTTTGTAAAAACGTTCGTTTGAAGCGTTCAATATACGGAATCGGTACTTTCTTGGCTCTACTTCTAAGTATGGCCAGACCTTACCGTTAACTGTGATGTTTTCAAACGCTTCACCAGGTGTGACGGATGGATGCGGGAATGTCAATCCAGGCTGTACAGGTCCTGGCCTCACATTTGTTGTATCTGAATAAAATAAGGAACCATCTTCGTTAAATCCGCGATCAGCGATAATGAGTGGAATTTCATACGCCCCAGAAGGGAGATTCAGTTTACGTTCTTCTTCATCGCGAATAATATACATTCCAACGAGACCGGCATAAACATTTAAACGTGTAATACCGACTGCATGATCATGGTACCAAAGTGTGGCGGCACGCTGATTATTATTATATTTATAAACAGGGGAGTCAAATACTGCGCCCACTGTATGATAATTATTCGTAAACCATGCTTCAGGATGACCATCACTTTCGGGTTCAACTTCCGCTCCGTGTAAATGAACGACAGTACGAACATCTGGCATGTGTTCGCTTGAACCGTGGAGCGTTCTATCAATGGGTAGGAAATGTTTGTCGGGCAGTTCGTTCTTCCACTTGATATGCGCACACTCGCCACTGTTCACATTGACGAGTGGACCAGGGAATTGCCCCTCATATCCCCAAATCTTTGTAGGCGTCAACTCTGAATGGAATTCGTGGAAGAATTCCTTCATTCCAATTTCATAGTACGAGAAGCACTTATGTCTCTCAAGTGGAGTAAGATATTGTGGAATAGGTAATTGATCAATGAACGGTGTTAATTTCAATACATCTCTTCCTTCCAGGTGGATTTACTATCAGAATTAGTAGATGCGCAGGAGGCACCACTTATGCTTATAAACTACTGATAGGCTAGGCTATTCATCTTGTGAAATTTGATGTAAAATAGCAAACGTGCTTTTCGCTCAACAAGAAAGGGAGGTTTTATGAATGAAAACCCGTTCACCAAGGAAAAAGCTACTGATAGAATACGTTTGGATTATGATCGGATCCATATTAGTCGGATTAGCTTTTAATATATTTTTCTTACCAGCAAGACTTGCAGCTGGCGGCGTATCTGGAATTAGTACCATTCTGTATGAAATGTATGGAATTGAACCAGCTTTTATTCAATGGCTCATTAATATCCCATTATTTTTTATAGGCTTACTGCTTCTTGGCAAGGATTTTAGTCTGAAAACATTAGTAGGTACATTTTTTGTACCGCTAACCATTTGGCTGACTGCTGGAATACCTTCAACAATTGACAATCCTTTATTGTCAGCAATCTATGGAGGGATTATGTTGGGAGTAGGACTTGGTATAGTCTATCGAGGAAATGGATCGACTGGGGGCCTTGCGACCGTTGCGCAGATTGTTAAGAAGTTTACGGGTCTATCTAGCGGTTATGCTCAATTGCTCGTAGATGGACTCGTTGTGATTGCATCTGCTATCGTATTTAATCTGGAATTGGCATTATTTGCGATGATGGCCATTTTTGTGACGAGTAAAGTGATTGACTTTGTGCAGTTACAAACATCTCAATCGAAACTAGTATTAATTATTACGGATAATGAAGAACGTATTCAGACGATCATTAAAGAAGAAATTGATCGTGGTTTGACTAAAGTTCGTTCGGTAGGTGGCTTTGCCAATCAAGAGAAGACGATGATTTTATGTGTGGTAGAGCAACCGGAAGCAATTTATTTGAAGAAGATTTTAAGAGAAGAAGATCCTCAGGCATTTGTGGTCTTTCTAAATGCTTCGGAAATCCTTGGTAGAGGATTTTCACTCGCAAAATCAAATTGAAAAAGCTGTCCTGGACATCAAATGATGTCTTGGATAGCTTTTTTATGATTATACTGGTTCAAAGTGGTCGGCTGTTTGAGGGACTTCAGTAATTCGAATGCTTTGGCTGGCCGATCACCGAAATGATACAATACATGCATCTGGATAGAGGAAGAGAATTAATTAATATAGAGCACAATACGATCATACTAGGGCATCATACGGGAAGGATGGGGAACATATGAGACATAATCAAAGCATGGGTTGGAATGTTGAGTGTAGTTATCGTGAATTACCGGAAACATTTTACACAGTAGTGGAACCAAATACTGTCAGCTCACCGCAACTGGTTCTGACTAATGAGGAACTAGCGGTATCGCTGGGACTCGATGAAAACCAATTACATTCGGAAGAAGCGATCGCTATTTTTGCTGGAAATGAACGACTTGAAGCAATGGACCCTATTGCTCAAGCCTATGCAGGTCATCAATTCGGTAATTTCACTATGCTAGGTGATGGACGCGCTATGCTGTTGGGAGAGCAATTGACGCCAGGAGGGCAACGGGTAGATATTCAGTTAAAAGGATCTGGAAGGACGCCCTATTCACGCGGTGGAGACGGACGTGCTGCACTCGGGCCAATGTTACGTGAATATTTAATTAGCGAAGCAATGCATGGACTAAATATCCCCACCACACGCAGTTTAGCTGTCACGGTGACAGGAGAACCTGTTTTACGCGAAACGGCTTTGACAGGAGCGGTGCTGACAAGAGTGGCTTCGAGTCATTTACGCGTTGGGACATTCCAATACGCGGCAGCCAGACAAGTAGTGGCGGATTTGCGTGAACTTGCGGACTACACGATTGCACGTCATTTCCCGGAAGCGGCTTCGGATAGCCAGCCATATCTTGCGTTGCTTGAACAGATAATACGCCGACAAGCATCTTTGATCGCGAAATGGCAACTTGTCGGTTTTATTCATGGTGTGATAAATACGGACAATATGGCAATTAGCGGTGAGACGATTGACTACGGTCCGTGCGCGTTCATGGATACATATAATCCTCAAACGGTCTTTAGCTCCATTGATGTGCAAGGACGTTACGCGTACCGCAATCAGCCAGGTATCGCAGAGTGGAATCTGACTCGTTTTGCAGAAACACTTGTGCCATTGCTTCATGAAGAACAGACAGAAGCCGTAGCGCTGGCAGAGAGCAAGCTTGCTGAATTTGCAAGACTGTACATGACGGAGTGGCTGGGTGGTATGCGCTGTAAACTAGGTCTGTCCAATGAAGAAGAAGCCGATGAAACATTGATAAAAGACTTGCTTGCCATGATGGAAACTCATCAGGTTGATTATACAAACACGTTCCGTTCATTGACACTCGGAAAACAAGAGGACATGTTCAATAGACGGGAGTTTAAAGCGTGGAAAGAACGATGGATAGAGAGACTACAACGTCAGACGCTAGACGTTCAAGAAGTAGAAGCATTGATGAAGCAGCATAACCCATCCGTCATTCCAAGAAATCATAGCGTAGAAGAAGCATTGAAGGCGGCAGAGGCTGGAGATATGCATCCTTTTGTAAAATTGCTTGCCGTTCTCGAAAATCCATATGCCTATACAGTAGAACAAGAAGAATACGTGAATCCTCCTGAAGACGGAACTGCATTTCAAACGTATTGCGGAACATAACATGAGATGCCCTGTTGAAAGTGACAACACTTCAATGGGGCATCTCATGTTTGTGGAGGTAAGGTCAAAACTTACTTAGTCGAGATTTTTATTTTCAAAAATTATTTGGTTTAAAAAATTACGCATGATCAAAATCTGTTTTGTGAACAATTCGGATCGATAACAGAATGGATAACCATGTCAGTAAGGCGCTGATTAGTAGAACGGAGAGTGCGATTGTCCATTGATTCATAGTAATGAGGTCTGCGGTTTGCAGGAAGAATGTTTGTTCTGCAACCATTCTTGGGTTTTCCATAATATTCAATATGATTCTAAACGACATCATGCTTAGTAGGGGCAATATAATCGTCAAAGAAGTTGCCAGCACGTAGCCTGCTTTGAAGTGCAGTGGATAAAATAAGGAGATGATTATGAAAAAGAATCCGAGTGCGATGAGTAATTCAGCTACTGTCATCATTCGTGTAGGAAATGGAGCAAATGTATCGAACATGAAGATATAGACAAGCACGACTACCGCTGATAAACCAAACCACATGAAACCAGCTGCATACTTAGCCAGGACAAATTGTTTTCTTGTGACGGGCAGGCTGTTGATTAATACAGATTCTTTCTCAAAAGCTTTGTTGCTGGTTGAAATGGCTATGAAATAAGCAACGAAAATCAGAAGTAAGACATGGCGCACAGGTTGGCCGTCTGTAAAAAAGTTTGTAAATGCTATGAAAAACAGCGCTGCCAAAAAGTAGACACTTACCTTTTGCGTATATAACTCTTTCCGAATCAAAGCATTCATTAGAGCTCTCTCCTTCCTGTGTAATACATAATGTCTTCAAGTGTTGGTTGTTCAAAGAGTAATGACGGCAGACGGTCTAAGGCAATCTCACTAGTATCCGCCAGACATTCAAAGCCGACATCTGTAGTGCGCAGTCCAATCACAGGTAATCCATCAAGTAGAATGTGCTGGTCAGTTGTACCTTTTATTAATACATAACGTTCAGTGAATTCATCTTTCTCGCCTTGAAAGATAATCCGACCATCGTGAATGAAAACAATGAAATCTGCTATTTTCTCTAAATCAGTTGTAATATGTGTGGAGAAGAAGATAGCTTTTTTCTCGTCTTGTATGAGATCCTGCATCATATCAAGCAGTTCGCGACGGATAATTGGATCCAACCCAGCTGTCGGTTCGTCCATGATGATAAAGTCAGGATGGTGGGAGAGTGCCATCGCAAGTGAAAACTTCATACGCATTCCTTTAGACAAGTGTTTGATACGTTTAGCAGTATTCAGCTGGAACTTCCTGAGATAGTGATAGAATAGTTCGTCATCCCACTGCGAGTAGAAGGGAGCGAGAATCCGTTTGTTTTTCTCGATAGTCAGGTCTTCATAATAGTAATCCGCGTCATAAACAAAACCGATGCGTTCCTTAATCTCTGCCGTATGATTATCATGTGATTGGCCAAATACTCGTATTTCTCCTTGTTCACTTCGAATTAAATCCATCAAGCAACGGATTGTCGTTGTTTTTCCAGCACCATTTGCCCCGATGAATCCGGTGATGAACCCTTTTTTAATATCGAAGTTGAGATTGTTCAGTGCAAAGCCCTTAAACTGTTTCGTCAGATCCCGTACTTCCACTATATTTTCCATTCTTTTCACTCCTCATATAGCAATGTCAGCATATGAATGATCTCTTCAAGCCTTATGTCAAATGCTCGACCGTCCTCAATAACATTCATTAGCTGTTCTTCAATTTTCTTTAACTGTTCTTCTTTCAATAGCTCGTGATTCTGCGCAGCAACAAATGATCCTTTGCCTGGAAAAGTCTCAATAAGTCCATCCCGTTCCAGTTCTTCATAAGCTTTTTTCGTTGTGATGACACTGATCTGCAAGTCTTTCGCTAGTTTACGTATGGATGGTAGTGCTTCTTTCTCCTTCAGTGCACCCAATAAAATCTGCTCTTTCAACTGATTCTTGATTTGCAGATAAATCGGTTGGTTCACCGAATTGGAGATGACAATATTCAATACATCACCCCTTTTCCTTTATACTGTATATGCACAGTATATACAGTTGTGACAATTGAGTCAACTATAAAAAACCCTCCAGAGTAAAATCTGGAGGGTTTTCGATATGAGCAGTTACTATCAATCAACCTGTCTGCACTTGGTCATATGAAAAATGATACGATTCTTTTTTAGTTCGAATCAGTAAGAAAAACAATGTCAATGGGCCAATTCGTCCTAAGAACATGACAATACAGAGTATGACTTTACCTACAGAACTAAAATCGTCTGTAACTCCCATGGATAATCCAACTGTGCCAAAAGCTGAAATGGTTTCAAATAATACAGGCAAGAAAGGGATCTTTTCTGTGATGGATAATAAAAACAATGCGGTGAAAATCACACAGGAGCTCACTGCGGCGATCGCCATGGAGCGTACAATGATTTCCGCTTTAATTGTGCGTTTAAAAATATGTGGCTCTTTTATGCCTCTAAAATAAGAAAGTGTGGCCAATATAATAACCATAAATGTTGTTAGTTTAATTCCCGAAGCTGTAGAAGCACTTCCACCCCCAATAAACATAAGAAGAAGAGTGAGGAGCAACGAGGATTCTTCCATATCACCGACATTCATTATATTAAATCCCGCTGTTCTTGGTGTAACGGCCTGAAAGTAGGAAGTCCATACTTTATCCAAAAAGCTCAAATCAGCAATGGTTTTGTCATTGTGAAATTCTAGAATAAGCAAAAACAATGTTGCAATCGCATTCAAGGTCAATGTGCCAAAAATCATCATCTTAGTGTGCAAAGCCCATTGCCGTACAGAACGTTTGTGCCATACGTCCATCACAACTATAAAACCAATGCCACCAATAACAAAAAGACTAGATAAGATGAGGATGACAGGTGGATTTCCTGCAAAAGACACTAAGTTATCGGAGAATATGGAAAAACCGGCATTATTAAATGCGGATACTACATGAAACACACTGTAATATAAACCGTCTTTCCATCCAAATTCAGGTACCCAGAAGAATGATAGAGCTATAAATGCTATACCTTCCGCAAAGAAAACGAACAATAAAATTTCACGCAAGAATTTGATCGTACCCCCAATGGACTGATAGCTGAACGATTCCTGAATAAATATCCGGTTTTTCATGCCGATTTTTCTCCCAAGAATCATCAGCAAGGCAACAGCAAATGCCATAAACCCCACGCCTCCGATTTGAATCAGCAAAAGTAAAACGATTTCACCAAATAAAGTCAGTGAAGTATTAATATCGAATACACTCAGACCCGTAACGGTGGTGGCGGAAGTAGCGGTGAAAAAGGCATCCGTCCAGCTAATCGAAACATGTGTAGCGATAGGCAGTTTCAGAAGTAATGTGCCAATCATAATAGTAATTGCGAAAGACAAAGCAATAAGTGCAGGTGGAGAAATAGTTCTTCGTTTTTTATAATTAGTTGTCATATGCTGCTCATCTCCCGTACATTGAATGCAAAACCACTTCCATTGAAGGGTACTATATGAACAAATCACAAAAAGACCTGCAGCTCTTTCAATATAGGCAACAAGTCTTTATTTCACGTTTACCGAATATTGTGATATGTTATCAGTTAAGGAAGTGAATGTAAATGAGCAAATGTACGATTGATCACATGCATCAAGAAATTGTCAAAATGTTCAATGAGCAACAATCAGTAATACCGGAAAAGCTCATAGAAAGTGGTAAGGTATTTTTGAATGGGCCATTGAGTCAGGAAACATTGAATGAAGTATTTCATCTATTAAAAAAATATGACTTGGCAACGGGAGAAGAACGCGCAGAACGCAATAGTAAGATGCGACAGTTCTTTGTTTGAGAGAAATACACTTTATATGATGAGTAATTACTGTACGTCACTTTGTAAAAGGGAGATCGCAGATTCAAGTAACTCAATATCTTGTAGGATATAAGTTTTGATATCGTCGGGTGCAGTATAGTACTCGTCACTGAGTAGTTCAAGCTCTCGGATAAAAATAGAACTTTCTTGGTAGTTGGTCATGATTGCAACCCTCCTTGTAAGTCAATTTACCCGCCACGACAGCGTTTTAAACTGGCCTTATGTCAAATGTTTCATTTACATAACATTTTGGTTGCTGACTAACTTAGAATTTGCTGGCGACCAAGTTAGCAGAAATTCCTTGGTACGACTACGTCCGATTGATAGCAAGTCTTCCATTTGCTCTTCGTTTAGATCAAATTGTGTGGCACTATAATTTTCTACGGGAATAAAGACGATGTTTTGCACATGTTGCTTCGAGATATATTTTTCATCATGCGCGTTCTTCATTGTAGAGAATAAGGCCTCAAATAATTGCAGGGCATTTCGAATGGTGCGTCCGGGTGTTTCATCTTGGTTGCGACTTAGCTTGATCCCGATTACAGGTCGTTTATGGGACGATGTATCTTCATCAAAAATCCACATCGGAAAATTACTTAATACACCGCCGTCTACTACAATAGGTCCTTTTGGTGCATCGAGACGTATGGGTTCAAAAAAGTAGGGAATACCACAACTCATACGCAGTGCTTTCGCAATTGAAAATCGGTCAGCATCATATCCATATTTCTCTAAATCGTCAGGTAATACCATCATCTTGCCATTTGTTAAGTCAGATGCCACTAATTTTAACGCGCCTTTCGGAAGATCTCCGAATGCATAACAACCTTTTCGTGCGAGTTTATCAAAAAACCATTCTTCCAACGCCTTTCCTTGATACAAACCCATTCTCCAATAAAGTGAAACCCATTTCATAAAGGGAAATGGTAATAGGGTCTTTCTCGGATCCAGCAAAGCTTGGAAATCTTCTTCAGCCAACATGACTTCGATTTCTTCAGCTGTATAGCCGGCTGCTAAGAAGCTTGCAACAATTGCACCTGCACTTGTGCCAGCTACGTTTTCAAAACGATAACCTTGTTTCTCCAACTCCTGAACTGCTCCGACTAGCGCAAAACCTTTCAATCCGCCGCCTGAAAACACACCATTTATCCGCACAGTATCCCTGCTTTCATTTTTATTGGTCTATCACTGTAAGGTTTCCGTAACAGAAATAGAACAATACTTATGTGGAAATGTATGAAAATTCTCTTTCGGTGAACTATAATAAGGAATCTATACAAACATGTACAGGATTCGATTATAGATTGTTGGAGGAGGTGTGCAACATGAGCGTATTTATGCGAATTGCACTGACATTAGTCATTATTGGTGCTCTAAACTGGGGACTGATCGGATTTTTCAACTTTGATTTGGTTGCCAGTATATTTGGAGGACAAAACACGATTCTTGCGAAGATTGTCTATGCCATTGTGGGACTGAGCGGATTGGCAACGATTGGACTCTTAGTTAAATCGAATGAAGAGATTATTGACGATGTGGATGAGAAAGTAGAGCCCCATAAGCAGTTTGATCGAATTCGGAATGTGAATTATAACACCGAATTTGGGGAAGAACTGGATTTGAAGGGGAAGCGTAAAAAAGTGGATCGGTCGCTTGAAGATCCTAAAGAATAATAAAAGGGGCGTTCTCGTAGCATAATAACGGGAACGCCTCTTTTTTATACTTTTAGAAATGTTAGGAGTCTAGTAAATGATGTCCTTCGATTGTCTGTGGTAAGGTAAAAAGAAAAAGCCTGTAAAAAGGAGAATTTTATGACCGAACCGGATGACATACAACTCTATTATCAAACAGTTGCTCACAATCGGCATTCATTTGAACAATTATATGACCGCTATGAAAAATTGGTTTTTTCATTTGCCTATCGAATGACTAATAACCGCACCATGGCGGAGGAAGTGACACAAGACGTCTTTTTAAAGTTGTGGAATGGAACAAATCAATATGCTGAAGAAAAAGGAAAGTTTTCATCTTGGCTTTTGACAGTAACACGAAATAAATCGATAGACGAGCTTCGTAAGTCTAAACGTCATGCGTATGAACCCATATTGGATAAAGACTCACTGACGGAAGAGACCGTATCCACAGAAGTTACAGCTGAATGGAATGAACGGCGTGAAGTGATCCGTACAGCAATTGCGGAGCTACGCGCAGAGCAACGGGAAATCATTGATTTATTTTACTTTAAAGGTTTCAGCCAAAGTAAAATTGCCGAACACTGTAAGTTGCCACTCGGAACAGTTAAAGGTAGGATTCGGCTAGCACTTAAACATTTAAAAGGAATTATTGATCAGGAAGGAGGGGTTTCGAATGAATAAATCATGTCATATGTTGATTGACTATTTCAATCGTACCCTGACTGAAGACGAGATGAGACAATTTGAAGATCATTTGATTGAGTGCCCATCCTGTCAAGAAGAATTAATGGAGTGGGAGATGTTAACGGAAAACCTACCGTATGAGTCAGAAGCTGTGGAAGTCCCAATAGATTTAAAAGCGCGTATATTTGCTTCACTTCCTGACATCCCAGCAAAGGCCGAATTTGTAACAATGCCGACTAAAGAAAAAAGTCGTCGACGTATGGGTCCTGTGACAACCGTACTGGCTGCAGGGTTATTTGCTTCACTTGTTGCAAATGCTTTCCTGTTTTCAGAAACACAAAAGGAACCTGAAATAGCACAGAGTGAGATCCAGTTGATTGGCCAAAGTATACTGGCACCACAAGAAGGTACGAGTGCATCCGCAGTCGCAATGTTAATAGCGGATGGCGATCAAAATGTATTGCTACTCGATGCCACAGATTTACCAACACTCTCTAAAGATGAACTATATCAAGTCTGGGTGATAGAAGGCGATCAGCCGTATCCAGCGGGAATCGTCCAACCTAATGAAACGGGTACGGGAACTGTGAGCCACCCACTCACGAATCTTTCCGGAACATGGGATACTGTTGCGATCACGATAGAAAAAGAACCGAACCTCTCAGCGCCAGAAGGTCAGATTATATTGGCCGGTGGAATATAGTAGATAAAAGTAAAGCCTGAAACCTCATGTAAAGTGATGGATTCAGGCTTTTTCATATAGTATTAAACGCTGTATGTATAGTCTTTTAAAAGTTTTTAAAAAACTTTTAAGGAAAAGTGATCCGTTTTTATATTCGTTGCGTTAGCTGTATAACAAAAACGAATAAGGGAGCGATTGATTATGCAATTTAAAAAATCATGGGCAGCTATTCCATTGAGCGTGTCACTACTATTTCCAACAGGAGCGATTCTGACAAGCGCAGCAGAACACGAACACGGAGGAAAAGTATCTGAAGCTGTATCGAACAAAGCAGTAGATTTACGAGCAACACTTGAAAGTATCCTTTCAGAGCATGCCTACTTGGCCGTCGTGACGATGCAAAAAGGATTGGATGGTGCAGCAGACTTTGAAGCAGCTGCCGGACAACTTGGAGAAAATACAGATGAATTGTCGAAAGCGGTAGGTTCTGTTTACGGCGACAAAGCAGGAGAACAATTCAAAGAAATCTGGAGCAGCCATATTGGCTATTTCGTCAACTATGTTACAGCTACAGCTGAGAAAGATGAAGAAGGCAGAAAGAAAGCGCTTAAAGATCTAGACACATATCGCGTCACGCAAGCAGATTTCTTGGCTGTCGCTACGGAGAATCGTCTAAAGGCATCGGATTTAGAAGAAGGCTTGAAAATGCACGTTGATCAGTTGATCTGGGCATTCGATAACTATGGAGCAGAAGATTACGATAAGGCATATGAAAGTCTTAAGGAATCTATGCATCACATGTTCGGAACAGGAAAAGGTCTATCATGGGCGATCACAGACCAGTTCCCTGAGAAATTCGACAATCTATCTGTAGACACGAAAGCTGCAGATTTACGCGAATCACTAAACAATGAATTTTCTACGCACGCAGCTTTGGCAATACTCGCTATGCAAAAGGGAATTGACGGCGCGAAAGACTTTGACGCAGCTGCAGCTATTTTAAACACGAATACAGAAGATCTAACGAAATCCGTTGAATCTGTATACGGAGCTGAAGGGGCAAAACAGTTCAATGAAATCTGGAGCAGTCATATTGGCTACTTTGTCGATTATGTACAAGCAACAGCGAAAGAGGATAAAGCCGGACAAGATAAGGCCATGGCAGATTTGGATGCCTATCGTGTAACACAAGCTGCATTTTTGGATACGGCAACGGAAGGTCGATTGAAAGCAGCAGATCTTGAAGAAGGCTTAAAGATGCACGTCGATCAATTATTAATGGCATTCGATAGCTATGTAGACGAGGACTACGGGGCAACATATGACAATATCCACGAAGCATACAGTCATATGTTTGGTGTAGGAACAGCTTTATCCGGTGCAATTGTCGATCAGTTCCCAGATCAGTTTGCTTCTGCAATGCCAGCAGATATGCCAAAAACGGGAATGGGCGGTATGAGTCAAGAAACGGATTATACGGTGTTATGGGTAACGTTGAGCATGATCTTCATCGTAAGTACATCCATTGTCATGATTCGTAGAAAAACAGCGAAACAGCAATAAAAGAATACACTACTTTGTCCAGGAGGGAGCCGTTTAGACGATGAAACTATATATACAAATATTCATTGGGGCAATGATGTTGGCTGGTTGTGCTCAGCCCAATGCAAAGCCGCAAGAAAAAGTTGTAGAGGCTTCTTCCTCTGCCGAAGTAGCTGAGGTGGAAGATATGCCGATTGTTCCCTTACGTACGGCGGAGGAATTTTCATTAGAAGATAAACGGGTTGGAATCGAACCGAAAGTAATTGAAATTCCTTCGCTCGACGTCAAGGCTACAATTGAAGAAGTAGGACGTCTTGATAATGGCCAGATGGGCGTCCCGCAAGACCCCGATCAGGCAGGCTGGTTTTCACCGGGGACGAAGCCCGGTGGTAGGGGGAGTGCGGTTATTGCAGGTCACGTAGATTCAAAGACGGGCCCTGCCGTATTTTATGAGTTGGATAAGATGGAAATTGGCGATGAAGTATTCATACATGGTAAAGACGGGAAGATAATACGCTTTGCGGTGGTGAAAAAGATCGCGTATCCGCGTACCGATGCGCCGGTTGATGCGATCTTTGGCTTCACGTATGGTAGTGGATTGAATTTAATTTCATGTACGGGATCGTGGGATCGCAAAGCTAAAACGCATGATGATCGTCTGGTCGTCTATACTGAATTAGTGGAAGGAACAGAATAAGTATAGCAAGGTGCCTAGTAAGAGGAGGCACCTTTTTTGTATAAAATAAATAAAAAATCATGTGAACTTTTTAGCTGTTGTAGAGTCTAATGTATAAGAAGGTACAAGAGGTGATAGTCCAATGGAGATGAATGTAAAGGAGTTGCATAGAAAAGCAATCGTCGGCGATGACGACGCGTTTCTGGCAATGATGCAACTGCATAAGGAATCGCTTCTGCGGACAGCCTTGGCTTTTCTGCGAAATGAAAACGATGCGATCGAAGCGCTGCAGGAAGTAACCTATCGCGCGTATAAAAAGATTCGCATCATGATGAATTACTGCCAAGATCAGTTAAACCTTCGTAAACGATTCACTGTAGATGCTAGCGCATTGGAGACTGGATCTACAGAGGACATTTCATATCTTGAGATGAGGGAAGCACTGGCAACATTGTCTGATGAAGAGCAACGGTTAATATACTTAAAATACTTTCAGGAATCGAATATTAAAGACATTGCACAATCGGAGAATACTCCGAAAACAGCTTTTCTTATGGGAATGTGATGGATGAGGGAGAGAATTATACGTATAAAGATCGTATAACTTATCAGTTTAGTGAGCTATATACTTCGCGAAACCAGTCATTTGATTTGAAGATAGCTATCAAGTTAAAAGGCGAAGAGACAGTGTTTTCTGTACCGTTTACTGTGCCTGAACAAATCAAGCCGAGTGAAGTCTATGCGATAGACAAGGAAGTTGATATCAAAGGGCAGAAGTTTAGGGTTGAAAAGGTGATGATATCCCCATTACGGTTGGGTGTAAAAATCTCTATTGACCCCGACAATACGATGAAGATTCTACAATTCGAGGATATGCGGTTAGAAGATGAAAAAGGCGAGGTGTGGGGATCTATTCGAAACGGTACGACGGCGTTCGGCGGGGAAGACGGTAAATATACGTTCTTCCTGCAGAGTAATTACTTCTCGCAACCTGAAAAATTGTATTTGCGTATCAATAAAGTGCAGACGTTAAAAGTGGAAGAGGCCTTTGCGGAAGTGAATACGGAAACGGGGAGATGGCTCAATCAGCCAAAAGATCAAAAAATCCAGTTACTGCAATCCAATAAACACCACGCCGAATTCATCATGAAGAATTCGGGTGATGAGGAATTTCCATTTTTCTTTATTGGTTCCGCTATTGATGCAAATGGGGAAGAAGTGGAAACCCCTATGACAGGAAAGTTTAGGGAAGAAGAAGCGACACATTGGAACTTGAACTTCGATCGGACCGATTATGTGAATCCATTAAGGCTAGAATTATTCGCTTATCCAAATTACTTAGAAGGCGACATGAAAATAGAGCTAAAATAAAGATGCAGTGAGGGATCTTTTCCTCACTGCATCTTTTGCGTGGTTCGCTTGATGAAACTGACATGACGTCCTGCCTGCTTGTCTTGACGGTATGAAAAGCCGTTTGGACTCAGGAATGTACAAGTACGGTCGATTGTAATATTTGCTTCGGGTATTCTTGCCAACTCGCATTGTTTTTTCACGGTCAGTTGATTATTAATATGATATTTTTTTGTTTTGACTTGATAGTCGATCCATTGGTCTGCATAGCCGAGCTCGTGAAATTTCTTATAGACGTCTTCATCCACTTCAAATTTTTCTTGACTGAGTGCGGCGCCGATTTGAACATGAATTTGGCTCAGATCACATTGCTCATTATGTTGTAAGTGGCGGAACAGCTTTAGTGTAATTTCCTTTACAGTCCCTTGCCATCCTGAATGAATAGCACCTATTAATGTGCTGTCGTCACTGTAAAACAGTACAGGCACACAGTCCGCTGTTAAACTGCATAGTACCATGTCGGTTTCAAATGTATACAGTGCATCCGTATCTGCAATTGCCGTTTCTTGTCGCAATGCTCCTTTACCACGGTCTTGTGCAGTCACTTTATGAAAGTTCGCGCTATGTGTTTGGTTGGCAAATACGAAATCTTCCAACTCACATTGTAAGAAGCTCGCCAATCGTCGGCGATTGTTCGTCACGTCAACTGCTGAAACACATGCATGCAAAGCCATATTATTGCATTCCGGTTCACTGCAATCTTTCATGGTCATCCCCGTTAGGATATTGTCGTGGTCTTGATAGATCATGGTTTTCATAACTCTTGATCCGCATTCAGCAATAGTTGCGTAAGAATTTGTGCACCATAAATTAAAGCATCGGTATTGAAGGACATTTGTGGATGATGTAACCCTGGTTTCAAATCACAACCCAATCCAATCATCGTCGCTGGAATATCAGGTGTTTTCCAAGTGTAAAAATGAAAGTCTTCTGCTCCTTGAGAAATACATGGCACATCTACGTTTTCTTCTCCTAATACAGAACCAATCGCTCGTTGTGCTAGTCGAATTGCCGTGGCATTTTCCGTAGCGGCGGGTGAATAGCCTTCTTCAGTATATACAATCTCGGTCTCTGTCAGCGCTGCAGTATGTTGGATAATGTGGCGGGCTTTTGCTAACAGAGCATCCATTGTTTCATTCGTTTCCGCACGAACATCCAATGTGAACCGTGCACTGGCTGGGATAGAGTTGCTCGTTTCGCCACTATGCAATTCGGTGATTTTGATGGAAAACTTTTTATTGCCTTGCAAACGAATTTGACGCAGGGACTGGATTAGGGAACTTGCTGCTTCGATTGGGTTATTGCCTTCTTCAGGTCTCGCTGCGTGTGCAGGCGTCCCTGTTATTGTACCTGTAATAGTCGCAGACGAGCCGTGTAAAATTGCGGGGGCAGATTTACCGAATGGAACTTCCGTATGCGGGCGCACGTGCAGGCCACCTAGGAATAGAACATCTTCGAGCACGCCTTCTTTCATCATTTGTAACGCGCCTTCTGCTACCTCTTCTGCAGGTTGGAAAATGAATCGGATCGTATGATGCAAATCCATTTCGCAGTTTTTCAAAGCTAGTGCGGTATAGAGTGCCATCGTACTGTGCGCATCATGTCCGCAAGAATGGTTAGCCATTACTTTACCATCGACTTCCTGTACCAGTGCATCCATATCCGCGCGTAACGCAATGACGCCCTTCGTATGGCCCTTGATTTCTGCAATGAATCCGTGATGACCAGTAAAGCCGGTGATGCGTAAGCCGGCAGCCGAAAGCTGATCCTGTAAATACCGTGAAGTCTGCTGTTCTTGCCAGCTAGGCTCAGCGATGGCATGCAGTTCTTGATAGGTCTGTAGAATTTCCTTTTTATGATGTTCTATATAGTTTATTGGGTTAGTCATAAAGAATTGCCTCCATTTCAAGAAGTAGATGATGTTAAAAGTAAAACATATTGACTAGTAAACAGCAAAAATCATGATTACTCTTCATAGACTAATTGACTTTTCAAAACATTTACACGAGAATAGTAGGGTGGTAACTAGAACTATCAATTATAGGAGGATCTTTATGAAACGATTAATAATCGCAATGTGTCTGTTAGTAGGATTATTCCTCCTTAGCGCTTGTTCAAATACAGGTGACAAAGAGAATGCGTCTAAAGAAGAGGGACCGAAAAAAGGTGGCGCAATGATCTATGCAAGGGGAGCCGATTCGGTTGGACTCGATCCGATCAATATTACAGACGGCGAGTCGATTCGAGTAACACATGCAATTTTTGAAACATTATTTGAATATGATAAGGACTTACAGCTGCAACCCAAATTGGCTGAGTCGTATGAAACTAGTGAAGATGGTTTAACGTGGACGCTTGCGTTGAAAACAGGAGTACAGTTTCACGATGGAACAGACTTCAATGCAGATGCGGTAGTATTTAACTTTGAACGTTGGATGGATCCTGATAATGAATACCATATTGGTGATTTCCCTTATTATCCATTTCTTTACGGAGGGTTTAAAGGAGAAGATAATCATAAAATTGAATCTGTTACTGCGATAGATGAACAGACAGTAGAGATTAGATTGAAAGAGAAAATTGCCCCGTTCGTTAGCTATTTGGCTATTCCAATGTTCGGAATTGCAAGTCCGACAGCTATCGAAAAGTATAATGAACGATTCTTTGAAAACCCTGTTGGTACAGGCCCATTTAAATTTGAAAGCTGGTCTCGCAACGATAAAATCGTCGTGAAGGCAAATGAAAACTACTATGTAGAGAACCAGCCGATGCTGGATCAGATTATCTTTACAGTCATACCAGATAACTCTACGCGATTGAATGTACTTTTGAGTGGAGAAGCAGATTTCATTGATGGGATGAATCCAGAAGACGCAAAGACAGTGGAAAAATATGAAAATCTCAAACTCGTTAAACGACCAAGTTTTAATGAGGGTTTTTTGGTTATGAACACGCAGAAGAAACCATTTGACGATGTAAAGGTCAGACAAGCCATGAATATGGCTATTGATAAACAGTCTATAGTTGATGGATTTTACAGCGGATTTGGGGAAGTGGCAAAGAATCCTATACCCCCTTCTTTATGGGGCTATAACGAAGACATCGAAGATTATGCTTTTGATTCTGAAGCAGCTAAAGCATTGCTAGCAGATGCAGGCTATTCGGGTGGTTTTGAGACGGAGATTTGGACAATGAATAATCCGCGACCCTATTTACCGCAACCAATGAAAACGGCAGAAGCGATTCAAGCGAATTTAAAGGAAATTGGAGTCAAAGCAACAATCGTGACATATGAGTGGGCAACATATTTAGAGAAGACAGGAAATGGTGAGCATCCAATGGCGTTATACGGTTGGACAGGCGTCATGGCAGACCCCGACAACTTCCTATATCCGAATCTAAGTAATACGAATATGGAGCCTCCTGCTAATAATAAAGCGTTTTACGATAATGAAGAATTCCAGAAACTGATTGAACAGGCGCGTGTTACGTTTGATCAAGATGAGCGGGCAAATCTGTATAAACAAGCACAAGTAATTTTTCATAACGATGCCCCGTGGGTTCCACTAGCACATACGACACCGCCTCTAGGATTTGCTAATTACGTTAAAGGTTTTGAACCACATCCAATGGAAAACGATAACTACGCAACAATATATTTAGATAAGTAACTGCAAAAAGTACAATAGATCATTTAAAGAAGACCCATGCAAGCATTCGCATGGGTCTTCTAATAGTATTCAGATTTTAACTCATGTACGTTGTATTGCGTATTGGAGTGCAAGATGTCTTGTCAATTCGTTAACTACTTATATGGCAGCATTGTATATAGCTAGATTTTCTTAACTTAAGTGAACATAGTGCCACACAGTGAAGTATGCAAATCAGTGGTATTTTGTTCATCTGCAACGTAAAAGGTGCTACATCTCATACTATTGTTTTTTCTTTTCTGAAGTAATTGTAAGTGGAGGGTGTTAAAATAACTTAGATAAGTTTAATCGCTATAATGGAAAAGGAATAGGTGTACAACATGAGTTTATTGACAGTAAAAAATATTAGCCACGGTTTCGGCGACCGTGTGATTTTCGAAGATGTATCATTTCGTCTATTGGCAGGTGAACATATAGGATTAGTAGGTGCAAACGGAGAAGGTAAATCTACATTTATGAATATCATTACGCATAAGCTGGAGCCGGATGCAGGAACAGTGACATGGTCAAAGCGTGTACGTATCGGATATTTAGATCAACATGCAGCTTTAAAGCAGGGGATGTCCATCCGTGATGTATTGCGCACAGCGTTTCAATATTTGTATGATATGGAAACGGAAATGAACAGTCTTTTTGCGAAGATGGGCGAAGTAGAACCAGACGAACTGGAAAGTTTGCTTGAAGAAACCGGGCAAATTCAAGAATCTCTAGAGCAGAGTGACTTTTACATGATTGACGCAAAAGTGGAAGAAGTCGCAAACGGTCTCGGGCTCGATGAATTCGGATTGGATACTGATGTGAATGATTTGAGTGGAGGCCAGCGCACTAAAGTATTACTGGCTAAACTGTTGCTTGAAAAGCCTGATATTTTATTGCTTGATGAGCCAACGAACTATTTGGATGTCGAGCATATTGAATGGTTGCGTACATATTTGCAAGAGTATCCAGGGGCATTCATTTTGATCTCGCATGATATTCCATTCTTAAACAGTGTCATTAACTTGATCTATCATATGGAAAATCAACAGGTCAATCGTTACCCTGGTGACTATGACGAGTTTTTACGTGTGCGTGAAATGAGACAGCAACAGGTCGAAGCTGCTTATAAAAAGCAACAGAAAGAAATCTCTCATTTGAAAGACTTCGTAGCGCGTAATAAAGCGAATGCGGCAACGAGTCGAATGGCAACGTCTCGACAGAAAAAACTAGATAAGATGGACATCATTGAGTTGGATTCTGAAAAACCGAAACCTCATTTTGATTTTAAAACGGCAAGAACACCTGGGAAATATTTATTTGAAACGACAGATCTAGTCATTGGATACGATGAGCCGCTGTCGAAGCCTTTGAATCTTTCAAT
The DNA here is from genome assembly GCF_002743235.1 of Sporosarcina sp. P25. Lineage (NCBI taxonomy): Bacteria > Bacillati > Bacillota > Bacilli > Caryophanales > Caryophanaceae > Sporosarcina > Sporosarcina sp. P25. The sequence continues at coordinate 104,559 of NZ_PDYV01000002.1, forward strand.
GGAACGTGGACAGAAGATTGCTCTTGCAGGAGCAAACGGGATTGGGAAAACGACGTTGTTAAAAAGTATTCTCGGGGAAATAACCGCTCTTTCAGGTAAAGTGGAGCAAGGTGAGCATCTAGCAATCGGTTACTTCGAACAGGAAATGAAAACAGACACGGACAATACGTGCTTGGAAGAGATTTGGAGTGAATTTCCTCACTTTGCACAATATGAAGTACGTGCGGCTTTAGCGCGAGTCGGATTAACGACGAAACATATTGAAAGTAAGGTAAAGGTATTAAGTGGAGGAGAACGTGCGAAGGTGCGTCTTTGTAAACTGGTAAATAGTGAAACCAATTTATTAGTTTTAGATGAACCAACAAACCACTTGGATTATGATGCAAAAGAAGAACTGAAACGTGCTCTAAAAGAGTATAAAGGAAGTATCTTACTTATTTCACATGAACCTGACTTTTATGAAGATGTAGTATCTACTATTTGGAATGGGGAGACATGGACTACGAAGATGTTCTAAAAAACTAACCTGTTCCACGTGAAACAAAAACCAACCGGTAACGGTTGGTTTTTTGTTTCAATAACTTATAATACTTGGTTTAATTGAAATGTTTTGTACAGCTTTATTACACGTGCTTCAAAACATCTGCATAAATTTTTTCAATGCAAATGAATGATAACTGTTTTTCTTAGTGACGATGCCGAGCTTCCATAGTAAAGGTGGTCCTTCGATGGGAATCATCTTAATGTTTTCATTAGTAAATTTCGTCGATATCGTTCGGGGAAGAAGCGTGATCCCCAGTTTTGCTGCAACCAGTTCAATGATCAAATCCCACTGGGAGCTTTCATACGATATAGTAGGATTAAACCCGGCCTCTTTGCAAGCACCTATGATATAGCGGTGTAAGGTAAAACTTTTAGAAAATAGGATAAGCTGCTCGTTTATTAACTCAGATAAAGCGACAGCATCTCGTTTTGCAAAAGGATGATCAGTATGGACAAACAGGAAGAATGTATCTGAGATAAAAGGCTGAACTTGGAAAGCGTCTTGATCTGTTGGTAGCACGATAATACCGACATCAATCTGACCTTTATCTACAAGCTCTTCGACGACTTTGGCACCTAGTTCATGCAATTCAATTTTAATATGAGGGTAATTCTTTGAAAGACGTTTAGCGATCTGCGGAAAGAACAATGTGCCAATCAAAGGTGGCATGCCGATTTTAATTTCTCCTGATACGCCCTCGGCAAGATCTTCGAGTAAGACAGGGAGCTCGCCGAACAATTGGAGAATTTGTTGTCCTTGCTCATATACAATTACTCCTGCATCTGTCAAACGGAGGCTACGAGTAGAACGGTTGAAAAGGATAACATTCAGTTTTTCTTCAAGTTTTTTCACTGATTTACTTAGAGTGGGCTGTGATATATAAGAATGTTCAGCCGCCTTTGTAAAGCTTAGATGATTTGCTACTTCTATAAAAGCATGAAGGTCTTTAAGTTCCATAGCGATCCAACCTTTCAGTTATTCCAATTAAGAATAAGTTTCATTCACTATATTCATTTTACATATAAGTCAGAAATCTGTACACTATTACTAAAGAGTTGGAGGAGGTTACGGTATGAGTAAAGTGATGAATTCATTTATGGAAGCGGTTTCAGATATTCAAGATGGTGCTACGTTAATTGTGGGAGGCTTCGGTTTATGTGGTATTCCGGAAAAATCCATACAGGCGTTACAAGATAGTGGCGTAAAGGATTTAACGGTTGCAAGCAATAACTGTGGAATAGATGATGCGGGTCTTGGAAAGTTACTAGATAATAAACAGATAAAGAAGATGATTGCTTCTTATGTGGGAGAAAATAAGACGTTTGAAAAGCAGTTTCTTAATGGAGAGCTAGAAGTAGAATTGAGTCCACAGGGTACGCTTGCAGAGAGAATTAGAGCGGGAGGTGCAGGGATTCCTGGATTCTACACAGCAACAGGGGTAGGTACACCAATCGCTGAAGGTAAAGAGACAAAAGAGTTTAACGGCAAGACGTATCTACTTGAAGAAGGTATCGTCGGAGACTTTGCGCTTGTGAAAGCTTGGAAGGCGGATACACTTGGAAATCTGGTTTACCGCAAGACAGCGATGAACTTTAATCCGTTAGCTGCAACAGCAGGTAAAATAACGATTGCGGAAGTAGAAGAAATCGTGGAAGCCGGTGAGCTTACTCCAGAAGAAATTGATACGCCAGGCATCTACGTACAGCGAGTACTACTCGGAACAGATTACGAAAAACGCATTGAACGCTTAACAGTGAATAAAGCGTAAAAAGGAGAGATGAACATGACGGAAACACGAAATATAATCGTAAAACGTGCGGTAGAAGAAATTCAGGACGGTATGAACGTCAACCTCGGTATCGGTATGCCCACCCTTGTTGCTAACGAAATTCCAGCTGGTATGACGGTTTTATTGCAATCGGAAAATGGCCTGCTTGGCATCGGGCCTTATCCAGTAGAAGGGCAAGAGGATGCAGATCTGATAAACGCTGGAAAGGAAACGATTACGACAGTCCCAGGCTCGTCCTTCTTTGATAGTGCGGAATCGTTCGCAATGATTCGCGGAGGACACATTGACTTGGCAATTCTCGGTGGTATGGAAGTATCTGGAAATGGAGACCTGGCTAACTGGATGATACCAGGAAAAGTGGTGAAAGGAATGGGCGGCGCAATGGACTTGGTTGTCGGTGCGAAACGTGTCGTAATCATCATGGATCATGTCAATAAACACGGTGAATCAAAAGTTAAGAAAACGTGTTCGTTGCCGTTAACGGGTCTTGGTGTGGTAGACCGACTCATTACGGACTTGGCTGTGTTTGATTTTACACAGGACGGCATGGTGCTTGTCGAAACTTCTGCTGGTATTTCTATAGATGAAGTACAAGACAAGACGGAAGCAAGTTTTAAGATTTCACCAAACTTTACGGCTAGATAATTCGATTGACGATACCCGTTTGCAAAGGTGTCGTCTTTTTCATTTGGATAACAGAATTGGGGGCAAGGTGATGGAAAGAATAGCAATTATCGGATGCGGTACAATGGGTCATTCAATTGCATTGAGTGCTGCGTGGGCGGGATACGATGTAACGATGTATGGAATAGCCATTGAAGAACTAGAGCGTGCGCTTACAAGTATTGAAAGTAAGTTGCAAGTGCTAAGGGATAATGACTTGTTGGCGGTTGAAGAAGTACAATCAGTGACAGACAGAATAACTACAGTAACAACAATTGATGAAGCGGTGAAAGATGCTACGTTCATTATCGAAGCAGTGCCTGAACGTCTCGAGTTGAAGCAACAAATCTTCAAACAACTCGACGAGCTTTGCGATCCATCCGTGATTCTGGCAAGTAATACTTCGGCAATCAGTCCAACTGACATTGCGGCTCAAACGAAACATCCTGAACGTACGGTCATCACACACTTTTGGCATCCGGCGCATTTGATTCCATTAGTCGAAGTAGTTAGAGGAGCGAGAACAAACGACGAGACAGTTGAACGTTCGATGGCATTAATGAATGGGCTAAATAAAAAGCCGATCGAAGTGAAAAAAGAAGCACCCGGATTTGTAGGGAATCGTCTACAATTCGCTTTGTTGCGTGAAGCACAGCATATTCTACAAGAAGGAATTGCGACAAAAGAAGATATAGATGCCGCGGTTCTTTACAGTATTGGTAGAAGATTATCTGTCACAGGTCCTTTCTTATCGGCGGATATGGGTGGCCTGGATGTTTACACAGACATATCGAATTATCTATATAAGGATTTATCGAATACACACCAATCCGCAGCTAGTATGCAGGAATTAGTGGAAGAGGGGGAGCTCGGTAGTAAAACAGGTAAGGGGTATTATGAGTGGAATACTTCGTTTACTGAGGAGATACATTCTGCGCGGGAAAAAGAACTGATACGTTATGTGAAGCAAGATAGGGGAATGTAAAGATTGCGAGCCTATAAAATGTCCATACAATATACTAAATAACGGAATTTACCAGACAACTATTAGAAATATAGTTGTCTGATAAACCGATGAGAAAGGAAAGTGTGGTATGAAATTAGATCCTCATAGTCCATTACCACTACACGTTCAACTTAAAGAAATAATCAAGAACTCTATCGAAGAAGGTCTTTATCAAGACAAGATCCCTAGTGAAAGAGAGCTAACAGAACAACATGATGTAAGTAGAGCTACAGTAAGAGAGGCTGTGTCCCAACTAGTTAGGGAAGGTATGCTGGAAAAGAAACATGGTAAAGGAACGTTCATATCGATAAAACCAATACATGACTGGCTAGGATCTTTAAGCAGTATGACTGAAACAATTAATCAAATGGGCATGAAGCCGGGGGCGAAGTTAATAGAGCATATGGTTGTGAAAACTCCAGAACCGGTTCGAAACTTTACAGATGAGGCTGAAATGTATGTAATCAAGCGCCTACGGTATGCTGATGAAACTCCATTAGCCATTGAAACTCATTATTATCCTGTGGATATAGGAAGAGAGTTGGCAGGGCTCGACATTGCTAATGGTGCAATTTATGATTTGCTAGAAAATGAACTCCATATTCAATTATCAGAAGCGGAACAGATTATAACGAGCAACACTTTGAATAGTGAAGATACAGAGTTATTAGGAATTAACCAATCAGATAATACTCTGCAAACGGAAAGGTTTTTGACGGATACGAAAGGTTCGTTGATTGAATACTATATCGCTAATTGTAAAGCTGATATGTATTCTTTTCACATTAAGCTATCAAGAGAAAGGTGAATTCATTTCACACCTCCGTATATTGGTAAATTAGTTGAATAACGGAAATTGCAAAAAAGACTTCTTTGAAATCATCTTTTGTAGATGAGCACAAATGAAGTTTCCTATATGGATATAAATGGGGGTCTGAACAAGGAAAGAGAAAGAATCTATAGAATATTTTAATATATTATATTATTCTTAATATATAGTGTACACAAATCTTTACTTATGCTAGTATATAAACAATTCTTAACTGGTACGGACAACATGATGAGTTGAGAATTATACTATTTGACGTTGAAAATAGATAAGCCATTCGTATTTTTTCACTACTAATTCGTTGGTTGATTTATTCGACACTCATTAAATTCACTTAAATGGGAAGGATGACAACATGATAAAAGCCGATTTAATTATTCACAATGGCACGGTTTTAACCCTTGATAAAGATAGCACCAAGGGGCGTTCGCTTACGAGTTATCAGGGACGTATAACGGGTATATGGGATGCAGAAAAACCACCTGAAGAGAAAATAATGCGGGCGGAAAAAGTAGAGGAAATAGACTTGAATGGTAAAACTATAATGCCGGGTTTTATAGACACTCATAATCATTTGCTGATGTATTCTCAGAATAAGGCCCAAGTAAACTGTTCATCGCCTTTACATAAAAGTATAAAAGATATACAAGCCAGCGTGACTAAAGAGTGCTCGGTTAAAGAAAAAGGAGAATGGATCTTAGGATATGGATATGACGATACCATGCTCGATGAAAAACGACATCCATCTAAAGAGGATTTAGACGCAATAAGTACAGTTCATCCGATTTTCATTCGACATATTTCAGGCCACTTAGCTGCGGCTAATACGGTTGCTTTAGAGCTTGCCGGGGTGAATAAGGATACACCAAAACCTGATGGCGGTTATTTTGGAAAGGATCAGAACGGTGAACTTACAGGAGTGCTATATGAACCTGGAGCTATGGATCTAGTATTTGACTTCGTGCCAATACCAAGTACTGAAGAAATAGTTGAACTGATAAGACAAGGAGCTCTTGATTATCTTGCGCAGGGTATTACAACCAATACAGATGCAGGAGTAGGTTTACATTTGCTTGAGAGAGAATTTGATGCTCATATACTGGCTGTTCAATCAAAGGCGAATCCTATGAAAATGCGTCTCATGATATTAAGTTATCTGTTAGAAAAAGGCGGAGTGTTTAGTGAATATACTGCTGTAGAACTTGATAAGGAAATCCGGAAAAAGACAAATGACCGTGCAAAGTTAGATAGTGCAAAGCTATTTCAAGATGGCTCAATCCAAGGGCTGACAGGTGCATTGCGGAAACCGTACTACTGCGATGATAAGCTGTATGGAGATTTAATATACACGCAGGAACAATTAAATGATTATGTGTTAGACTTCCATCAAAGAGGTTTTAGAATTGCTACACACGGTAATGGAGACCGTGCAATAAATTCCATTATAGAATCCTATGAAAGCGCTATCAATAATGGGGAACAGCGTGATCATCGTCATCGTATAGAACATGTCCAAACAGCAACAGGAGAAGATTTGAAAAAGATGAAGTCGTTAAATATCGCAGCTTCATTCTTCATAAATCATATTTACTACTGGGGTGATCGCCACCGTGATATCTTCTTGGGACCAGAGCGGGCTAAGCGAATGAATGCATTACGCGATGCTAAGGATCTTGATATGCTTTATACACTTCATTCTGACTGTCCCATCACACCCATCTCCCCGTTATTCTCTATCTGGGTAGCTGTCAATCGCGTTACTCGAGACGGAAAAGTCTTAGGTGAAAATCAAAAGATAGATGTGGAATCTGCGTTGAAATCAATGACGATTTATGGTGCTCAGCTGAATTTTGAAGAGGATGAGGTAGGTAGTATTGAAGTAGGGAAAGCAGCAGACTTTGTAGTATTGAACGAAAATCCTGTGGAAATTGATCCTATGAGAATAAAAGATATTATAGTAGAAATGACAATTATTGATGGTGAATTAGCTTATAAGAAGCCATGAAATAACAGATACCTATAGTGGACTTACTTGATAAATGGAGGAATGTAAATGGCTTGGTATGTAACTTATTCATCAGTATACTTCATAGCAATGTTTGCTATCGGTATTTATTACTTTACAAAGGTAAAAGATGCGGACTCCTACTTAATAGCAGGTTGGAATATGAAGTTTTGGAGTATAGTAGGCACAACAATCAGTACGAATGTGGGAGCAGCAGTTTTTATTGGTTGGGTAGGAATGGGTTTTACTGTAGGCATGTCCGGCTATTTTAAGTTTGCTTTACCAGCTTATCTGACGAGTATATTACTAATTTACGTTTTTAGTAAACCGCTTAGAAGACAGAGATTATATACGATGGCAGATTTGTTTGGCGAAAGGTTTGGTTCTAAAACAGGGATTATACCATCAGTATTATCTGCTTTTATTTATTCGGTTCCTGCTACAGCACTTCAAATTGTTGGAATGAGTACAGTATTTAGTATAGTTTTTCATATTGACGTAAAGGTAGGAATCTTCTTATCGTTTGCACTGATTCTTGGCTTTACAATACTCGGTGGTCTAGTAGCTGCTATCGTCACAGACGCATTACAAAGCTTTATCCTAGTAATTGGTTTGTTCATACTGGCATTTGCAGCACTAAAGTTTGGTGGCGGCATTTCAAGTGTGCTAGCCCAAACGCCGATAGAGTATTTATCTCCTGCTGGTCCCCATGGAATTGGAGAGGTGTTAATGTTTGCATTGACAGTAGCTCCATTCTACCTAATCTGGCAATCAACATGGCAACGGATTTTTGCATCGAAAAACGAAGAGGTTGCTATTCGAGCAGGAATAACGGGTTATGTTATAACATCTATTATTAGTATATTTCCTTTTGTAATCGGTGTAACAGCTCGTCAATTTGTGCCAGCGGATATTCATGCTGATTTAATATTTTCGTATGTAACTGTTGATTTATTACATCCGGCAATTGGAGGCATCGTAATTGTAGGTTTACTAGCTGCATTAATGACAGGTGCAGATTCATTTATACTTCAAGGCAGTTCCAATATTGCACAAGATTTGTATTTTCGTATGATTAATCCTAATGCCTCAGGTAAGCAAATGATGTTTGTTGCTCGTTTTAGTGTAGTAATAATTTCTGTTTTGGCATTAATTGTTTCTTACTTCATGACAGATATCATCAGTGTTTATCAGTGGGCATTAAGAATTTCCGCAACTACAATTGTCTTTCCATTTTTGGCAGTGATGTTCTGGAGAAGGACGACAGCACGGGGTATCGTTGCCAGTATGTTAGTAGCTGGTTTTGTCACTGTCATATGGCCATTTTTTAATACAGGACTCGATGAAGTAGTGCCTGGACTCTTGGCTTCTATAATGGGATTAGTTATTGTAAGTTTAATGACTAAACATTCATCGGAAGAGATCGTGAAAGCAGTATATTGGGAGGATCTTCCTTCCGCGTCTAGAAAAATAACCGGTGATGAAACTTTGGGAGCAGACAACGTAACAAACAGTTAACTATTCAACATACTTTCTTGTGCTTGTAAATTAAATTTAAATGGAACAATATATGATTATTATAATGCATAGACAATAAGGATGGAATTAGTGATCGCCAGAACACCCAAAGCGGGTAGTTCTGGCATTTTTATTTCTTCAATAGTAAATAGCAAAAGTATGGTGCACCTATCAATGAAACGATAATACCCGCTGGAATACCACTCGGTTCCAAGATATTTCGTCCGATTGTGTCTGCTAACAACAGAAGAAAACTGCCGAGCAAGATCGCAATAGGTAAATTCATTCGATGGCGTGGACCGATTAGGGATTTGGCGATATGAGGCGCCATCAGACCGATGAACGCGATACCACCTGTAACCGACACAGCGGATGCAGCTAAAGCTACAGCGGTCAGCAATAGCACTAGACGCTCCCGTCCAAGCGACACACCAATTCCCGTCGCTACAGCTTCATTCAAACCAAGCATATCGAGCCGGTGTGCTTTAAATAGTGCGAACGGGATCAATAGGAGCAACCAAGGTGCCAGTGCCCAAATATAAGGCCAATCAGTTCCCCAAATATTCCCGGCTATCCATCTTGAAATAAAATCGACTTTCTCTTGCTTGGCGGAAGAAGTCAATACGACCATCACACCTGATAGAGCCATTGAAAACCCAATACCCACTAGTACAAGGCGCATAGGCTGTAGTCCGTTTTTTCTATTGTAAGCAAAAAGGTAAATTAAAACCGAAGTGATGAGGGCTCCCCCAAATCCTACTAACGGTAATAAGTAAGTGAACGCGCCAGCCTCGATCGGTACAAATAAGAAAAATAGTGCAATAGCGACTCCAGCACCAGAATTTATCCCGATGATACCGGGATCAGCAAGGTCATTACGTGTGATTCCTTGTAAAATAGCACCTGACAAGGCAAGCGCGGCACCGGCCAACAACGTAATGATGATTCGTGGGAGGCGAATAGAAAACAGTACAAACTCTTCTTTGAAAGTGCCTTGACCAAGAAGAGTAGGGACTAGCCGGCTCCATTCAATAGAAGCAGATCCTAAGCCAAGTGCAAGAGTTGTCAGGAAGAGAATCAATACAATGAAGCATGCCAAAAGAATTCTTTGTTTTCTCCGTATATGTGGAAGTATCATGAGAATGCCTGACCTCCTTTGCGTACGATTAAGAGAAAGAACGGTAATCCGATGATTGCAATCAATGCAGCAACAGGCGTTTCAAACGGTGCTTGTAATATTCGTCCAACCGTATCCGCTAGCAACATAAAAGTTGCACCTAAAATAGCGGAAATGGGGATGATGAATCGATAATCTGTTCCGACGATTGCACGGACAATATGTGGAATCATTAAACCGACAAATGCTAAGTTACCTGCTAAAGCCACAGCGGCTCCTGCTAATAAGATAATAACCATAAACAACAAGACTTTTATTTTCACTGTATTTTGTCCAAGTCCAATCGCTACTTCTTCATTCAGACTCAATAATGTCAACTGACGTGAAAGTACGAATGCGACGAAAATACCTATGATGATGACTGGCGCAATGGTCTGCAATTGTCCCCATGAAGTGCCGATCAATCCGCCAGCCGTCCACATTGCCACGTCCTTCGAAATCTTAAAATACAAACCAACGCCCTGTGCAATAGCGAATAAAAATGTAGAGACGGCTGCGCCTGCCAAGACTAGCCGAATAGGTGCAAAGCCGCCTCGCCTCGCGGAAGCAATACCAAAGACGATCAGCGCACCGACAGCAGAGCCGATGAAGCAAGCTGTCATGATGCCGAAATAGTTAATAGTTGGAATCAATGCAAGCGCAATGGCTAATGCGGCATTTGCCCCGGCAGTCAGTCCAAGCAACCCCGGATCAGCCAATGGGTTTCGCGTCATGCCTTGCATGATCGCCCCTGATACGGCCAAAGCCGCACCTACAAATACAGCACCTATTTCACGCGGAAAGCGGATCTCTTTCAGGATTAGAATAGTATCCTCTTGGTTTGACGTGAATGAAAGGTAGACATCTCGCCATGAAGTGTGAGCGGCACCAAGCTTCACGGCAAATAGGAAACTAATTAGTAAAAGTATCGTGCTAGCAAATAATTTAAAACTAAATGGTATAGCTTTTTTAACGGGTTTATCCATTTTATTCATCCGCTCCTTTCTTGTCATAACAAAATGGGTTCTTCAATGAAGAACCCATTTTGTTTGATTACTTAGTTCCTAAAAAGCTTTTGATGAAGAAATCAAGCTGATTATCAAGTGTATAGGCATCATTGAAAGAGAATTCTGCTGTGTTTACCTGGTAGACTTGATCATTTTTGACGGCAGGAATATTCTTGTATGTTTCCGTTTCCAAGAATGAATTATCTCCTGTATCACTTTTACTCAAGATGACATAGTCCCCGGCAAATTCAGGCAAAACTTCTGCAGAAAGAGCATAATATCCGTCTTTCTCAGTCATTTCCTTTACTTTTTCAGGCATAGCCAGTTTCATTTCCTGGTAGAGGATTTCCGTTCCTCTTCCCCAGTTATCGCCGAAGACGTAAATTTGTTTGTCAAACTCTTCGATGACGGAAACTGTCGTATCTTCTCCAATTTTGGCTTTAATGTCTTTTCCTGCCTGCTGCGCACGTGCCTTAAATGCATCTACCCATTCTGTCGCTTCTTTTTCCTTATTCAATAACTTACCGATTTCGATTTGCTGTGTTAAATAATCTACTTTTCCGTATGTATACGTAACAGTAGGGGCAATTTCTTTTAGTTTATCAATGTTCTTAATAGTGTTAAGTCCAATAATTAAATCCGGCTCCAGTTCAATAATCTTTTCAATGTTTTCGTCCGACACTTCTTCTACATCTTTCAAAAATGAATCAAAGCTTGGATTATCTTTTGACCAAGACTCAGCTCCCACCAAATTCACGCCAAATTCATGTACAGTACCGGCAAAACTAGATAACACCACAACCCGTTGTGGATCTGCGGGAACCTCCACTGGACCTTCTTCTGATTCATAAGTAATCGTGTCGCTTGCTCCTTGTTCTTTTGCAGGTGTATCTTCTTTCGCAGGTTCTTCCTGTTTATTGCCGCAAGCTGCTAACGCAAGTACGAAAAGCAGAAGAGCAGGTAATAGAATTTTCTTCAACAGTTATTCGTCTCCTTTTAGTAGATCATATGTGATACATAACGGTTTGCCCGTTCTTGGATCCGTTCCAATTTCGGCATCAATTCGAAATACTTCTCGCAGTATATCTGGCCGTATTACGTCCTCGCACACGCCTGCGCATACAATGTCTCCATCTTTCATGGCAATGATGAAATCGGCAAAACGTGCTGCTTGATTCAAATCATGAAGAACCATGACAATGGTGCGTTGTTGCTCTTCATTAAGCCTTTGCAATAGCTCTAGCACTTCTAGTTGATGTGCCATATCTAAATAGGTAGTCGGCTCATCTAGGAAGATGATATCTGTTTCCTGGGCAAGTGCCATCGCGATCCAAACACGCTGGCGTTGACCACCGGATAATGCATCGACTTGACGGTATTTGAAATCAGTCGTATTGGTGACCTCGAGCGCCCAGTTGATAACATCCATATCACGCGGTGTTAAACGTCCCATTGCATTCTGGTAAGGAAATCTACCGTAGGATACCAATTCACCAACTGTTAAACCGCTGGCAGCTTCTTGTGTCTGAGGAAGAATAGCCATCTTTTGCGCGAGCTGCTTAGTCTTTTGTTTAACAATATTTCCGCCATCTATTATCACTTCTCCTGATTGATGCGGAATTAAGCGCGTGACCGCTTTTAGAAACGTTGATTTGCCACATCCGTTTGCACCGATAATAGCAGTTACTTTCTTGTCAGGTATTTGAACCGATAACCCTTTAACAATCAGGTGATCATCGTATGAAACTTGTAGATTTTCTGTATACAAGCGAACCATTTCGTGAAATCAAACCTTTCCTACTAAGTAATCATTGATAATGATTATCAATATCGGTACAATGAGAACTATAAATTGAAATGCAAGCGATGTCAATAATTATTTATAAGGGAGAAGATGGAATGAAACAAGATCAGCTACTGGACGTAACAATTATCGGCGGCGGACCTGCGGGGTTATATGCTGCTTTTTATAGTGGATTGCGTGAAATGAAGACGAAAATCATTGAATACCAGCAGCAACTTGGTGGAAAGATCCATGTCTACCCAGAAAAATGATTTGGGATATTGGCGGTATGACACCGGCACCAGGAGCGCAGGTAATTGAACGGCTTGTGGCCCAAGGGTTAACTTTTGATCCGGAAGTCGTGCTCAATGAGAAAATAGTGAAGATCGAGAAAATAGAAGACAAGCATTTTGCATTACATGGCTCATCCGGTACTATTCATTACAGCAAAACCGTAATAGTAGCAACAGGTACAGGTATTTTGAATCCACAGAAGATTGAAGTGGAAGGCGCAGAACGCTTTGAAGTGTCGAATTTGAACTACACGGTAAAATCTTTGGGACGTTTCAAAGGAAAGACCGTTCTGATTTCAGGCGGTGGGAACGCGGCAATTGACTGGGCCAATGAACTGCAACCGATCGCTAAGAAAGTGTACCTAACTTATCGTAAAGAGAATTTAAACGGCCATGAAGCGCAAGTGCGACAACTCTTTGAGAGTGGTGTGGTCTGTCACTTTAATACGAATATATCTCGATTCATTGCGTCTGCGGATCATAGTTCAATTGAGAAAGTGGAGCTACGAGACAATGAAGAAGAAACAGTTACCACGATAGCTGTAGATGAAGTCATCATTAATCACGGTTACGAGCGTGATACTTCGTTAATTGGCGACCAGCAACTAGGTGTTGAACTAACGGAACATAAACAGATTGCCGGAACGTGCACGAGTGCTACGTCTATAGAGGGAATGTATGCGGCAGGGGATGTACTGAGCCATAAAGGCAAACTACATTTAATAGCAGGGGCATTTCAGGATGCAGCGAATGCTGTGAACTGCGCCAAACTCTATATTGATCCCGAAGCAAATGAAAATGGTATGGTATCTTCTCACAATGAACTCTTCAAGGAACGAAATCGTGAATTGGTCAAACAGCTCATATAAACAAAAAAAGAACTGACGGACGATATGTAACTATCGTAGTGTCAGTTCTTTTATTTAGATATTCTCGAGCTTCTCTAGCCGTTTCATCAGCATGTCTTGCCACTCTTTAGCCAGTGCATCGACTTCTAAAATTCGCTTCAATCCTTCCACATCTTTAGGGCGCTGAAAATACACTTCATTTGCATAGAGGATGGAAACTTCGTTTGGATCTTGTTGAAGCAAAGTAATTGCAGAATCTGAACGAACAATTCCTTCTTTCACGACACGGCATAAATAGCCTGTGAATCCAGTGTTGACCATCTCTTTCATCAGATTAGGCAAGCCAGTACGCTTACTAATTGTGCTGCAAGGAACCCGACCTTGCGTTACTTGAATAATGGCTTCACCTACCTGAAAAATGTCTCCGATGCATATGTCTTCCTCTAGCATCCCGTCCACTGTGAGGTTTTCTCCGAAAGTAGAAGAGGGCAATATGCAGGAGAACTCTTTTTCCCAGAAAGTGTAATGCTCCCCCGGATAGATACAGACTGCGCGATCAGGTCCACCATGATGTTTCGTATCAGCAATCCCATCACCTTGAAAACCTTCTTTAGAAAGATAGACTTCCGCAGATGTTTGTTTACATATAGCGCTGACAAATTCTTTTCCACTCATTGTCTGCAAAGTACGTGGCAACCCGATTGCCAACGTTCGTAATGTTGGAGAAATGTTCAATAAGTTCCCTTCTTTCCACATATTCATATATACAGTATACAATACATACGGTTTGCAGGAAGGATACTATCATTTCAAAACGCCACTACAATTAACCAAAAAATATGAATGAACAACACAGCAATATAAAGAAATAAGGCAGTCGTCAAGGTAATGCGCACGACGACTCCCGACGATCGAATGGTTAGCAGATATAAAAGCAGTAGCGGCAAACCTAATTTGACGGCATAAAACAAAAAAATGCTTGTTTCATACATAAATGCGACAAACAGATTAGCTTCCTCTATGTGGCCGGTTCGCAAACCGTAATCAGTGAATAGGGCGTCTAATAAACAAAGGCAAGCTAATAGAAAGCCCACATTCAATAATCTGTTTTGTTGAATAGGAAAATCCTTTACTGTATTCATCTTATTCACTCCTAACATACAGTGTAAGTAGATAGGATGTGTATAAGATGATCTATTTATTCATTTAAATCATTATTTGACAACATATTTTTTGAGCATTATACTTTAACCATTAAAGTATTCGGCGATTAAATTATATATTGGAGGTATGGCCAGTGGCAGATGAAAAAGAGTTGTTTTCCCGTTTCGAGGAATTGTTTTGGCAAGTGACACGGAATATGGGGCAGATCTGGAAGAAGATTTTTGACGAGCATTTTCCTGGTTCGCAGTCACACTTGGTCTTTACTTTGGAACGCCGTGGCACGATGCGTATGTCTGAACTGGCAAGTGCCCTGAATCTAACGGCAGGAGCGGTAACAAGTGCCTCTGACAAATTGATCGAACACGGTTATGTAGAAAGATTTCGTGATGAGAAAGATCGTCGCGTTGTCTATCTGAAAATAACAGACAAAGGCAGAGAGACTATGTCGGAATTACGGACGCAAGGTCGACAAACGATGAAGACCGTATTTGCGCATTTAACGGAAGAAGAGCTACAGCAATTCATTGATACGTTCGAAGAAGCATCCAGTGTCATCACTACGATTAGAGAGGAAAACAATATATGAACGATTTGAATGATAAACAGAAAGTAACCATCATGATTGCGATTATGACGGCAATGTTTTTCTCTGCGATCAATCAAACGATTATCGGTGTTGCGATGCCACGAATCATTGCGACACTTGGCGGTTTGGACTATTATACATGGGTGATAACGATTTACTTACTGACGATGGCGGTAGCTACTATATTGGTAGGGAAACTGTCTGATATTTATGGACGAAAACCGTTTCTGCTTGGCGGTATCGGGATCTTCGTAATAGGCGCATTTTTATCTGGTCTATCCGCTGATATTTTCCAACTAATCGTGTACCGTGGGATTACGGGAGTTGGTGCGGGTATGATCATGTCTACCGCGTTTACTGCGGTCGGTGATTTATATTTACCACGTGAAAGGGCAAAGTGGACCGGTTTAATGAGTGGTATTTTTGGCATTTCAAGTGTCTTAGGCCCATTGATGGGTGGGTATATTGTAGATAATCTTGACTGGCACTGGGTATTCTGGGTGTTCTTGCCGCTTGGAATTATTGCGTTTGCAATGATCTTCAAGCTATTCCCAAAAGTTCCGCGTCGTGAAGGGGAATCTATCGATTACTTTGGCTCATTCTTCCTAACGGTCACGATTGTTGCTTTGTTAATGTCATTCAGTTTAGCGGGGGAAGGAGCAGGGAAATTTGCTTGGTCTTCCTGGCAGATTCTCAGTTTATTCGCATTGACTGTGGTGGCATTGATTGCCTTCATAATTACAGAGACAAAAGTGAAGACACCTGTACTTCCATTGTCATTGTTTAAAAATGATATCGTAACGATTTCGAATCTCGCTGGATTCCTTCTTGGAATGGGCATGATGGGTGTCATGATTTATACACCATTCTTCATTCAAGGAGTAAAAGGGATTTCACCAAGCGGTTCAGGGCTCATTATGATGCCGATGTCGATTTTCATGGTATTTGCTACCACCTTTGCGGGAGCCTATATGACCAAGGCTGGTAAATATAAAGGACTGGCGATTATCGGCTTAAGCGTTACGACAGTGGGGATCTTTTTACTGTCGACGATCACGATTACTACGCCAGTGTATGTGATGATTGTGTATCTATGTATTATTGGCATTGGACTTGGAGCAAGTATGCCCGTTTTCTCATTAACGGTACAAAACGCTGTCAGCTTACGACAGCTCGGCGTCGCATCCGCGTCTTCCCAACTGTTCCGTTCACTCGGCAATACGATGGGTATCGGGATTTTAGGAGCTATCATGAGTTCACGAATGGCCTCCGGGATAAAAGAGATGCTCGCTGAAGAAGGCAGTGTGGTCGATACGTCAAAAATACCGCCTGAACAAGCGCAGCAACTAGGGCAGTTAATGAATCCGGAAATTTTGATGAATCAACCAAAACTAGAAGCAATTCAAAATGGTTTGCCGGTAGAATTGCAAAGTGTGGCGGCAGACATGATCGCTTCGGTCAAGGATGTATTCAGTGATGCATTGACAACAACGTTCTTTGCCGGTGCAGGCATTATGATAGTAGCAGTCATTGTCACGATCTTCCTACGCGCGATTCCATTAGTTTCTTCCAAGGATGCAACGCCGCTGACTTCTAAAAAAGAAGGAGAAACTTTGCATACATTACAGTAATAACATATGTATGGTTAGTAGGTGTTTTAGCTAATTGATCCTTTTATACTTTCAGATGCAAGGCCTAGCGCTTTGCATCATTTTTGTGTTCATTTGCAAAATACTTCAAAAACAAGTATAGTACATTACAACAGTAATGCACTGGGTAGCCTGAAGGTGGTGAAGTTCTTGCTTGAGATGGATGGAGAGAAGCCGATTTATATACAAATTGCAGAATGGTTAGAGACAGAAATTATTGATGGTACGTTACAAGCGGATGATAAAGTGTACTCGCAGTATCAGTTGGCGGAGCTATTCAATATCAATCCTGCGACTGCAGGAAAGGGGCTGAGCATCTTGCTAGATGCGGAACTTATCTATAAAAAACGAGGGCTCGGTACATTTGTCTCTGCGGATGCACGCGATAAACTGTTGACGAAACGTAAAGACGGCACATTGCGACGACTGGTACAGGAGTTGCTTAATGAAGCTGCATTGCTTGGTTTGAAAGATGAACAGCTTATCGAATTGATTCAAGCAGAGCGAAAGGAGAGGTCATGATGCAGACAATTACTTTGGAAAACGTAACGAAAAGCTATCGATCCATTACCGTATTGGATCAATTAAATTTAGAGATTCGTGAAAATGTGATTACAGGTGTAGTGGGGCGTAATGGGGTAGGGAAAACGACGCTCATGAAGATGATTGCGGGTTTCATCAAAGAGTCAGGCGGAGAATTGCGCGTGTTCGGCGAACGTCCCTTCAATAGCCTTTCTGTTTCTGCGAATATGATTTTTGTTGATGACATGATGGGCTTTCCGGATGCGTTGACGCTAGAGGATTTATTGGAAGAGTTTAATCGCTTCTACGAAAATTGGGACGGTGAACTGGCTGGGTGCCTACTCGAATACTTTAGACTGCCATTGACTTTGAACCATCGCGTACTGTCTAAAGGAAAACGCAGTACATTTAATGCGATTGTCGGAATCGCGGCACGTTGTCCATTGACGATGTTCGATGAACCGATTACCGGAATGGATGCCGGAGCGCGCAGAGACTTCTATCGCGCGCTCCTGAAAGATTATCTGGCGCATCCACGAACCATTCTTTTATCGAGTCACCACATGGAAGAGATGGAGGACTTGCTGGAGGATATCTTATTGATAGAAGGAAAAGAGATTGCATTTCATGGTTCGATAACCAAACTGCAAGAGAAATTTATTTCATTAAAAGGTAAAGAAAGCGTATTGAAACAGTACGCGAATCAATATGCTGTTATTCATCGATCCTCTGCAGGTCCGTTGACAGAGTGGATTGTTGATAATGAACATACAAAAGCGGAACGGACTGAACTAAAGCAGGCGGGAATACGCGTGTCAGCCGTTTCGGCAAGTGAGGCTTATCTTGCAATGACGGGTCAGACGAGAGGAGGGGTAGATGATGTTTTCGACGCAATGGAGCGTTAATGAGCTCGCAAAACGACAGTTTTTATTCAAACTGAATGCCAACGGTACATTATTTACGATGTTGATTATACTGCAAATTATAGCAACTATATTTATAAGCGGAGCATTTACATCTACCTCCACGAATGATTGGGGAGAGCCGATCTCCTTCAACTTCACTTCCATATCGAATGATGGGCAGGTAGGGCTGACACTATTCTGGGCATTCATAGTCGGCTTCCTGTTGACATCTTCTGCACAGCGGAATGAATCCTTTTCATTCGTAACGAACCGTTTGACGTTTCAACTGGCCAATTTCTACTTCTTCTGTACTGCTGCATTACTCGGTGGTGTGACGACTGTTTTACTTGGTTCAGTTATGAAAATTATCGCGATGTTCAGAGATAATATGATTATTGAAACGACTGGATTATTATCTTCACCAGTGGATTTCTTTTCACGTATTTTTGTTATGACGGCTTATACACTGTTACTCATGCTGATCGGTTATACGTTAGGCTCTTTAATTCAACTAAGCAAACTGTTTATCGCACTGTTTGGAGTGATCTGGTATGCATTCACGCGGAGTACATTTGCCGTGTCGGATAATCAAGATAGTGGATTATTGTACTTCTTTTATGGAGAAACGTCGATTCTATTATTCACGTTAAAGATAGTAGGAACAATTGTTGTTCTGCTTGCTATCAGCTTCTTTGTCACAAATCGTTTGGAGGTGAGGAATCCTTGATGTTTCTTACTATACTCGTACCCGTAGTTCTGCTTCTTGGGTTGTTGACAATTATTATGGTGACAAGGAATATGGGGAGAATGCGGATGAAAAAATCATTTCATTGGAAGCTGATTACTGGATACCTCGTATTGCTGATGATCGGACTTGTTGTAGCAGAAACGATGGAACGGCAAGTGGAGGGCGTAAATCCTCCTGAAGTAGTGGCGAATGAAGTTGGATTTGATCTATACAATGCGATAGTAGAAGAATTACCAATTCCTGAAAACTTGGTCTTGGCTAAACGATCGCATGAAGTGGAAGGGAAATTCTCCATCCCTTCTTTCACGGGTGCGTATATTTTGATAAAGCGCACATCTGACGCTAGTCGGACAATCGAAGAAACAGTCTATTCCCCTGAACTGATGCTGATGTTTAATGAGGATGACAGTATATATTACGACTTATCTGATCAACTCAACATTAAACTGCCTGTTTGGGATAGCAATTCCATGTCTGTTCCTACACAACCAGAAAATCATTTGGAGTATACGTTTTACCACGACTCAAACATATTGAATCAGTTTACAGGAGAAAAAACACATGGGAATTCCTCGGGTACCGTGTCGGGTGTCATGACAATTCACTTGTCGATTCCTGAATCAATTGAGCTCGATATACCTGAGCTGAATGATGAGCAAAACTACTATATAGATGTACTCGAATAAAAAAACTGAAGCATAATCACCACACTAACTAGTGTGGTGATTGACTTCAGTCTTTCTCTTTAACCGCGTTCTACAGGCATCGAGCAACATCTGAACGAACCGCCTGATTTAATGATTTCAGAAAAGTCGACCTCAATGACTTTAAAACCGTGTGCACGTAAGTCTTTATTCACTTTTTCATTTTGAGGCAAGCTGAATAATTTATTGTTGCCTATTGAAAGTACATTCGTACCAAGTGAGAACTGTTCATCCTCGGCTACTTCAATAAGCTCATAGGAAGCAGCAAACAGATCGATTGTTTGCTGATCAAAAGCGGCAGGGAAGTAGAGTGCTTTCTTGGATGACAGAAGATTGAATACGCAATCCAAATGTAAGTAGCGCCCATCGAACGGAATTCGCTTAATGTTATGATCAGGCAATTTTTCTTCGAGTTTACTGACCGCTTCCACGGATGTACGGCTGCTGATACCGATATAGATCGTATCACGGTCGACGATAATGTCGCCACCTTCCATTCGATCGGTGGCGGACTGATAGGGAATATCTTGCGCAACCAGCCATTCTTTGAGTGTGATTTCTTCACCTTTTCGAATATTTGCAGCTAAGTCGGCAATGAATACATCATTGCCGATCGTGAATCCGATATCTCGTGTAAAAACTTGTTCAGGGTATTTTTCAGAAGTAGGGAGCGTGATGACTTCCACTCCATTTTCTTTCAAGAGCTTTTCAAATTCTGCGTGCTGACTCATTGCACGTTGTATATCGATATTTTCATCTTCATACTTTTTCTGTACTTCGTTAATGACTTCATCGATCGCCATAAATTCTGGCGGGCATAAAATGACTCGGCGTAACGTATCGTATTCCGTTATACATTTTATAGAATCAGTTTTTTGTATATTAGCTGTCAATGGCAGCGCGCCTCCCATTTTTGTAAGTACTTTATATTATTCCCGTTTGTGAAGTTTTATAAACGTATTCTACATAGGAGCTGATTTCTTCGAATTAATGGAAGAGAAACGGTAAGATTAACTTAGTATGAAATAGAAGGGGAGGATAATATGAAAGCGATTGTTAAACAGAGTGCAAAAACAAATGACATTGCTTTATTGGAAGTCCCTGTTCCGGAAATAAATAATGATGAGCTTCTGATTGAAGTTCGGGCAATAGGTGTAGGAATACATGATGAATACTTTCTGCCACAGAATATTTCTTATCCGTACACAATTGGAATCGAAGCCGCCGGAGTGGTACAAGAAGTAGGAAGTTCTGTTTCGTCCTATGAAAAAGGCGACCGGATTGCGTTTATCAGCATGCTGCAGCCAAAAGGCGGAACGTGGGCAGAATACGTAGCGGTCCATAAAGATTCTCTCGGCTTCCGTATCCCTGAAAATATGACGTTTGAGCAAGCAGCGGCTATTCCGGTAGCTGGCAATACGGCATTAAAAGCAATTGAGCCACTGCCACTTCGGTCTGGGAATTCTATATTCATTGCTGGTGCGTCCGGTGCGATTGGTACATTTTTGATTCAATTAGCAAAAGAAAAGGGATATGTAGTGGCAAGTTCAGCTTCGAAAAGGAATCATCAGTATATGAAGGAGCTGGGTGCCGACTTTACAGTAGATTATCGCGATGCAAATTGGCAACAGCAGATTACTGACTGGATGCCTGGAGGCGTGGACGCAGCCATTGCAGTACAGTCAAAAACGACGACAGACAGTATGAAGGTAGTGAAAGACGGTGGACATGTCACCAGTATTTCGGGTGATCAAGTACCTTCTGAGCGCGGAGTGTCAGTAGAAATAGTATCGCATCAATTGGATATACGTAATGAACTGAGCCGAATGGTGAAGCACATTGCAGATAATGATATGAAACTGGTCATAGAGGAAGTCTATCCTTTTGCTGAAGGGTTTGAAGCTTTAAAAAAGACACAGACGAGACATGCCAGGGGGAAATTAGTATTATCGATGAATAAGTGAGACAAATATTTACAAGACAGTCGCCAAGTGCGGCTGTCTTTTTATGTGCAAAAAGCATGTTTCGAAAACGCTTACAAAATTTGCATTGACAAGCAATTCAGGAAACGCTTACTATAAGTTAAACGACAGTATAGCGACAGTTTAGAATTATCTGGAGATTGGTGGGGGAAATCATGGAAACACAGAGACAGAAAAAGGATATAAGTTTTTGGTGGGCGATCCTGCCACTAGTATTAATGATTATGGTTATGATTGTAACGGTGGTAAAACTAGAGCAAGGTCCGCATATGCCGTTAATAGTAGGTACTTCCATTGCAGCTCTTGTCGCTTGGCGTCATGGTTTCTCTTGGAAAGAGATCGAAGAAATGATGTACAAGGGAATTCGCTTAGCACTTCCTGCAGTAATCATTATTATGCTCGTTGGATTAGTGATTGGCTCATGGATGGGCGGTGGAATTGTCGCTACGATGATATTTTATGGATTGAAAATCATTACACCATCTTGGTTCCTTGTTGCGATTGCGTTAATTTGTGCTATCGTTTCCTTAGCGATCGGTAGTTCATGGTCCACAATGGCAACAATCGGTGTAGCAGGTATGGGTATCGGCTTAAGTATGGGAATTCCTGCTGGTATGGTAGCGGGGGCTGTAATTTCTGGCGCGTACTTTGGAGATAAGATGTCACCACTATCGGACACAACCAACTTAGCCGCAGGTCTTACAGGAACGGATTTGTTCGATCATATTAAACATATGTTGTATACGACGATTCCTGGATTAGTTATAGCTTTGGCTGTGTTTACATTCTTGGGAAGAAAATTTGGATCGGGTGAAGCTGAATTGACGTCGATTGCAAAAACGTCCCAAGTCATGCAAGAGAACTTCGTTATATCGCCCTGGCTATTGCTAGTTCCATTGGTAGTCATCGTAATGGTCGCAATGAAGATTCCTGCAGTACCGGCATTGATTATTGGAATTGTTTTAGGTTTTTTAGCGCAAGTAACTATTCAATCGGGGACTTTTGCAGATGCGCTCGGTGCTCTGCAAAGTGGTTTCGCAATCGAGACAGGCAACCAGCTAGTTGATAAACT
This sequence comes from Sporosarcina sp. P25, assembly GCF_002743235.1. Lineage (NCBI taxonomy): Bacteria > Bacillati > Bacillota > Bacilli > Caryophanales > Caryophanaceae > Sporosarcina > Sporosarcina sp. P25. Next base: position 127,332 of record NZ_PDYV01000002.1, read on the forward strand.
ATTTAATGGCGGTGGCTTAGATAGTATGATGTATACCGTCTCTATGACTATTGTGGCCATGACCTTCGGTGGTATTCTTGAGTATTCAGGTATGTTACGGGCAATTATGATGCAATTGCTGAAAGTGGTAAAGTCGACGTCTACATTAATTATTTCAACGATTGGTGCATGTGTCATGACCAATGCCACTTGTTCTGAACAATACGTTTCGATTGTTGTACCTTCCAGAATGTTTAGTAAGACATATAAAGATATGGGATTGAGCTCGAAGAACCTGTCGCGTGCACTGGAAGACGGTGGGACACTTACATCCGTATTTATTCCTTGGAATACTTGTGGTGTGTTTATATTTGGTACGCTCGGTGTCAGTGTAGTAGAATACGGCCCATACGCTATATTGAATTTCGCTGTACCTCTGATTTCGATTATCTATGCTTTAACCGGTTTTTCTATTGTCAAAATGACATCTGAAGAAATTGTGGAAATGAATGAGCAAGAAGCGAAGTTGGAACTTGAGGCGCAACTTGAATAATTAAAAAAGCAAAGCCGAGTTATTAACGGCTTTGCTTTTTTAATAAATCGTAAGCTTCATTTTGTACAATGCGCGTGGTCTTCCTTGGCTGTAAGTCATTTCTTCGCCAACCGTATAGATGAATTGTTGTTCCATTAGCTTTTTAATTGTCCGTTCAGCAGTTCTTCTGGAGACGGCTAAATACCCTGCCAAGTCATTAGCGGTGAATGGGGTAGATTGTCTGAATTCATCAAACTGCGTTAGCTTGGAAATGACTGCAGGGCTCAATGTAGTCTTTTCACTGATCGTAAGCAAATCTGGGTTGTCCAACTTCATGGCAACTGACGGCTTTGTTGCAGGCAAAGGACCGTGTAGGTTCTTATGTTCATCTAGCATAAAGACTCCTTTGTTAACCGCTTGTTTGCAGAGTTGCAGTGCACTGATCGCATTGTCACTTGCTTCTACCGTTGTTAGTCCTAATCCAAAAGACAACGTGGATGCAGGTTGAAGCGATTCACAGAATTGGACGAAGGCTTTTAACGCGAAAATAAATTCGATGGTGCCTAGGGTAGTGTAGAAAAAGAAGCTGTCCTCTTTTTCTATCCATTGCGCCTGCAAGTAGTTAGCCAGTTTTTCTATGGCGTCCTGAGGAAGTTTCTTAGGTTGATGAACTTGTAGTACTCCAACAGCGACCTTAGTTGCTTCGCTTCTTGCAAAATCTGCTTGTTGGACTGCATGTTCTAGTGCACGTAAAATATTGCTTGCAGGATCGAGCATTCGAAATGATGGGATGCCTGCCGCTTGTAATTGATCGTATACGGCATGCACACTAGTTACTGCCATTTTTGACTTTCCGCTTGTAACATGCTCAATATGAAAATTCACAACCGCTTGTAAATCACTGTTGGATTGCAGTTCATGTATAGCAGGCTTTTGTATGGAAGAGAAAGGATCGATATCTTGTAGGATCTGTTCGATATGTTTTCGTTCTTTTATATCTATAGAAATATCATGAATTGCCATATTTTTTTCTGAAGCAAGGTATAATAAAGTGACAGCGATTGTATGTTCATTTTGTTGGATATAAAATGCTGGAATTGAGATGGTCTGAAGAACTTGTTTGGACGCCTCGTAAGGCAAGGAGCCAGAGAACAAAATGGCGTGACAAGGTTTCATTGTCTGTAGTAGATAAGGAGCATCAGACGGCCTGTCGTATCGATAGTAATCAATTCGTATAGTATGGGGCAACATAATACTCTCTGCTTGCCGACAAAATTCTTGTGAGCCGATCAATGCAATGGTAACCTTCATAATGGGACCCCCTCTTTTAATTAACGACTATTTAACGACAATCATACAATACAGATGAAATGCTGCCAATAGGAAAGGAAGAGAAATAATGAAAATAACTGAAATTGAAGTGTTTGCGATTAGATTACCGCTCTATGAACCATTTGTGATCAGCTATGCATCGTATAGTGATATGCCATCTATCATTGTAAAAATGACGACAGATACTGGGCATGTTGGGTACGGTGAAGCAGTAGCGGACGATCATGTAACAGGGGAAAGTTGGGAAGGTACATTTGCTGTACTCCGCCATACACTTGCTCCTATTTTACTTGGTGAAAATCCAAGTCGCTTTGGGAAAATTCATGAAGTGATGGATCAGGCAATCTATGGTGTGCCTACAGCAAAAGCGGCGCTTGACATGGCGTGCTTTGACGCAGTAGGCAAGGCGTACGGTATCCCCGCTTATGATTTACTAGGTGGACGTTATCATGAGAAGTTTCCGATTACACATGTGTTAAGTATCGCTTCACCTGAACATATGGCACAAGAGGCTGCCGAACGTGTAGCATTGGGCTATAGTTCATTAAAGATGAAAGTCGGTACCAATGCAGTGGAAGACGTCAAGCGAATTCAAGCAGTGCGCGAGCGCGTAGGGAAAGAAATCGCAATCCGTGTGGATGTCAATCAAGGCTGGGTTAACAGCTCTACGACATTACAAGCAATGAAGCAATTGGAAAGCTGTGATCTGGATTGGCTCGAGCAACCAGTAATAGCGGATGATATCGATGCAATGGTAGAAATCAAATCGAAAATCGCGACACCTTTAATGGTAGATGAAGGATTGCGTGGAGTGCGCGAAATGCGTGAAATTATCGCAAAGCGTGCAGCAGATAAAGTGAATATCAAACTCATGAAATGTGGGGGTATGTATCCTGCAATGAAGCTTGCACATATGGCTGAGATGGCGGGTATGGAATGTCAGGTTGGATCGATGGTGGAGTCGTCTATTGGATCTGCAGCGGGCTTCCATGTAGCTTTCTCACAAAAAGCGATGACAAGTGTAGAATTGACTGGGCCGTTGAAATTCAGTAAAGACGTCGGCAATCTGCACTATGATGTACCGTTTATTGAACTCAATGAAAAACCTGGATTGGGTATCGATGTAGATGAGCAAGCTCTAGAAGAATTGACAGTGCGTAAAGAAAAGGTGTCATTATGACGTTGCAAGCATCACTTTCACTTCTAACTGAAGATCAGTTGCCAGAAGTTGTAGCTTTACAAGAACGGGTCATTGCTGTTCTCGAGCAACCGGAATTCCTGCAATCATTAACGAATGAAGAGTTTGTGTATATCTTACGCGGCAATGGCATAATGGCGGGAGCTTTCGTAGAAGGTCGTCTCGTCGCTTTCCGTGCCATGTTGGATCCTGGTGAAGACGATGAGCATTTAGGAAGCGATGTGGGAATATCACAAAACGAATTATCCAATGTGCTGTACTCGGAGATTTCAGCTGTGGATCCAGACTTTAGGGGAAACGGATTACAGACGACATTGGGTAAATGGCTGATGGAACATGTAAAGAAAGATCGCTATCGCTATATTTGTACAACTGTTGCACCTTTTAATATCCCGAGCTTGAAAGATAAATTTGCACTGGGTTTACGAATTAAAGGACTCAAAGTTAAATATGGCCATAAACTTCGTTATATTTTATTCAAGGATCTTCAAGAGCCTTTCTGTGAAAAGACTTCGCAACAAAAATCTCTTCTAATGGAGAATACTGAAGAGCAACAAAAATTGCTGGAAGAAGGTTGGATTGGGGAATATATTGAGAGACAAGACGACCATTGGTATGTAATATACGTGAAATAATAGATTTGTAACATGTAAGACTATGCCGTAAAGCGTAGTCTTTTTTTCATTCGCCGGATGATTTTCAAGTGCCCAACAGATGTAGAATGCAAACTCTATGGTAAAATTAAGGAACTACAAATTGAAAGGTTGATATCCGTAATGCGAAAATCTTCTATAAACCTCACTTCATTATCTTCAAAAGGAGGCTGTGGTTGTAAAATAGGACCTGCTGATTTAGCTGAAGTTCTTCGTACACTGCCTCCTGGTCTCGCGGATCCTAATTTACTTGTTGGATTGGATACAGGCGACGACGCAGGTGTATATAAGATAAATGATACGACTGCTATCGTGCAGACACTTGATTTCTTCACACCCATTGTCAATGATCCATATGATTTTGGACAAGTGGCGGCGGCAAATGCAATCAGTGATGTTTATGCAATGGGTGGTACACCAATTACAGCATTGAACATCGTCGCATTTCCCATTCACACACTTGATCGCAGTATCTTGACAGAGATCTTGCGCGGAGCTGCTGACAAATTGAAAGAAGCCGGTGCAGTACTCGTTGGGGGCCACTCCATTGACGATCAAGAGCCAAAGTTTGGTATGCAAGTAACTGGAACTGTGCATCCTGATAAGATTCGTACAAATGCAGGAGCAAAACCTAGCGATGTGTTGATTCTGACAAAACCAATTGGCGTAGGTATCATGACCACTTCGTTGAAAAACGGATTATTATCTGAAGAAGAAGAAATTCACGTTACAAAAGTGATGACAACGCTCAATAAAACTGCTGCTGAAGTGATGGATAATTACAGTATTCATGCTTCAACAGACGTGACGGGCTTTGGTTTGCTTGGACATGCTTCTGAAATGGCAACAGGTAGTGGAGTATGCTTGCGAATCGATAACGAGAAAGTTCCTGTTTTACCACGTACAAGAGAACTGGCAGAATCCGGTTCAGTTCCAGGTGGTACGAAAAACAACTTTGCACATATAGAAAATATGGTCGAATATCCGGAATCATTGGATCAAGTCGGCAGATGGATTTTATGTGACGCAGTAACTTCTGGCGGTTTGCTTGTAGCAGTTGCTGGAAATGAAGCAAATCGTTTGCATGAGAACTTGCGTGAAGCTGGAGTCGATGCACATATTATTGGAGAAGTAACTGATGAGTATAATGGTCGAATCATCGTGCAGTAAATCAAGGAGATGGGAAATTACATGGTACGAGACATTGCATTGACGGAAGCGCTCGAATTACAGAAAAATCATTCACATACATTAGTCGACGTACGCTCTCCGAAAGAGTTTGAAGAAGCAACTATTCCAGGTAGTATCAACATTCCGATTTTCACCAATGAAGAACGTGCGGAAGTGGGTACACTTTATAAGCAAGTAGGAAAACAAGCCGCGATGGATCATGGTTTGGCTATCTTCTCTAAGAAGCTACCCGAATTCATTGCGGAGTTTAGGAAAATCGACACGCAAATCACTGTGTTTTGCTGGCGTGGCGGCATGCGAAGCAAAACTGCAATGACCGTATTGGAATTGATGGGAATCCGCTCTAGTCGAATCAGTGGCGGGATTCATACCTATCGTCAGTGGGTCATTGCACGACTGCAAGAACCAATCAAACCTAAATTGCTCGTACTAAACGGTTATACAGGAAGCGGTAAGACGAAGATTCTTCATAAGCTGAAGGAAGACGGTTGTCCGGTCATTGATCTAGAAGGGATGGCAGGTCATCGTGGTTCGATATTCGGACAAATCGGTGTTCAGCCGAACAACCAGAAAAAATTCGAATTGCTAATTGCAAATAAACTCGAAAAGTATGAAAATGAACCGTATATCTTTATAGAGGGCGAAAGCAAACGCATAGGACAAGTACATATGCCGGAACTACTGTTTGAGAAAAAAGGACAGAGTCCACAATGGATTATTAGATTACCAGTCAATGTACGTGTCGAAGAAATCCTTTCCGAGTATGAACCGGAAAAACAACCGGATTTGTTTCTAGAAGCATTTGCAAGAATTCGCAAACGTATTCATCAACCAATCGCCGTACAAATTCAACAAGATCTGGAGAACGGACGGTTCACAGAAGCCGTAGAACAGCTATTGACTCACTACTACGACCCACAATACGAACACTCCGTAGCCCGCTTTGCTACAAATGACCAAGATGTCATCCAAGCTAAAACCGTACAAGAAGCGTATGAAGAATGCTTGAAACGATATAAAAAGCTAATGAAATAAGTGAAGTTAGACTATCCTTTTGGGTAGTCTTTTCTATTACGTGAAAAACACTAGTTGATGGAATTTGCCCTCGCGCATACTTACAATTCAAGTAATTATTTTTCAGTTCGATAAAATGCAAAAGTTTGTCAAATGATTAAATAGGGTATTCTAAAAACTATCATCAGTCAGACATTCAACAAGAAAAACTCATATAGAAAAGAGGAAATGTCATGATCGAACTTAAAACAAATTTGCCGGGAAAAAAGTCGCTATTTGGAGATGCGTGTAACATACTCATAGAACATGATATCCAAATGGGAGGTAACTGGGACTTCGATCGCGGAAACTTCGATACCATTTTGAATCAAGACGGTAGTGATACGATCTACTTAAGAATACCTTTTCACGTAGTTGACGGGGAACTCGATGAAGATAGTGCCATGATCGAATTTGACGTACCATTTATTATTAATCACGTAGTAAATATTGGATTGGATGACGATGACAGTCCTGTATTAGCTTCTGTTGGCCTAGACCAGTTCCAAACACCCGAAGATAAAGATGGACCTATTGTATACGATGAAAAATGGGTTCGTGAAGGTGAAGCACGAATAGCAAAATTTTCAGATCACCCTATTTTTATCGCTCCGCTAATATAGAACTTCATATTTTAAAAGAAGCAAGCAGCCCTAGAAAAATCGGGATTGCTTGTTTTTTGTATGGAAAAGACCTATCTTTTGATTTATCAATATATGTTAAGATGAATAAGGTGTGAAAAGTCAATTAACTTATACGTCTATTATATAGAAATAGAAGGGTTGGGAAATTTCATGTCAAAGCGGCAAGATTATGTATACTACACAAAATCCAAAGAAGCGCAGAAACAATTGTATAAGCGCTCCTTACTTGTTGTGATCATTTCCCAGATATTTAGTGGTGCCGGACTGGCAGCTGGCATTACAGTAGGGGCGCTATTAATTCAAGACATGACGGGAAATGAAAGCTTAGCGGGTATGCCGATTGCACTGTCCACTTTTGGTTCCGCATTCTCTGCTTATCTCGTCGGCAGGCTATCTCAACGTTATGGTCGTCGCCTTGGTCTCGGTGCAGGCTTTATTACCGGTGGTGTAGGAGCATTCGGGGTAATCTTTGCAGTGATGACCGGAAGTCTTGCTGTGTTATTCCTCTTTCTGTTTATCTATGGAGCAGGGACCTCCTCCAATCTACAAGCCCGCTATGCCGGAACAGATCTTGCGAATGAAAAGCAACGGGCCACTGCAGTCAGTGTCGCGTTGGTTTCAACCACAGTCGGTGCAGTAGCCGGACCAAATCTCGTCTTACCAATGGGACATGTGGCAGATTTCATAGGTATACCTTCATTGACCGGTGTATTTCTATTAGCAGGTGTCGCCTATGTATTATCCGGGCTGACATTCTTACTGTTTTTACATCCCGATCCTTTACTCGTTGCACGTGAGATTGAATTGGCCAAACAAAAAGAACGTGGAGAGTCTAGTGAAGGACATGTTGCTCATCAACATACGGCAAATAAGATGGGGATTTGGGTAGGAGGCATAGTACTCGTACTGTCGCATGGCGTCATGGTGGCTATTATGACAATGACCCCTGTCCATATGCAACATCACGGTGCTTCGATATCAGGAATTGGTTTAGTTATCGGTTTACATATCGCAGGAATGTACTTGCCGTCCATTTTTACTGGTGTACTAGTAGACCGAATCGGGCGACCGACTATGGTGATTGCATCGGGAGTGACACTTGCGCTAGCAGGTATTCTCGCAGCTTATGTAGCGGGAGAATCGATAGTGTGGATGTCTGTCTCGCTCATATTACTGGGGGTTGGCTGGAACTTCGGATTAATCAGTGGAACGGCGATTGTTATCGATTCTACTGATGTGTTGACTCGTGCGAAGATCCAGGGAAGCATCGATGTGTTTGTCGCACTAGCAGGGACTGTGGGTGGGCTGGCTTCAGGAATTGTCGTGGCGTTTTTAGGGTTTTCCATGTTAAGTTTCCTCGGAACATATATTTCCTTACTACTTATTCCACTCGTAATTTGGATGCGTTATAAACAAAAAAATGTTTCAGCACAAACCGCCTGACAAAAACGGATTATTTCCTTGGAAATAATCCGTTTTTCATTCGTAACCGACATGCTTAGCTGTGTGGCATCGCTCCACTCTTCCACATAGATTAACAACGTAGAAAGAAATGGGAGGGATCGAATATTGAATCAGCAAAGTGAGTATTGGATGAATCACTGGCAACATCCGCAATATCGTAGAATTTCAATGGAGCAGGCAAATGAAATTGCATTACAAAGAGTACCGGGTGAAGTGGTGAAGTCAGAACTGGAATTTGATGACGGTATGTTGATCTATGAAGTGGATATTCGCACAGCAGAAGGACATAAGTATGAAGTCAAAATAGATGCCGTGACCGGTGAGGTATTGAAGGTAAAATTAGATTGATTTGAAACAAGGAATGAAGCTCGATTACTTTTCCAATACTATTATTCTGTGTATGATAAAAGTAAGAACTATACACAGAAAGCAGGGAATTAGTATGTACACACCCATTGATTATTCCAATAATTTACAAGAGAAGTACGCGCAACTAACAACACAGTTGGATGCACTATTGTCAGGAGAGCCAAACGTATACGCAAACTTAAGCAATGCATCTGCAATACTTAATCAATTCTTCGACCGCATCAATTGGGTAGGATTTTACTTGATGGATGGTGATGAGCTCGTACTCGGACCATTCCAGGGATTACCGGCTTGTATCCGTATACCGCTTGGTAGAGGTGTTTGCGGGACGGTAGCGAAGACGAAAGAGGGCTTGGTCGTAGCAGATGTCAATGCATTCCCAGGCCATATTGCATGTGACGCAGCATCTCGTTCCGAAGTTGTTGTACCGCTGATTAAAAATGGGGAAGTATTTGGTGTGCTCGACATCGACAGCCCCGAATTAGATCGCTTTACGGAAGACGATTTAGTGGGATTGACGCAAGTAGTAAAAGCGCTTATGAAACATATTTGAGAGAAGAATAGCTGAAGGTGAGAGAGACGTTACTCTGCGTTCCAGGTAGAGGCCGTTTTGGAGATAGGTAAGAGCGGTCGCTGAGTGGCATAGAGCGCCTAACTGGTAGGATAGAGCAATTACCGGGGTTCATAGAGCGGTTAAATAAATAGATAGAGCACTTATGAGGGTTTATTGAGCGGATAACGTGGCAGAATGAGCGTCTTTTCTAAAGAAAACGACAGGAGTAGATTGTAAGTGCAAGTCGACTTCCAAAGGTTCACCGTGAGCTCTGGGATAAAGCGTCCGCTTGAAACATCGACCAGCACTGCCTGACCATTTGTTAGAGTATATTAAGAAAAACCACGCCGGAGAAAATCTCCAGCGTGGTTTTTACATGCCTAAAATCCAAGTAAAGAAAATGACGACGATCGCAATCGGTGCGAAATAGCGTACAAGTACTTTCCACAAAGAGTGAAGAGCCGGGTGCATCCCTAACTCTTCCGCTGTATCCTCTTTCGTCAGTACGAAACCGGCAAATAAAGACACAGCTAATGCCCCGAGCGGCATCGCAATTCTACTTGTCAGCAAATCAGCGAAATCAAAAATGGAGTTGCCGAAAATACTGACGTCAGATAATAACCCAAACGATAAGGCACTTGGAATTCCTACTAAAAAGATTAGCCCGCCAAACACCCAAGAAGCACGCTTTCTTCTATCATGCTTTTTACGTATACCTGTAGAAACTACGATTTCGAGCATCGCTATAGCAGATGTCAATGTAGCAAACAGCATCAAGAAAAAGAAAATAATTAAAAACACGCCGCCAAATGGAATTTCATTGAAAATAGCTGGCAGGATGACGAAAATAAGTCCTGGTCCCGCTTCCGGTGAATGTCCTAACGCGAAAACTGCTGGGAAAATAACAAGTCCCGCTAGGATCGAAATCCCAATGTTCAGCATAGAGACATTAAACGCGGACTGTCCGAGCTTCTCCTCTTTCGAAAGGTAGGAAGCATAGGTCATCATCGCCGTCACACCGACACTTAGTGAGAAGAATGCCTGTCCCAACGCAACCAAGAAAGTAGTTCCGTTAAAGTAACTCCAATCTGGTACGAATAAGAAACGTACACCTTCCATCGCACCGTCTAGTGTTAGCGAACGAATCGCCAACACAATGAATGACAAGAATAACAAAGGCATGATCCAGCGGCTGGCCCGTTCAATTCCTCCACGAATCCCGCTTTGAACGATAAAGATTGTTAACGCCATAAATAACGCTTGTGCTAATAATACTTCCCATGGATTCGCAATCGTTGCATTGAATAGCTCGCCGTAATCCAGTCCACCTAATTTAAACGTAAAGGCTCGCGCCAAATACGATAAAATCCATCCACCGACAACACTGTAAAACGATAAGATGATGAAAGAAGAGACAAGTCCCATCCATCCAACCCATCCCCAATTGCGTCTCGTTGATAATCTTTTCAAAGAAGTCACGGCATCTGCCTGTCCTCTTCGGCCAATAACAAACTCAGCCAATAAAATCGGTAGACCGATCAATAATGTACAAATAATAAATAACAGCACAAACACGCTGCCACCGTTTGTTCCGGCCATATAAGGAAACTTCCAGATTGCACCTAGACCGATAGCACTGCCAGCAGCCGCTAAAATAAAACCAATCTTGGATGTCCATTGTTCACGCTGTTTCATAAGAGTCCTCGTTTCTTTAACTAAATCACAAAGTTAATAAATCTTATCATAATTTTAAGAAAGAATCGATAGTTGTGAAGTTAACAGAGAGTTTTGAAAACAATTTGCCTAATCTATAATGTTGGTGTAATATTACACCATTAGATGTGAAATGTAACCACGGGGTGATCTAGTGAATCAACAACAATTCGTACAACTGATTTCATTAAAGTTACGGGTAATCCGATTGGAGAAAGAATATTCTCAACAAAAAATGGCGGATGTGTTAGGGCTTTCCAAAAAGACGTTGATTCAAATTGAAAAGGCAAGGGCGATGGCTAGTTGGACAGCTGTCATAGCTGTCTGTGCTTTATTTCGTGAAAGTGAGGTATTACAAGCTACTGTCGGTGGGGATCCGTTAGAAGTACTGGAAACCATTGCGCATGACGGTATTGACCGCCGAATGGATCAATCTATGGGCGGTAAAGTGTGGTGGCGTGACTTGGAAACGAAAGGACAATTTCGTTTACAGCAAAATGTAATTAGTCAGCACTTCCGTATTTTGGATGAGGAGCATTATCGTTGGTACAGTTCGTTTGATGAAGACGAGGCACGGCATCGGCTGGAGGAACTGAGTGGAAAGTAAAAAGGAGGGACGCGTATGATTGCACCCATAGCATTTGCGGTACTTTTATTGATGGCGTTACTATTCTTCGCAGGAATTGGATTATTGTATTTATCGTTAATGGGATTGATCTACTATATTCCGTTAGCGCTAAGTGCAATGATCGTTGTATATGTGTGGATCGTTATGATGATCTTTCATGTCTTCAACACGCCGCAACGAAAGCGATTGTTCGGTATTATGGCAGGAGCAGTTCTACTCGGAGCGGCAGTTTGGCCGATGATGCATATATATAAAGAAAGTATTTCAACAGTGGATGCCGAAGTGGAAGTACGTTATTATGAGCCGTTTACAATTGGACAGGAATCCAAGCTTGTCGTACTCGATGAGGCGGCTACACTCGAACTGAGGGATGATTTACCGAGAATAGACGGTGCTACCGCACTATATCCCCTGTATGCAGCTTTTGTTCAAGCAGTCTATCCTAGAAAAGAATACAATCCGTATGATAGTGAAGTAATGGTCAATACAACACCTATCGCTTATGAAAATCTGTTTTCTGGCGAGGTAGATATAATTTTTGCAGCAGGACCTTCAGACGCCCAAATGAAAGTAGCGGAACAACTAGGGCTTGAGCTGAATTTAACACCAGTTGGAAGAGAAGCATTTGTCTTTTTTGTTAATCAAAAAAATCCCATTGATCATCTAGAATTAAAACAAATTCAAGATATCTATGCAGGGAAAATCACCAACTGGGAAGAAGTTGGTGGTAAAAACGAGCCGATTCGTGCATTCCAACGACCGGCAGACAGTGGTAGTCAAACAGGCTTGGAACGGCTGATGGGGGATATTCCGATTATGGATGCTCCAAAAGAAAATGTGCCCGAAGGAATGGGTGGAATAATATCAGAGGTCTCCAAGTATAGGAATTATAAAAATGCGATTGGCTATACATTTCGCTATTACTCAATGGAAATGGTAAGTAACGATGAAATCAAGCTACTCTCAATCAATGGTGTAGAGCCGACGAAAGATACAATCCGTACTGATGAATACCCAATTGCAACAGAATTTTATGTTATCACAGCGGGGACAGACAATCCGAATGTTGAGAAGTTCATTGAATGGATGGTTTCACCGCAAGGACAGGAATTAGTGGAGAAAGTAGGTTATGTGCCAGTGAAGAAGCCGTGAATAAACGGTAATGAAGTAGAAGGAAAAGAAATAACTAATATTTACACGGCTCGCTTTTGTAGTCATTGCGAGCACGTCAGGTGTGTAATGGCTCAATAATCATGTTGAATACACAGTGCATTTTTATCCTTAGCTAATTGGAGCGGTGAAGTAATGGTAAAACGATATTTGAACATAGTATGGCTCGTTATGAGTCTGATTCCAGCGCCATTCCTATTTCATTTTTACGAGTACGGTCAGTATATGAAGCGAGAAGATGCAACATACTTATTAGTAGTATCTATTTTATATATTGTGATAACAGGCATTTTATCTAGTATTATAAAGGTTCGTTACATCTTACTAATGAATATAATTATAGCCATAGTCTCTCTAATATTGGCTATGAATTTCATCTCAGATGATGGTGGATGGTTCAAGCCATTTGGTCGAGACGTTGTCATCTTGCTAACAGCGATCCCAGTTTTCATTGGACAATTATTGATTCGGACGATTGCTAAGCTCGTTATAGATCGATAGAAAAAATGGCATGCCACTAAATTAGAGGCATGCCATTTTACTTATTTCTTAAGTGTATGTTTCTTACCTGCTTGATCTGTCACGATTAACTGTGTAGCGGTAACTTCCATATCTTTCGCAAGAATAGTAGAAATCTTGCTTGTCTTTTTATCTAACAGATTATATTTATAGACACCTGTTTTATTGAAATAATACATCGTAGAAAGATCAAACGCTACGGATTTATTGTTTTGGCTTACTTGGTTAGTTTTCGAAGTAGCTTCCACTTCATCAAAAATAACGCGTGCGTCGAAGTTCAATAATGTCTTTTTATTTTTTCCATCCATCGCTACTGAATACAGCGTCAACGGATCGTCCAGTGGAGTTGTGGGATCGAATTTGGAATCGAAAACACGCTCTTTGTTCTTTTCAAGTGTATAGTAAATGCGATCGTTCCAAATGAACATATTGCGGAACTTTTGATCAATTGAAATACTACCAATTGTGTAACTCCGGTCATTTACATTCAATTTGACTAGATTATAACCTGCGGGCATTTTATTTCCTGCACTGATCAAGTTCCAATACGGAATGAAAAGATCATCATTGTATAGAATCATTTGATAACCGGACATGAGCAGTACTCGGTTGATTCCGTTGTCTGGCATAGTCGCGCTATCCAAGAGTGTTAAACGTATTCCTGCTTTTTTACTCTCTTTCAATAGCTTAGTAGAAGTTTTATCTTTTGCAATGGTATAAGTAAAACCGTTCTGTTCAATCGTTTTTCCTTTAACACTTACATAAGAACGATAGTCTTTCAACTTCATGGAATCATCCAGTGCGCGTACTAAAAATGCAGCAAACTGAGAACGTGTAACGGAGTCTGCTGGCATATATTTACCTTCAGAGCCGCCCGTAATGCCTTTTTTCGCAATTCCATTAATATCGGGGAATGACCAATGGGTCGGTGATACGTCTACAAACGTTGCTTGATGGTCGACAGGTATGTTAAATGAACGACGAATGATCGCGGCCATATGTGCACGTGAAGTATCTTCACCAGGACGCATGAAACCATTGTCTCCTCGCATGATGCCTTTTTCATTCACAGTTGCGAGAATTTGATAGTATGGAGATTTTTTCGAGACGTCCTTGAATTGCACTGTAGGGTTTTTTATCAATGGAATTTTCAATGCTTTTATTAGCATAGAAGACGCTTGCGCCCGTGTAATGGGATCATTAGGCTTAAAGGTACCATCTGGAAAACCACCGATGATATTACGGTCGGCTAAATACATAATTTCTTTCTTTGCCCAATGCTTGTCTACGTCAGAAAATTGTGCGGCAGCTTGTGCATGAAATGGTGTTGCTGCAAAAATCAATAAAACTGTTAACAACCCGACTAGTTTATTCTTCATATAGGTAGACCTCCTTTAGGTATTCTATTAATTATACAGGACTTTAATGGGAAAATAAGGATCTTCAAACGAAAAAAACGACAAAAGAAGGAATTCTCTTGTCGGATTATTGAAACTTACTTTGTACCTATCTCGTATGTTTTCACAACATCGATACAACCCATCACGGATTGCAACATAGAACAATTTTTCTCCGTCAGCATCATGACTCGTGGCATTTTTTCTTCTGTAACGTCTGATCCAATAATAGTGAAATGAAGATGGATCTTTAGTAGGCGGCTTGCATCGTCTTGAGAACGTACAACCTCTTTTACATCAATTGCAATATCTTCTGCCGGCAAACGCATTTTATCAAGGACTTTTCGCATGACACCACCACCACAAACAGCGATCGACGCAACCATTAGCTGATAGGGACGAAACCCTTTTTCTTCATTTGATGAAATGTGTAATGTACCGAATTCCGTTTCGGTATCAAATCCGTGTTCTGTCATATAAAATTTCATATGGTTCAGCTCCTTTTACAGTTAGTATACGTTGTTTGAGGAAGAAACCCAATGAACGATAACTGTCTTTCTGCGTTTAATTTCAAGGATTTGTGGAACACTGAAATTAGACTGAAAGGAGTGTTGAAACGTGAGTGAAAATAAGCAGCCGCACAAAACATTGACTGATAAAAATAATGGTCTTTCATCCGCACAGGAAGTATTGTACGCCAAAGAGTATAAACGAGCAGATAAGGCTACCGAGCAAGATAACAAGAAGAAGTAAGACATAAAAATAGTAAATGTGGTGTGCCTCAGTAGTCGTTATCCAACTACTGGGGTTTTTCTCATGAAATCGTCCTAACGGATTCTATGCTTTCACTGTATAATAAAAGTAAATGCTAAGACAAAGAGAACGAGGATATAGAAATGAAAAAAATAAGTTGGAAAAAGGTCGTTGTTTTACTAGTTACGATCTTTATTGTCTTTCAGATAGCAGGTAGCTTTTTCTTCTATAATTTGGCCATCAAACGTGGTCCCAAAGACTTCCTTACAAGCAATGCCGACTTGAAAGTATCAGCCGAAACTATGGATGTATTTTTAAATGGAGACTGGTTAGATTGGGTTGATAAACAGGAGTTTGAAGAAATGCATATGACTTCTAGAGATGGTTTAGAGTTAATGGGATATTACTTGCCGGCCAAACAGCCAACTGACAAATTAGTGATTTTGACACATGGTTATTTAGGCCACGCAAAACAGATGGGATTGTACGGTCAATTTTATTATGAAGAACTCGGCTATAATATTTTCATGCCAAATGCTAGAGGACATGGAAAAAGCGGTGGAGATTATTATGGATTTGGTTGGCCTGATCGTTTGGATTTGATAGATTGGACGAAGTTGCTTACCAAAAAAGCGGGTACTAATACACAAGTGATCTATCACGGATTGTCTATGGGTGCTGCAACGGTATTGATGGCGAGTGGTGAAAATCTTCCGAATCAAGTGAAGGCAATCATTGCAGATAGTCCGTATCAATCCGTGTATCAGCTTTTTGCCTATCAATTAAATCGGATGTTCCATTTGCCAGCCTTTCCACTGCTTGATAATATGAACTTATTGACAAATGCAAAAGCTGGATATTCGTTGAAGGAAGCAGATGCGCTGAGTGCTGTACAGCGTGCAACTGTACCCATCCTGTATATACACGGCAACGCTGACACATTTGTCCCGACAGATATGGCAAAGAAACTGTATGAAGTAACGGAGAGTGATGCGGACATTTTTTTAGTAGATGATGCGAATCACGGGGAAGCGTTTGTGATGGATCAGGAAGCGTATAAGAGAAAGGTAGATGATTTTCTTGAGAGTCATTTATCGACATCGAACCTGTCAATTGACCTATCTCGCTAACCGTCCTATACTATTTTTACAAAGTAAGGGAAGCAGTATTTCTCATTATAAGGTCGTGACGTATTGGTAAAAGAAACAGTGAAGCAACTTTGTAAACAGCATACGGAACTGACTGATCAAGATGTGCAGATTCTTCAGGAAATGGCGTTTAGTTTGCAGACTTACGCTGATTTATCGGATTCATATATGTTCATTGATTGCAAATTAAAACCAGGTAACCAAGCAATAGTCGTTGCGGAGGCTTTTCCAGTCGGTAGTACACCGCTATATAATAACTCGGTTATTGGAAAGATTGTTTTTGAATCTTTTGAGCCAGGTGTATTTTATTCTTATCGCAACGGAAAAAAGTCGATCATAAGACAGGCGATGACACAAGAAGGTATCGTGGTGGATCAGACCGTGGTACCAATTAAGAATACAAACCATCAAGTGATTGGTGTACTGATTTCAGAGAAGCAGGTTGTTTCACCGACTCCAACAGGCAATGTACAGAAATTTTCGGTAGTTACAGAAACCGCGGAAGATCAGATGACAAATTCGGGACTGGGTGTAGTTTCGGACTTATTGATGGAAATGCTCATTTTGACAGATGAAAGTAATCGGTTGGTATACGCGAATCCTTCAGGGTTAAGACTCATTTCTGAAATGAGTGAGAAAGATGATGTGCTTAACCGTGATTTATTAGAATTATTACCTTTTTTGAGGACGGTTTATGAGCAGGAAGATGATGTGTTTGTTTTTGAACTAACAATCCAGCGGAAAAACTTAATAGTGAAAAAGATAAGAATGCGTGAAAAAAATAAATCTCAAGAAACGTTGTTGATTATACAAGATATTACCGAACTTCGTACAAAGGAAAAAGAATTGATGATGAAGTCAGTCGTGATAAAAGAAATACATCATCGTGTAAAAAATAATCTGCAAACAGTTGCAAGCTTGATAAGGCTGCAAATGCGTAAAGGTATGCCGGCCGAAAGTCGCTCTTCATTTGAAGAAACACTTAATCGTATATACAGTATTTCGTCTGTATATGAAATTATCCTCACTAAAGAACATGCAGATGACGATGATGTAAATATCATAAATTTGACAAGAAAAATATGCTCAACTATGGTGCTGAATGAATATAATTTGAAAGTAGACTTGATTATTGAGCCGAATAACAATAAAATAGTAACAACCTCTAAGAAAGCGGTTTCAATCGCACTTATCGTCAATGAGCTTATACAAAACTCTTTAAAACATGCATTTCAAGGCAAAGAAGAGGGGATTATTGATGTGGAATTTACCGTGGAAAATGATTTTGTAGAGATTCATGTGTCCGACAACGGCGTTGGAATGAAGAATCCGCAAACATCGCTTGGTACGGAAATCATTCACAATTTGGTTACCAATGACTTGAATGGTGAGTTTCTATATGTGCCCAGGGAGATCGGAACTCATGCAGTAGTTAATTTTCCAGTGGGTGCGGAGGTGGAAATTTTTGATGAGTAAACGAATCTTGATTGCGGAAGACGAATCCATCATTCGCATGGACCTGAAAATGACCTTGCAAGACCATGGCTATGAAGTAGTTGGGGAAGCAGGCGATGGGGACAGGGCGATCGAGCTAGCCTTCTTGCATAAACCGGATTTGATTTTGATGGATATCAAAATGCCGAAGATGAACGGTCTGAAAGCGAGCCGGATCATTGGAGAACAACTGGATATACCTATTCTCATTATCACCGCGTACAGCCAAAAGGAATTCGTAGAAAAAGCACAACAAGACAATATAGTTGGCTATTTGGTCAAACCTATATCTGAATCCAATTTAATACCGGCAATCGAAGTAGCTCTTCACCAATCAGACAAAGCAAAACGGCTGAAGAAAGATGTTCAGCAGGCTAAGCAAGAAGTGGAAAAGCGAAAAGTCATAGAGCGGGCAAAAGGTATTCTGATGAACATGGAGCAATTAACCGAGCAACAAGCTTTTAAAAGAATGCGTGATACGAGTATGTCTCGGCAAATGACAATGGAGTCACTTGCCATGGAAATTATTGATTCGCACAAGTAAATAGATCTAAGCAAAGACGCTTAAAGAGATACATTCTTTAAGCGTCTTTTTGTCTTCTTTTTTCGCGAATAACACACGAATAGTGATAAGAGGGCGGTGTTTTTTAGACTAGGATTAAGTAAAAGACTACACAATATGACAGTAAGAGGGGGAAACTCAGATGGAAATGATCGGCACGGTGATTGTGTATATCATCATGGCCTGTGCAGTTGCAGGGGCATTTGCTTCAATCAAAAATCCGGAAGAAGGATTAGGTAAGGAATTCATGTCTGGATTACACGCAGTAGGACATATCTTCGTTCCTGCGGCGGGAATTATGGCGTCCATACCATACTTAACATGGTTCATTAGTAAATTTATCGGTCCCATTTTTAACTCAATAGGAGCAGATCCAGCTATTGCAGCAACGACGATTTTGGCTTCAGATATGGGCGGATATCAGTTAGCAGAAGCTTTGAAAGTAACAAATGAAGGATGGATTATGGCGTTAATCGTCGGTTTTATGTCTGGTGCAACCATTGTATTCTCTATTCCAATGGGACTTGCGATGCTAGATAAGCGTGACCATAAATATATGGCGCTTGGTATCATGTCAGGTGTATTAACGATTCCAATAGGTGCTTTTATCGCATCTGTTTTAGTAGTGTTATTTAACACTGATGTGCGTGATGTAATTAGCACGACTGCTACATCCAATTATGAGTTTGCAATTAGTTATTTACAGATCTTTATAAATTTATTGCCATTATTAATATTTGTTGTGTTGATTGCAGTCGGACTGAAGTTCTTCCCGCGTATGATGATTAACGGGTTTATGATTTTTGGCCGCGTGATGGACGCTGCTATTAAACTAGTGTTAGTGTTCTCTATTGTTGAAATATTTACAGGCATTTTCACTAAAATCTTTGGTGTTTGGGGCTTCGATCCCATTATGGCAGATAAAGCAGACCAGTTCCGTGCACTTGAAACGGCGGGGTACATTGGTATCATGCTAGCGGGTGCATTCCCAATGATTTATTTGATTCGGAAGTATATGGGAAAACCTTTAGAATCTGCGGGGAAGAAAATTGGGCTTTCACCTGAAGGTAGCGCAGGTCTACTTGCAACCGTCGCAAATATCTTAGCGATGTTCTCATTGGTTCGTTATATGAGGCCAAAAGATAAAGTTATTAATATTGCGTTCGCAGTCTGTGCTGCATTCTTGTTGGGCGATCATTTATCGTTCACAGCGAATTTCCAGCCAAATATTATTTTACCGGTTATACTAGGTAAATTAAGTGCAGGAATCATTGCAATTATTATTGCGTACAAGCTATCTGTACCAACAGCATTAAAGCTAGAGAAGCAAGATCGTGAAGCTGGAATTATTAAAAAAGGTGAGTACGATACTGAAAACATTGAACCAGAAGCTTCTGCTACTAAAGTATAAAACTATATAGGGTGTGTGTATAATGAGCGAAGAAAAGAAACGATTTATACAGGAATTTGTTCCAGGAAAACAGATTACACTCAGTCATTTGATTGCTAATCCCGATCCTGATATGTTTCAGAAGTTAGGCATCCAAGAGGCCGGTGCCTTAGGTATCCTCACTTGCACACCGAGTGAAACGGTAATTATTGCAGGTGACTTGGCTACGAAAGCAGCGAATGTTCGCATTGGATTCCTTGATCGATTTACCGGTAGTCTTGTCGTTGTAGGCAGTGTCTCGGAAGTAGAGATGGCTATGCTAGAGATAAATCGCTTTTTATCGGAGAAGTTAAAGTATACGCCAGCTGAAATTACAAAATCATAAGGAGTGAGGACGATGCGAAACAAGGCGATGCTGATCGGTGCGGTACGGGCGGGAAAGTCTACATTGACAAATGCCTTATTGGGCCGAGAAGTAGAAGCTTTCAAAACGCAAACGCTCAGTTATTATGATTGGATTGTTGATACTCCGGGCGAGTACACAGAAAATCCAATGTTCTACAAAAATATTATGGCTACCGCGCTTGAAGTAACGCACGTATTGTATTTGCAAGACGCAACGAGTGAGAAGCTTATTTTCCCGCCAGGTTTCAGCATGGGCATCCCGAAACTACCCATTGGAGTGATCACCAAATGCGACCTTCCGGATGCGGATATAGATCGTTCACTTGGCATGTTAAAGACTGTCATGAACGAAGGGCCTATCGTTATGGTTTCTTCTAAAACGGGCATGGGCATCGAACATCTTAAGGAATTGACAAAGCTTAACGACCTTCAAGCGATGCGACATTACGCAGAGTCAAAAGCTGACCAGCACTTGATCTTTCTCGGCTAATATTCTTTACAGGTAAGTAGGAATTTGATATAGTAAATTTCATACAAGTGAATAAAAACGGCAAAGGCGCCTTTACATCCCGTGGAAAAATCCATGGGTTTGTAAAGGCGTCTTTTTTATATCAAAAGTGGAGGACAATAAGTAATCAGAAAGGAGTGTGGGCGTGAGCAATTTCAATAAGCACGAAACCATTATTAGTGCAGGAATTGATATTGGCACAAGCACGACGAAACTGATTATCAGTCGATTTTCCCTACGTAATGTGGCGGGCGCAACACATGTGCCAAGAATAGAAATTACAGACAAAGAAATACTTTATAAAAGCCCGGTATTCCGAACGCCATTACAAGATGCAGTGACGATTGATGTAGCAGGTGTCCAAGAGATTATACGCAGAGAATATGAAAAAGCCGAAATCCAGCCTTCTCAGATCGAAACAGGAGCTGTTATTATTACCGGTGAAACCGCTACCAAGCGAAATGCCAGTGAAATGTTGCATCTTTTATCTGATGAAGCAGGTGATTTCCTCGTAGCAACGGCAGGCCCTGACTTAGAAGGCATCATTGCAGCAAAAGGATCAGGCAGCTATGAATCGTCTGGAAAAAGTGGGCAAGTAATCGCCAATATAGACATTGGCGGAGGAACGGCAAATATTGCAGTGTTCCAAGACAAGCAACTGCTTGGCACATGTACGATGCATATTGGCGGTCGCTTGATCGAATTTGAACACGGGAAAGTCCGTACAATTTCACCGCCTGTCGAACGGTTATTGCAAGACCAAGGCTATACGTTACAAGTTGGAGATCCACAAAATGCATCAGCAGTAACTTTTGTAACGACTTATATGGCAGAAGCGATGGCACGTATTTTGAAAAATGAAGTTCATGCTCAAGATCAAGTGCTGCTGCTCGGTCATGAACCGAACTGGCTGCAGCCGGTCGATACGATCGTCTTTTCAGGTGGTATATCCGAATGTATGTATCATCACACTACTGAAGAAGTCCAAGAAGCGAAGTACGATGATATGGGAATTCAACTCGCGGAAGCGCTGCTACAAAATACATCGTTGCAACACTTTACTTGGCAGGAGCCAGTGGAAACTGTGAGGGCTACTGTGTTGGGAGCTGGAACACAGACTACTGAAATTAGCGGGGCTACCATACAGGTTGCACCACATGAGTTGCCGTTAAAGAACATCCCTATTTATCAATACGACTTTGAAGAAAATCTTGAGACAGGATTATCCCAGTTCGAAGATGCGGTTCAGCAGGCAGTTACTTTATACGACTCAGCAAAAGAAGGGCAAAACTTCGCACTTTATCTATCCAATCTTCCCTATCTCGGATTTCGCGATGTGCAGAAACTGGCCAGTGCAATTGTTCAGATCATGAACGAAAGGCCGCGACCTGAACAACCGATTATATTGGTCATTCAATCAGATCATGCCAAAGTGATTGGCCAAACACTGGCAGCGTTACACGTGAAACAAAGTATTATTTGTATAGATCAAATCAATGTGGAAACAGGCGATTACATCGATATCGGCAATGCGCTCACTTCAGGCGTCGTGCCGGTCGTCGTGAAAACCTTAACTTTCCATACAACGTAAAGGAGGTCTTGTACGTGAATTTATCCACTACATTAGGCGGCGAACGATATGTGTTCCATGACCTAAAAGAAGTGCTAGCAAAAGCGAATGAAGAGAAATCTGGAGATCGTCTCGCAGGAATTGCGGCGGAAACCGTGCAAGAACGAATCGCTGCCAAAACAGTCGTCAGTGAGTTGCTTGTAAGCGATATCCGTAACAATCCACTGATTCCAATTGAAAGTGATGAAGTCTCACTAATTATTGAAAATGATATTAACGAGAAGGTCTATGGTGAAATCCAGAACTGGAGCATCGCAGAGCTGCGTGAATACATTTTGAGTAATGAAGTAGGCGACCGCGAATTAAAGCGTCTCAGCCGTGGATTGACTTCGGAAGTCATCGCAGCCGTCACAAAGCTAATGTCTAATCTCGACTTAGTGCACGCGGCTAATAAAATTGAAATCTTATCAACATGTAATATTACAATCGGTCAAAAAGGTACATTGTCTTCCCGTCTGCAACCGAATCATCCGACAGACAATATTGATGGAATCATCACTTCGTTAAAAGAAGGTTTGTCTTACGGTATCGGTGATGCGGTAATTGGAATCAATCCAGTAGATGATTCTGTGGAAAGTGTAAAGCGTGTGTTGAATGCAACGAAAGATTTCATTGATGAATGGGAAATTCCGACGCAAAACTGCGTACTCGCACATGTTACGACACAGATGAAAGCAATCGAACAGGGGGCACCTGCCGATATGATTTTCCAAAGTATCGCGGGAACAGAAAAAGCTCACCGTTCATTTGGGATTTCGGCGGAATTAATTGCAGAAGCGAAAGATCTATCACTGAAAATGGGCACGGGTACAGGTCCTCAAACGTTGTATTTTGAAACAGGACAAGGATCTGAATTATCGGCTGAAGCGCATTACGGCGTAGATCAAGTAACTATGGAAGCACGTAACTACGGATTTGCACGACATTATGATCCGTACATCGTTAACACAGTCGTCGGATTTATTGGACCGGAATACTTGTACAACAGCAAGCAAGTAATCCGTGCTGGCCTTGAAGATCACTTCATGGGCAAGCTTCATGGTCTTCCGATGGGTGTAGATATTTGCTATACGAACCATATTAAAGCAGATCAAAATGACATTGAGGATTTAAGTATCTTATTATCAGCGGCAGGTGTGAACTTCATCATCGCAGCACCAATGGGTGATGACGTTATGTTGAATTACCAGTCCATGAGCTTCCATGACGTGGCGACTGTTCTTCAGACGATGGGCAAAACACCAGCACCTGAATACTTGAAATGGCTTGAAAAGATGGGGATTTATGAAAATGGCATGCTGAGCAAACATGCCGGAGATCTCACGCTCTTCAATCGATAGGAGGTGGATGGACTTGAATGAAGAATTAATTCAGCAAATCACAAAAATGGTTGTGGAAAAACTGGAGGCCGCAAATAGCAGTCAAAAAATACAACCGTCAACGAATGAACAGAAAATAGAACTATTTTCACAGCAACCGATCGGACATTTGGAAGTGGAAACTGTGGGGAATTCGCCTAGTGGCGCAGTGACATTCCATAGTACGACGAAAGAGCCGAAGCGAAATATTTCTACTGTAAAACCCAAGCCGACGACAGCGTATGGTAACCCGAAATCAAAACCACAAACAGCTTCTGAAGAAGATAAGCTGGCAGAATATCGTAAGAAAACACCAGCGCGCGTAGGAGTTGGGCGCGCAGGCTCACGTCCGAAAACAAAAACGTGGCTACAGTTCCGACTGGATCATGCAGCAGCGGTTGACGCAGTCTACGGTGAAGTACCGGATAACTTGCTTGAACAGCTAGGATTGTTCCAAGTGCAATCCAAAGTGGCAGATAAAGAAGAATACATTCGACGCCCGGATCTTGGTAGAAAGCTTTCAGACGAAGCAAGATCTTTAATTCAGGATCGTTGTAAGAAATCACCCGTCGTACAAATCGTAGCGTCAAACGGACTGAGTGCGAAAGCGATAGAAGAAAACTTGGAAGACGTCTACTTGTCATTACAACAATCACTTAACAACTTGAATATTGATATGGGAACAACATTTTATGTCGATAAGGGACGAGTTGCCGTAATGGATGATATCGGAGAGCTGTTGCAACCTGATGTTGTCATCATGCTGATCGGTGAACGTCCAGGTCTTGTTTCTGCAGAGTCGCTAAGTGCTTATATGTGCTACAAACCTCGACATGGCACGATTGAAGCAGATCGTATGGTCATCTCGAATATCCATAAAGGAGGAATCCCTCCTGTCGAGGCGGGTGCATTCCTCGGGACGATTATTCAGAAAATCTTAAAGTATGAAGCGAGCGGTGTATCGCTTGTTCAAAAGGAAGGATAAGGAAGGGGGAGGGCAAATGAAAATCTATGCAGATATATTGTCGATGCAAGTCATATCAAATGTCAGTCCGGAACTTGCTGAGAAGTTTCGATTGAAGTCTAACCAGCGAAGCCTTGGGATAGTAACGACGACAATTGACGACGTCGGCTATACAGCAATTGATGCAGCAACGAAGCATAGTGATGTGGAAGTGGTCTACGCAAAAAGCTTTTACGCGGGTTCAGCTCATTCTTCTGGCCCGTTATCGGGAGAGTTTATTGGAATCATTGCAGGTTCGTCACCGGAAGAAGTGAAAAGCGGCCTTGATTCAATTCGTATAACGATAGAGCACGAAGCGTATTTTGAAGCGATCAACGGAAACCCGAATCATGCGTTATATGCGCATACCATCTCCAGTTGTGGGAGTTATTTGGCTGACATGGCCAATGTATCCGATGGACAGTCATTGGCATACTTGATTGCACCGCCTGTTGAAGCTGTTATCGGTTTGGACGCTGCTTTAAAAGCAGCTGACGTTACACTTTGTGTACTCTATGCACCTCCCTCCGAAACAAACTTCGGCGGTGGCCTGTTGACAGGCAGTCAATCTTCTTGCAATGCTGCAGCCGACGCATTCCGGGAAGCAATACAGAAGATGGCAGATGATCCGTTAAGTTACTGATAGATAAGCATGTAGAAAGGAGTGGTTAAATTTGGTCCAATTAGTGGATAATGATTTATTAGCTTTGCAACAAATGCGTACAGCCGTCCAAACTGCAAAAGAAGCACAAGAGAAATTTATGGGCTATTCTCAGCAACAAGTCGACAAGATTGTCAAAGCCGTAGCGGATGCTGCCTTTGAACAATCCGGTCGCCTCGCGCAACTAGCAGTAGAAGAAACAGGTATGGGGGTAGCAGCTCATAAGAAAATTAAGAACGAAGTGGGCTCCCGAGACGTATATGAAAGTATTAAAGATATGAAAACAGTCGGTGTCATCAAAGAAGACCATATGAATAAAGTCTTGGAAATCGCTGCTCCGTTCGGTGTAGTTGCCGCTATTATCCCGACAACCAACCCAACATCGACAGCGTTCTTCAAAACGTTGATTTCATTGAAGACACGAAATTCCATTGTAGTTAGCCCTCACCCTTACGCAGTGGAATGCACACACGAAGCATTAAAAGTATGTGATGCAGCAGCTGTTGCAGCGGGTGCACCGGAAGGTTTGATTCAATGTCTCACGTTGGCTTCGATGGAAGCTACACAGCAATTAATGTCGCATAAAGATGTTAATCTAATCATTGCAACAGGCGGTAGTGCGCTCGTCAAAGCGGCATATAGCTCCGGTAAGCCGGCTTACGGTGTAGGGCCTGGGAATGTGCCAGTGTATATCGAACGTTCCGCAAAGATTGAAAAAGCAGTAAAAGACATTGTGGACAGCAAATCATTTGACTACGGTACGATTTGTGCAACCGAGCAAGCCATTGTTGTCGATAAGCACGTCGTGGATCTCGTTACGCGTGAGTTGAAGAAAAACGGCGCGTATATTTTATCGGATGATGAGAAAAAGATTATGGAAGGTATCATCTCACCGGTACCCGGTAAGGTGAATCCGAAAGTGGTCGGTAAGAGCCCACAGTTCATCGCGAAAATGGCAGGCATTTCTTTACCTGAAGGCACGCGCTTGATTGTTGGGATGGAAACGAAAGTTGGTAAAGACGTACCGTTTTCATTGGAGAAATTATCACCGATTTTCGCTATGTATGTCGTGGATGGTGTGAAGCACTCGAAAGAAGTGTGCCTCGACTTGCTAAATCTTGGCGGGCGTGGACATAGCTTGGCACTACATACCGAAATCGATGCAGTAGCTCGGGAATTCGCTATGGAAATGCCAGTATCCCGTATTTTGGTCAATACCATGTCTTCTATTGGAGCAGTTGGTGGTACGACGGGTTTAATGCCATCATTCACATTAGGGTGCGGAACATTTGGCGGTAATATTACATCAGACAATGTCACAGCTAAGCATTTGTTGAACATTAAGCGGATGGCATATGGCACGAAGGAAGTACAACTGCCGAAGCACTCAGAGCCTGTAGAGAGTTCCAATGACCAGCTCGTATCTAGTGTGATGAACAATGTATCAGCCACAACAAACAACAACATCGATCCAGCATTAGTACAGAACTTAGTTAGTGAAATCGTTAAACAACTTACAAAATAAAACACTATTAGGAGGAAACAATTATGAACAGAGAAGGTACAGCATTAGGAATGGTAGAAACTAAAGGATTAATCGGTGCAATCGAGGCAGCAGACGCAATGGTGAAAGCAGCAAGCGTAAACTTGGTAGGTAAAGTACATGTTGGCGGCGGAATCGTAACAGTTATGGTACGCGGTGATGTAGGCGCAGTAAAAGCGGCAACAGACGCAGGTGCTGCTTCAGCACAACGTGTGGGCGAATTGCTTTCTGTTCACGTAATTCCAAGACCACATAATGAACTAGAAATGATGTTACCAAAAAGCGAATAATCACTGCTGACATAGTAGAAAGGCGTGAACTAAATGAATCAGCAATTGATTGAACAAATTGTCGGAGAAATTCTTGGACAATTAGGGAAAGCTCCCGTTCAATTGCCGGAACGAGCGGTTCCTATTGCAGTTTCCGCCCGTCACGTACATTTACAGCCTGAACATGTGGAAGTATTGTTTGGCACAGGGTATGAATTGACACAGCGGTCCGAGCTTTCACAGCCGGGCCAATTCGCCGCCAATGAAACGGTGATGATTGCAGGACCTAAAAGCAGCATTGAACGTGTGCGTATTTTAGGGCCTGTCCGAAAAGCGACCCAAGTTGAGGTCAGCTTTACGGATGCTATGAAGCTCGGCGTCAAGCCCCCACTTCGGGAATCCGGCAATATTGAAGGATCAGCACCGATTACATTAATTGGACCAAAAGGTAGTGTGCATATAAACCAAGGTCTTATTATTGCACAGGCACATATCCATATGGCGCCCACTGACGCTACGCGCTTTGGCGTGGAAGACGGGGAATATGTCACAGTGGAAGCGGACGGAATGAGATCTATTTCATTCCTCAATGTACGCATTCGAGTGAATGAGCGATATCGTCTTGAAATGCATATTGATACCGATGAAGCAAATGCAGGTTTCATTTCACAGGGGTCGATTGGTCGTCTAGTGAAATCGGATGATGCAAAAGAAACGGTACCTGTACAAACGATGATGAAAACGGTGACGACGACTACTCCAGTAAATGCTCCAGTGACATTTGAATTCACAAAAAAGCTTTTGTCGGCTGAAGACGTGTCCGAGATTTCAGAAAAGGAAATTGTTATTAATAAAGGCACAATTGTGACGGCACTAGCAAGAGATACAGCACGTGAACTCGGTAAAACGATATCTAGTAGAAAGTAGAAAAAGGTGATTACGCATGCGAATGGGTAGAGTGATTGGTAATGTATGGGCAACCCGTAAAGAGGATGGATTATCAGGACTTAAGCTGTTAATCGTCCAGCCGATTGATGCACACGGCAATAGTATACAGTCGCATATGGTCGCGGCAGATCGGATTGGAGCAGGGGTTGGTGATGAAGTACTCATTACGAGTGGCGGTTCTTCACGCTTTATTTTACCGAAAGAAAACCCGATCCCAATCGACGCGGTCATTATTGGTATTATCGATTCAACAGAAGTGAAAAGAGGTGATATACATGAGTCAAGCGATCGGAATGATTGAGACAAAAGGATTGATTGGATCGATTGAAGCGGCGGACGCCATGGTGAAAGCATCCAACGTAGAGTTAGTATCACAGGAGATGGTGGATGGCGGAATCGTTACGGTCATCGTTCAAGGTGACGTTGGAGCAGTTCAGGCAGCTGTTGATGCAGGTCGCGACGCAGCAGCGCGTGTAGGTGAATTACTAGGCGCGCATGTAATACCGCGTCCCGATGATTCAGTATATGGCATGGTGAAACCCCTAGTGTCGACTACTTCAGAAATTCCACAAGTAAAGAAACTGGCAGAAGTGAAGAAGGCACCGAAGAAAGACTGAGGTATACATGTGCTATAAGCGTATTACTCATAGTGAAATCTATAGAAAGGAGTGGTTTCCATGGCTTTCAAACGACATAAAATTGCAGTCATTGGAGCTGGTCATACCGGTTCAACCGTAGCATTGATGGCAGCGCAGAGAGAACTAGGTGACATCGTATTAGTCGATATACCGGATCTCTCTAATCCAACCAAAGGTAAAGCACTAGATCTTCTTCAAACGAGTCCTGTACAACAATTTAATTCTCGCATTACAGGTACATCTAATTACGAGGATATTGAAGGTGCAGCAATGGTTATCATTACTGCGGGTGTTGCACGTAAACCAGGTATGAGTCGCGATGATTTAGTTGCAACCAATGCGAAGATTATGCGTTCCGTTTCCGAGCAAGTAAAGCGTCATGCCCCAGACAGCACCGTGCTGATTTTAAGTAATCCGGTAGATGCAATGACATATGTATGTTATAAAACAACTGGATTTCCTAAAAATCGTGTAATTGGACAATCAGGTGTGCTTGATACTGCACGTTTCAATACGTTCATTTCCGAAGAATTGAATATTTCTGTAGAGGATATTTCGGGTTTTGTACTTGGCGGACACGGAGATGATATGGTGCCACTTGTGCGTTACTCTTACGCCGGCGGCATTCCGTTGGATAAAATCATATCGAATGAACGGCTAGAAGCCATTGTGGAGCGTACTCGAAAAGGCGGCGGTGAAATTGTCTCACTACTAGGTAATGGTAGCGCTTATTACGCACCCGCTGCGGCTTTAGTAGAGATGGCTGAGGCAATTATTAAAGATAAGAAACGAATTTTGCCGTCCATCGCTTATTTAGAGGGTGAATATGGATATCAAAATATTTACTTAGGCGTACCCACTGTTCTCGGGGGCAATGGTATCGAAAGTGTGATTGAACTTCCGTTAACAAAGGAAGAACAAACAGCACTTGATCAGTCAGCTGACTCTGTCAGAGCAGTCATCGACATTTGCGAAAAGCAAATGTCCTTATAACTACTGATCTCTCTAAGTCGTAAAGAGGACTTAGGGAGATTTTTTTGTATGGAAAGAATTTTACAGACCGTGTTTTATAATGGAATGATACAGAAGTCATAGGTTCTCTTCAAAAAAACGTAAAAGTTCATTCGGAATGATAACTTTTATATTTACTTTTGTTTATTTGAATGATACAATAAACAGAATTCACTGAATTATAAAACATGCCTTTAGTAAACTTACTCGGAAATATATAAAGAACTTATTTCCTTCGTTTCTAAAATGTAAGCGCTATCAAATAGCCTTTTATCAATAAGAGCGAAAAAATGTTCTTTTATTCCCCGATAAGGCATATACTATGAAAAATATAAAATCCAGGAGGTAATTCTTATGAAGAACAACGACTATCAGAACAATTCATCACTACCAGAGCAGAACGAAACATTCTATTTGATCACAGGTTACTCGGAGAATGGTTTCATCCATGGGATCACATGGCAAGAGGCATATGTTCAAGGATTGGCGGATTGCGGCTGTCTATGCGAACAACAACTCATGTAAGTAATGAAGAAAACTCGATACAGGGTGCCTAGCAAAAAACGATTGTGGATGTTTTCACAGTAGTTTAGTGCATAGGCACCCTATTTGTTTATGTGGACTTCCTTAATAAAAACAAACGCTACCACCCTCTATGTTATCCATGATAAAATGAAATCAATCAAATATATGAGTTTGCACGATACGCTGGTACCTATCAAGGTGTAAAAGGGAATCCGTAAACC
Organism: Sporosarcina sp. P25; assembly: GCF_002743235.1. Classification (NCBI taxonomy): domain Bacteria; kingdom Bacillati; phylum Bacillota; class Bacilli; order Caryophanales; family Caryophanaceae; genus Sporosarcina; species Sporosarcina sp. P25. The sequence continues at coordinate 157,794 of NZ_PDYV01000002.1, forward strand.
GGAGCTGTCCCCGCAACTGTACACACGGACGACCGCTAAAATTAGCCACTATGGAGACATGGGAAGGCATTAGCGGAAGGATGAAGTGAAGCCAGGAGACCTGCCACGTATCGTCAAAGCGACACTTTCTTCGGGGGTTGAGGAGTGGAAGCAAAAAAGGTATCTGCATCTATGCATTTTTGTATGGAGTATTTTAAAGATGCCTGAATTTGTTTCCTCATTCACAACTATTGCAATCATCTTGCCGAAGAGGCGGAATGATTGTTTTTTGTTGTTTACGAAAGGAGACCGTGACATGAGAGTATTTGAACAGAAGAAGGAATGTATACATGAACGTGAACTGTTGCAGTTATTGTATAAACAAGTAGAACAACAGCGTGGAAGACCTGTGTATTCAGGATTTCATCAAGTAGTCAGGAAACTGTTACAGGATGGATTATACGGTCAATGGATCTATGACTTTTCAGCAAGCGAAATCAAATGGCTTGGCTTACAGATTGTAGCTGAACGCGATCGATTGATACCTCCTGCACTGTTGCAACAATATATGAATGAATTTGTAACATCGGATTATTATGACAAACCGATAGGACTGCCTCAAGAGAGGATTATGCTCATAGCAATGGCCGCCATGCAGCATGAAACTATCCAGCGCCTACAAAAAGTACAGGAAGCATATTGGCTACTGAGTCATGGCTATGTGACTTTACCAGCTGAAGTGATGTCGTTCTTCGGTAAGACATTCTATCGGCGAAAGACGAGAGTAGAGCAATATACCATGGATATTGCTGACAGTAGAATCGCATCATTTTTATCGAGCAAAGTAAAAGAAAAGCATATACGTATACCCGATTATTTTATGGAACAAGTAAAAGCGTGCGGCTCTTGGAGTTTATTTGAAGCTGAACAAACAGAGCGCGCTTTGAGTTGTTCGCATGGCAACTCCAACAGTGAATGGTTTCCTGATGCCGCTGACGGCTCCTCTATTGCTTATAAAAAAGTTTCTGCCATTGGTTTAATGAAACAGCTGCTTGGAAGTGAAGGAATTGTTGTACATTTTCACAATGAAAAAAGACAGGAAAAAGCTGCATTGTCCTCATATATTCAATTGCCGAACGTAATGCAGGAAACGGAGTTGGCCCGTACTTGTACCATACTTGTGCGTTTACTAAACGGCATTGAGAGCATATGGGGACATACTTTACGAGTTGAAGTGGCAGGTTGGGAAACCGCTATAGCTGACCAGAAAATTGGTTTGCATTCAGAGAAGGCCCTCCTATTTATTGAAGAAGTAGCGGAAGAAATAAACCGCTACTTGGAGGTGGCATCGTATCAAAGCGGAATGCAAATCCCTTTGCGCAAAGCAGCCGCAGTCACGCATCAGTCGATAAACCAAGCGACGAGTCAACAGCAAACCGCGATGATCGACCGAGTCACTGCAGAACAGCGCCATACCGATCAAGGCGGATCTATCATGTTAGAGAAATCTCCAACCATTGAAACTGCAGAACTGTTACAGCTGCTCATAAAGGCATGGGGCGGTGGAGTACCGGAAGTCCGACTTATCTGAATCTCCTCTATTGTAGTGGAATCTAAAGTGACGTAAACTAAGTATTACAAACGGTTTCCATTTGAGGTGAGACAGGTGTTTCAATTTGATACATTAGGACATGAAATGGTAACGGAATTATCGAATCTGATTAAGCAGCAAGTCATTTTAACGGATCGAAGAGGCTTCATTCAATCGAGTACAGAACCCGATCGAATCAACCAGTTCCATGAAGGAGCACTGTTGAGTATGCGTCAGAAAACGATGCTCCGTATGGGGGATGAGGAAGCGCAGCATCTGCAGGGGGTTCGTAGGGGTATCGTCTTGCCAATCATCATTGGAGGCGAACCGATCGCTGTACTTGGTGTGACGGGTGATCCAGACGAGATTCATCCGCAGGCTCAGCTGATCTTACGCGTAGCGGAACTGTTCATCCAGGACTCCCTGAAAAGAAAGCAGAAGGATGAAAAAGTACGTGATGTGGAGTTCTTCGTCTTTGACTGGCTGACAGGATCAAAGAAAGATGAACGATTTATGGAACGGGGGACACTGCTCGGAATCGACGTCACTCTTTACCGTCAAGTGGTGGTATTGGAAGTGCTGGATTTACTGGAACAGTTCACGATCGAGGAAATGGAGACATTCGCGTCGATTCAAAATATCCACCCTTCTATGAAGATGATTCGCTGGGCGCAAAATAAAATCTTACTATTATTACCTGAAATGAATCAACAAACAGTAAAAAATGAATTAGAATTCCTGTTGCTTCATATAAAACGGCGCAAGAAAGTACAAGTCGTCGCAGGTATAGGTGCATCCACACGGTATTTCGAATTAGCTAAATCATTCGCGCAGGCAGAACGTGCTGTCAATGCTGCAAAGGGATCCGGCGATATTGTCTTTGAGCATGAACTGCGGCTTGAAATTATTTTGCAGAGCGTTCCAGATATGGTGAAGCAAGAATTCCTTAAGCGTACAGTTGCGACGCTGGAAGATCATAAAGACCTGCTAAATAATTTGACCGTATGGTTCGAAGAGAATCAATCGATGCAAAATACTGCACAGCGTCTGCATATCCATAAAAACACATGGTCTTACCGGCTGCAAAAGATCGAGCAATTAACGGGATTATCTGTTTCTAGTACACATGATGTCTTTTTGTTGTACTTGGCATTGCGATTAATGGAGGAGTAGTCATGAATAAGTGATCAATTTGCTTCGCTTCCTATATGGGAAGCGGAGCTTTTCTTACTGGATGGAGAAACAGATGATTTTTTTCAAACCTACGTCTTATTCATGGTAGGATTAATCTGTGTCTCATCCTAAGAGTGTCAGGAGGATTGTCTTGAATAGAATTAGAAACGTCACAACATGGCAGTGGATCTTGTTTTTGATCTTAGCACTTTGCTGTATCAGTTCCATTGTTTTTGTAATTCAAAATTATTCATTTTATGACCGACCGATCGCTAAGGTAATCCATACAACGATAGAGGAAAAAACTGAAGTAACAGATACGCATGGCAATGAAGATACCCTATTTGTTCAGCACATAGTAGCTAGGATCATGAATGGGGAAGAAATGGGTTGTGAAGTCCAGTTGGTAAATGAGTATTCATCTTCGGGGGCGTACGATCAGCAGTACCATATAGGAAATGAACTATTTGTCTCCATTGATTCCAAGGCAGGAGAAGAACTGACAGGTAGTATCACAGACGTAAAACGTGATAAATACGTATTGATCGTTGCTTGGATCTTCGTCTTTACGCTATTGATTGTAGGGCATAAGCAAGGGCTATTGGCGTTAGTGGGCTTTGTGATGAACGTCATGGTACTATCAGTCGCTTTAGATATTTATGTGAAATATTATGAGGTCAGTTTACTTGTGGTTTGCGGGATATGTATCCTGTTATTCACAACCATTTCGCTCCTGTTAGTTAGCGGACGCAATGAAAAAACGTATGCCGCCATTGTGGCTACGTTAGTCGCAACGGTAGTATCTCTTTCCATCACGTCTCTTGTCATCTGGATCACTTCTGGGAATGGGCTGCGTTATGAAGAAATGCAGTTTTTGACGCGTCCTTATCACACGATCTTCATGGCGGGGTTATTTATTGGATCTCTTGGAGCTATCATGGATGTGGCCATTACCATGTCGTCTTCGATGTTTGCATTATATGAAAGAGATAGTACTATATCCGTTAAAGCGCTGAAAGCATCTGGCATAGATATCGGCAAAGATATTATGGGAACTATTACAAGCATTCTATTTTTCGCTTATATAAGTGGATCCATCCCCATGCTGATCCTCTATTTAAAAAACGCTTCACCTGTAGGATTTGCACTTTCGATGAATCTATCGCTGGAATTAGCACGTGCATTAGCTGGTGGAATTGGGATCGTCTTGACTATCCCGATTGGACTCTATACAGCGATTTTCTTTATTGAACGAAAGAGGGCGAGAATATGAATGTGATAGTATGGCTCGCGGTTATTTTACTCGTATTGATGATTGGGGTAGGTGGAAAAAGTGGAGTGCGATCATTCATTTCGCTGTTTTTTAACTTTGGTGTCGTCTTCTTCACCATGTTTTTTATGTTGGATCCGAACGCTAATCCTATACTGATTACATTTATCGCCTGCATAGTGATTGGATGCGTCAGTTTATTTTACATTAATGAAGTGAATAGCAAAACGGTAATAGCATTCATCTCGACGATGATTACCATTAGTATATTATTGTTTTTCATAGTAGTAGTATCCCAAAAGCTCATGATTCAAGGGTTTGGTGAAGAGGAAGAAGAGGCAATCGCAGGTATGTCACTCTATATTGGCGTGGATTTCGTAAAAATAGGTGCTTCCGTCATTATCATGAGTACAATTGGAGCCATCATGGACGTCGCTATATCGATCGCTTCCACTATGCATGAAGTATTTAAGCATAGTAGAAGCTTAAGTAAGAAGGAGTTATTTACGTCTGGTGTCAGTGTTGGACGAGATATTTTAGGAACCGATACCAATACCTTGTTCTTCGCTTTCTTTGGAGGCTATTTGGCACTGCTCATTTGGTTCAAGGATTTACACTACTCTATAGGAGATATTGTCAATTCAAAGATATTCAGTTCAGAAATGATTTTGATCCTTTGTGCGGGGCTTGGCATCGCGCTAGTCATACCGATTGCTTCTTGGATCAATGCATTTTACTTAGTAAGAGCTAGGAAAAAGTTAAATAACGTATAAAAAGAGGGGCACTGAATGGCTCCTCTTTTTGTGTTTTATTATTTTAATATGATGGCAGAGCTGAAAAAAGAAGCTTTACTATGGAAACTAGACGTTGACACAAAAAATAGAAGTGTTTTTCTATATATCATTGTACTAAAGTCTATATGAATTAAACTGTCAGACTATTAGAATTATATATACTAACAAAATGTTTTGAATAGATACTCTTTGGATGTAATAAGTATCTGGATGACTTTTGAAAAAAACTGGGGGGAACAACAAATGAAAATGAAGAAAAAGAGTGTTTTAGGCGCAATTAGTTTATCTGCCATGCTGATGTTGGCAGCTTGTTCGTCAGACAAAGAAGAAACAACAGACGGTGCGGGTGAGTCTGAAGGAAAATCATACGATCTGAAAATGTCTGTCACGGTTAATGATTCATCTACTTGGTATCAGGCCGCAGACAAGTTAGCGCAGGACTTGAATGAACAAACGGATGGTCGTATCAATATTGAAGTGTTTCCGAATGAACAACTATCAAATGGCGATCAAGGGAAAGGTGTAGAGCTTCTGACAAAAGGGCAGACCGACTTGAGCCTTCACTCCACTATTATTTACTCAATCTTAGATGATCGCTTTGGTGTGGCGAGTGCGCCATTTCTATTTAAAGATAAAGATGGGGTAGACAAAGTATTTGATGGTGCAGGTGGAGAAGCACTTGCAGAAATCCTCAATGAAAAGAACGTAGAATTACTCGGATTCGGAGAGAATGGTTTCCGTCAAATCACAAACAGTAAAAAGGAAATCAAATCACCAGAAGATATGAAAGGTCTGAAAGTACGTATTCCTGGGATCACCATGTACACAGACTTGTACCGTGCACTAGGTGCGGATCCAACGACAATGGCATTCTCTGAAGTATTTACATCTCTTCAGCAAGGTACGATTGATGGTCAAGAAAACCCGATTGATGTTATTCACTCTTCTAAATTGAATGAAGTACAAGACTACTTGACGACTTGGAACTATTCCTATGATCCACTAGTATTGGGCATCAATAAGAAGTTGTTTGATTCGATGAGTGAAGAAGATCAGGAGCTTGTGAAGAAGTTAGGTAAAGAAGCGGCAGAATATCAAGTAGAAATGGCACGTGAAAAAGAAGAGAGACAAATTAGTGAGCTGAAGGAAGCAGGTATGCAGTTCTATGCACCAACAGACGAAGAACTAGCCAAGTTTACAGAAGCGGTGCAACCGGTTTATAAAAAGTATGAGGATATTTGGGGCAAGGATTTATTAGACAAGTTCCAAGACCAATAAGAACTGGAGGGTGGATGTATGGGGAAAATATTCAATAGATTAGAAGAATGGATTGTCGTGATTGTACTGTCCATTATGTCCACCATTGCATTCGTTAATATTTTATCCAGAGGATTTGCCAATTATTCATTTTCTTTTACAGAAGAAATTACAGTTAACTTGTTCGTATTGTTAACATTTGTCGGAACGGCCATTGGAGTGCGTAAGTACGCGCACCTTGGCTTTACTCTGATTTATGACAAGGGCAGTCTGTTGCTAAAGAATATTATTACGATTTTGGTTGGATTGATGATGATGCTATTATTTTTTATTCTGCTATATTTTGGTTTGAAGATGGTGCAGTACCAGATGGATATGGGACAGAAAACACCTTCTCTTGGTTGGCCACAATGGTGGTTCTCGATGTCAATGCCAATCGGTGCGCTGTTTTGTTTAATCCGCTCTATCCAAGTAACTAGTGTTGAATTCCGACAGCAAAACGAGAAGGGAGAGCAGCCATTATGACAGCGATCATTTTATTCGGCGTCTTTTTTATTTTAGTCATGCTTCGAATGCCCATTGCTGTGGCCTTAGCAATCTCGTCCATTGTTGTGCTATTTACAGGCAGTGGATTGTTTGGTTTGGAATTGGTTGCAGATATCATGTATACGAGTGTAGCGAAATTTACGTTGCTCGCAATCCCGTTTTTCATCTTGGCGGGAGTCATTATGGAGCACGCGGGAATTTCAAAAAGATTGATTGATTTTGCGCAAGCTTTAGTTGGTCATCGTAAAAGCGGAATTATTTTTGTTACCGTTATGACAGCGATTTTCTTCGCAGCCATTTCAGGTTCAGGCCCTGCAACGGTTGCTGCGATTGGGGGTATTTTAATCCCAGGTATGGTGAAGAACGGGTATAAAACGGAAACTGCAGCAGGTTTGGTGGCCAGTTCCGGGGCAATCGGTATCATCATTCCTCCTAGTATTGCTTTTATCGTCTTCGCTGTAGTGGCGGGCGATCAAATTCCGGTATCGATCGGAAGAATGTTCATGGCAGGGGTCATTCCTGGCCTGCTATTGGGCGTTGGATTTATTATAGCCGCCATGTTCGTTAGGTATCGACAGGAAAAACGCGAGGGACCGATATCGCAACAGTACATAATAGAACCTGCAACAAGTGCGGAACGCTTTAAAGCTTTCGGAAATGCGATCTGGGGCCTATTAATTCCCGTAATAATTTTAGGTGGTATTTATGGTGGATACTTTACACCGACAGAAGCAGCGGTAGTGGCGGTATTTTATAGTTTGTTCATCGGATTTTTCATTTACCGTGAACTGACACTGAAAAAGCTGTATGACATCTTAGTGGCAGCGGGTATTCAGACGGCGGTCGTCATGTTTATCGTCAGTGCGGCGAGTGTCTATGCATACATCATCACAACAGAGCAAATCGCAACGCAGATTTCGAACGTCATGTTAAGTATTTCAGATAATAAAATTATCATCTTATTGCTAATTAATATCATTCTCCTAATTGCTGGGATGTTTATCGATGCAATTTCTGCCTACTATATTTTCATTCCGATTTTATTGCCGATTGTGCTATTGTTCGACGTCGATCCAACAGTATTCGGTGTCTTCATGACAGTCAACTTAGCGATTGGACTTTTCACTCCGCCAGTCGGTCTCAATTTATTCGTAGCCGCGGGTATATCGAATACTTCAATAGGGCAAATATCGAAAGGAGTTTTGCCTTTCGTTGTCTCTTCCATCATTATTTTGTTACTCATTACGTATATTCCGCAGATCTCTACATTTTTACCAGACTTACTAGACATTAAGTAGATGGAGGAGGGTTGCTTATGAAGTTGAAAGGACAGACGGCGATTGTCACAGGGGCTTCCAATGGTATTGGTGCCCAGACGGCCCTCCTTCTTTCACAACAAGGGGCCAATGTTGTTCTGGTGGATTCAGTGAGTTGTGAGGCGACATTGCAGGCAATTCAATCATTCAGTGGCAAAGCAGTTTATTTAGAATGCTTAGGCGAAGTTCGGGATAAGGAATTTGTGAATGCGGCAATGGCTAGAGCATCGGATACCTTTGGAGAGCTACATATCTTAGTAAATAATATGTGCATATGTAGTACTCACAATGAAAATCAGTCATCTGTTGATGAATGGGAACTAGAAGCAGATACGAATGCACAAGCAACTTCTTTATTCATTCGAGGTGTCTCACCATATATGATGGAGCAGAAGTATGGTCGTATTATCAACATTAGTTCGATATCAAGTTTTGGCGGTGAACGAACGTTTACAGCTTCTAAGGATTCAATTAGTAAGTTGACGAAGCAGACTGCTAAGGAGCTTAGTGAGTATGGAATTACATGTAATTCGGTTGCACCTATATCTATGACAAAATTGGACGAGGCGACAATCCATCAAACTGGCACAGCGACAAGTATCGCAGAAGCTGTACTGTATTTTGCTTCATCCGAATCTAATTATACGACAGGACAAATACTGAAAGTAGATGGAGGGTTTTGTATTGAATCACCCAATTGAAGCGGTGTATGACAAAAAAACGAATCGAATTATCGGTCGTTTGAAGAAAGATACCGATCTATTTGAAGGGATTCTTGCAGTGTGTAAGCAACATCACGTTGAAGCAGCTCAATTTCAATGTATAGGTTCTCTTGCGTATGCAACCATTGTACAACCTCAGCAAAATCTTGATAAAAGTTTACAGTATTCCGAACGGATTGTTACAGACACTCCCGTCGAACTGCTTTCAGGTACAGGGTTTGTTGGCTACGATGAACAAGGACAGCTGGATATCCACTTCCATGGTTTATATGTAGACTGTAATAAACAGGTGAATGGTGGTCACTTCCTTAAAGGAGAAAATCCTGTGGCAATTACAGTGGAATTCATTATATTGCCGGTATCCAATACACATGTTCATAGAAAACCAGATGAATATTCAGGTATTCCATTATTTCATTTTGCGCAAAGGAGTGAGTGATGGTGGAGACAATTGGTAAACTAGCAATGAAATCGGCAGCAGCCTATCCGAATAAAATAGCCGTGAAAGATGAAAGACGCTCAATTACATTTCATGAACTGATGGAAAGGGCACTTGCGCTTACAGCATACTTCAAGAAAGTGGGTCTTCAAAAAGGGGATCGCTTTGCCGTTCTGTCATCGAATCGTCTAGAACATATCGAGCTTGACGTGGCAACAGCGATCTCAGGTGTCATCAAAGTACCGTTAAACTATCGACTTCATCCGAAAGAACATGAATATATGCTAGACGATGCAGATGTTCGGTTGATTATTGGTGAATCAGAGTTAATAGAACCAATCAATACAGTAATTCAAGTGTTAACGATCGGCAAGTCGTACGAACAGGCAATTGAACAAAATGCTGGTGCTATATGTACAACAGAAGTTATGGAAGAAGATACTTTCGCGATTATGTATACATCCGGAACGACAGGAAATCCAAAAGGTGTGATGCTGAGTCATCGCAACATCATTTCGGGAGCATTGTCACTAGCGCTTGCTTGTGAAACCGATTATGACGATGTGATAGGACATGTCGCACCATTGACACACGGCAGTAACTTCCTGTCGCATGTAGCGTGGTTGTATGGATTAACGCAAGTTGTATTTAACAAGTTTGAGCCCGAAGAATTCGTGCATAATCTAACGAAAGAAAAAGTCACTGTTATTTTTCTAGTTCCGACGATGGTCAATTTGATGATCCAGCATCCGAAATTCAATCCGAAGAATTTATCTACAATCAAAACGATTAATATGGCAGGTTCTTCGATTGCGGCAAGTAAACTCGAGCAAGCCCTCGCTTTAACAGGGCCGATATTTGCACAGACATTCGGTCAAGTTGAAGCGCCGATGTGTATTACGATGATGCCTAAACGCGAACTTGGCGATCATCTGGAATCCTGTGGCCGTGTAGGACCATTTGTCGATGTGAAAATTGTCGATGCAAAAGGGATTGAACTGCCGGCAGGTGAAGTCGGAGAAATCGTTTGTAAAGGCTCTCTAGTCATGAAAGGGTACTGGAATAATGAGAAGGCGACGAGTGAAACATTACGTAACGGCTGGTTGCAAACAGGCGATCTCGGGTGGAAAAGTAAAGCGGGCTATGTGCATATCGTGGACCGCAAAAAAGACGTTATCATTTCAGGTGGGGTCAATATTTATCCGAGGGAAGTAGAGGAAGTCCTCAATAAGCATGACGGGGTAAAAGAGACATGCGTTATCGGCGTACCTGACGATAAATGGGGCGAAAACGTCATTGCGTATGTCGTTCCGAACGGTACTAAGCCCGTGATGAAAGAAGAATTACTTCAATTATGTCTTGACCATATGGCAAGTTTCAAAAAACCAAAAGAGATGTATATCGTGGATGAACTTCCGAAAAGCTCGTACGGTAAAATCTTAAAAAGAGAATTACGAAATCAGCATGTGGAGGTGCAATCTTGACGAATGTCTATATCGAAGGAATTGGCATGACGAAGTTCGGAAAATTTGTCGACAAATCTATGAAGCAGTTGTTAGTTGAAGCGTCGATAGAAGCACTTGAAGATGCAGGAAATCCGAAAGTTGATGCGGTGTTTGTCGGAAACTTTATGGGTGGCTCAATCGGTAATCAAGAAATCCTTGGCGCCTTAGTTGCCAATGAACTCGGACTCGGCTATATCCCAACGGCCAAAGTAGAAGGCGCTTGTGCATCAGGGGGAATTGCGCTTCGTCAAGGAATCATAGGGATTCTAAGTGGCGAATACGATACAGTCTTAATAGCGGGTGTGGAGAAGATGAAACATGCTTCGACTGCTGATGTTACACAGGCGATCAATGCCGCAATGGATAACGATTCTAATGAAAAGCAGGCAGGTCTCACATTCCCAGGATTCTTTGGCGTACTCGCGAATCGGTACTTTTATGAAACAGAAGCTACGAAAGAGCATTTGGCGATGATTGCGTTGAAGAATCGTGAAAATGCGTTAAATAATCCACTAGCACAATTCCAGAAACCAACGACGATGGAAGAGATTATGGAGGCACGTATTATTACTTCTCCACTCGGCCTATTTGATTGTTCTCCAACTACAGATGGGGCGGCAGCGTTAGTGATCACGCGAAAAAAAGGTGCTATCCATATCCGTTCGTCTGCACAAAGTTCAGGACCTACACAAATGCAAGACGCAGATGACTTGCTTTCATTGCCGGCATTACGAGAGTCGGGTCGCTTGGCATATGAAAAGGCAGGCGTGGGTCCGGAAGACATCGACGTCGTGGAAATTCATGATTGTTTCTCCATGACGGAAATGCTTGCGATTGAGGAGTTAGGTTTTTTCAATAAACGTGAAGGCTGGCTTGCAGTAGAGCAAGGTCGAACGAAAGCGACTGGCGATAAACCAGTGAACACGAGCGGGGGATTATTGTCACGCGGCCACCCAATCGGTGCAACCGGTATCGCACAAATGTATCAGCTCGTCCAACAACTGCGCGGTACTGCACCGAATCAAGTAGAACATGCCCGACTCGCTTTGGCACAAAACTTAGGTGGAACAGGTTCGTACTCCACAGTTCATATTCTGGAAAGGTTGTGAAAAGATGAAAGTCTATCAATGCGATCAGTGTGAATATGCCAGTGTCTCGAATAAATACCGTTGTCCGAGATGCGGAACAGGCCAGCTGCAAGAGCAAGACGTATCTTCGAAGGGTTCGGTTTACAGCTATACCGATATCCATATCGCACCTGCAGAATTTGCCCATCTCGCTCCTTATACCGTGGCACTTATTCAATTGGATGAATCCAAAGCGAAAGTTACGGCAAGAACGGATGGAACCGTTGAGATTGGGGATGTGGCGGAATTGGATTATGTAGAGGATGGGGCGTATATTTATCGGAAATGCTGAGTGAGAAGCGATGTTTTTAAGGTGAGCGCTCAAAGATTCGTGAAAGGCGCTCATAGTTACGACATGAGTGCTCTATCAAATGCTTTAACCGCTCATACATGGCCTTTGACGGATCATAGTGTTTCGAAAAGCGCTCATAGCAAAAAAACATAGACCGACTTCCTCGCAAGGAGGAGAACTACATGAAAACCATACAAACTATATCTAAAATCATTTCGAAGTATTTACCAATTTGGATCGTACTCTTATCCATCATTGCCTACGCTATTCCGGATGCGTTCATTTCAATCCGGCAACTCACGGGCTTTGGATTAGGGACGATCTTCTTTCTGATGGGCTTATCGCTTTCGTCGAAGAAGCTGCTTGAGGTCATCAAAAACCCAAAATATGCTTTACTTGGCATCTTGCTGAAATGGACGATCATGGTCGGAGTATCAATAGGAATTGCCTATATATTTTTCGGCAATCAAGCAGAGATCGCGACCGGCATTATATTGGCGGGTACCGTACCAAGCGGAACATCTGCAAACATTTACACGTTTATTGCGGGAGGAGAAGTCGCGCTCAGTATTACGATGGCAACGCTGGATACATTCATTTCTCCTGTGTTAACACCTGTCTTGCTGCAGACATTTGCAGGACGTTTTATACCTATTGAATTCTGGCCTTTATTTCTTAACATTATGTATATCGTGTTCTTCCCTTTGATTAGCGGTTTACTAATCCAGTGGAAGTTTCAACGACAAGTAGAGAAGTTTACACCGTATACCAGTGTCTTGTCCCAACTTGCACTATTTCTAGTCATTCTATCGGTTATATCCAATGCCCAGCAAGCACTGTCTGAGAACTTGTCCGTGCTGCCGCTTGTATTCGTAGCGGTCACATTACAAGTTAGCATACCAATGGGCGCTGGCTACGTTATCTCCAGATGGCTAGGCGCACCCGAGCGCAACGCCCGCGCGATTTTATTCCATACAGGTATTTGCAACACCGCTCTCGCCGCAACACTCGCAATGGAGCACTTCGGATCACTCGCAGCCGTACCAGCTGTTGCCAATATGGTCATGAACTTAACGATTGGCGCATTAATGGCGAGTCTATTCGAGAATAAGTTCCGACTTGTTGCGGATGGTAATAGCTAACGAAATATAGGACTTATGATATTTTTTTCAGTAAAGCGATAGAACTTTTATCGCTTTTTATATTGGGGATTATTTACAAAAGATATAATTTTAAAAATGGTAATGATATACTATTGCTATAAATGTGGCTAATTGAAGTGAAGTCAGTGTTCAACAAACGGGCCAGATTGTTATATAACCATCTGAATAAACAAGCGGATTTGTCTAAAGGTAAAGGGGGATTATATGAATACAAAACGTAAAAGGAAGGTCTGGGGGATAGGTTCAGGAGTATTTATTGTACTTGTCATAGCTTTCATAACTTGGTATTATCCATTGTCGCTTTTTAGCATCCATCAAAGCTTTACCTATCATCCTGGTTCGGAAACCCATAATGGCAAAACCTACGAAGAAGAGATTGGCAAGTTTAAAGCTGCCTATGAGAAGGATCTAAAAAAGGATGTAGAAAGTGATAATCACAATCCTACGGTAAATCGAACTCCATTTATTCTTCCGATTTTTGAACAAGAATGGCTGATCGGCACGGACTCCAAAACAATTGACAAAGATAAACTGGATAGAATGCTTTTCGACGTACAACAGGCAAGAAATACCCTGTTAGACCTTGTTTCTGAAGGAGACTTTTCCAAAGAAGAAAGAGTATACATGGTTGACAGTATAAATAATTTCTTGAACTTGGAAGAGAGTATTCGATTTATTAGAAACGGAACATATTTTTCGAGAAGTGATTTGCAAAGGTTGTTAGGTAATTTACAAGGAGAGTTCTGGGCAGGTTTTGATTACTATACCACCGTTTTTTATGATGTATCTCATAAATAAAAGTTTGAAGAAAACGGGCGCAATTCTTGAAGAAGGATTTGCGTCCTCTCCACAATAGGGGTAGATTACAGGATAATTGCTTGTAGGAAGAACGATAAATTGAACGGAATAATTATGAGTAGAAAGGGGAAAAAAATATCCCCTTTTTAATATGAATTATATCCGAATAGACATATCACTTTCAAAAGATACATAAGAAAAAGGCTTTAAAAACGTGGTATAACAATAATGCAACCACAAGTTGACAATGTGCATTCTCTGCGTGATAGAAAGAACAGCAATGTTTTTATACATTATAACTAACAAAATGAAAGGAGTTGAAATGAATGAATTTTGGTGAAAAGCTTTTTAAGCTTAGAAAAGAAAAAGGATTTTCTCAAGAAACTTTAGCTGAAAAACTAAACACCTCAAGACAAGCAATAAGCAAATGGGAAAATGAGCAAGGATTTCCCGAAACAGAAAAGCTCTTAATGATTGGAAATATCTTTGAGGTATCTATTGATTACTTATTGAAGGATTCTGTTGAGAGCAATGAAGGAAATGAAGAAGGTTATTATGTAAGCAGAGAAATGGCAGAAGGTTTTTTGTTAAGTACACAAAAAACTGCCAAGCATATTGGACTAGGTTTTAGTCTTTTTGCTTTAGCTTTTGAGCCGTATTTAATTTTAGGACTAAATTCTATGTTAGGACTCCTTTTAATCATTGTCATTGCAACATTAGGAGTTGTTGCTTTTGCAACATTAGGTTTTGACCAAGAGGATTATGCAGTTTTAAAACGAGAAGTATTGTTGTTCGACCAAAGTTATTTTAAAGAGCTGGTAGCGCGATATGAGAATTTTAGAAGAAAATATTCAGGGGTAATGGTTATTGGTGCTTGTTTATTAACGATGGGATTTTTGGCATTTGCTTTGGAGAAAAAGTTAGATATGGGAATTCTAGTTCCTTATTATCCAATTTTTGTCGTTATAATAGCCAGTGGTCTATATTTGACAGTTCGTACCCTTACTATCCTTTCTGCGTATCAATTATTGGTAAAAAACGAAGAGCATACAAACCGATTTGGTTTTAAACTTCGACAGAAAGCAAAGAAAAAATTCAATGACTTTTAAAGGGAATTACCACAATCGGGCGCGATTGTGTAACAACTTCTTTGTAATTGCTTAGTTGATCGGAGTGGAAGCCGGCGACTCCGGGAGGATCAGCGGGACAGGTGAAACACCCAGCGAGCGAAGCGAGGGGTGTGGTTCACCGCACGCCCTCCGGAACGCGTCCGGCTGCAACGCAGATCAACGGCTTCAAACTACTACTCCTTTATCATGAACGGTCTGCTGTAAAGGATCTTCACTCATGCAATCAAAGAAACAGGTTGTTAAGTTAAAAGTTATCCAAAAGGAGCAAACAGAATGGATGTATGGTTTATAATGAAAGAGCGTTATATGCTTCTTTCTATTTTTTTAATCATTATAGTAGTGAGCTTGTTTTTACTTATAGCGATTTGGAAAACTCGTTCTGATATGCCGAAAAGCCTAACCCTAATCATTACGATAATCTGTTCAATCATCATTGCCTTATCAATATTCGCATTGGTATTTGCGGTTTTGTTTGGATATAATTCTTAAAACCACTTCAATGACCTCTACGTTAAGTATAAATACAATACAATACGACATAAAAAACCGGTTAGAGAATAGTCTCTAACCGGTTGAGTTTCATCAAAATACTTTATCACCGTTGAAGATCGAGTTCTTTACAATCACATAATCGACAGTGCGAATTGAACTGAGTGTCTTGCCGCCTGAATAGGAAATAGCAGACTGAAGATCTTGTTCCATTTCAATCAACGTATCTTTCAATGGACCTTTATATTCCACGAACATTTTCTTGCCTTCCACATTCTTCTTTTCACCTTTTTGGAATTCAGAAGCTGAACCGAAGTATTCTTTATACAATTGACCATCTTGTTCTACAGTCTGTCCTGGCGATTCTTCATGACCGGCGAATAGTGAGCCGACCATGACCATGCTTGCCCCGAAACGTACGGATTTTGCGATATCGCCATGTGTACGGATTCCGCCATCCGCTATGATTGGTTTGGAAGCAGCTTTCGCACATAGGCGAACAGCTGCAAGTTGCCAGCCGCCTGTCCCGAAACCAGTTTTGATTTTCGTGATACAGACTTTTCCTGGTCCGATACCAACTTTTGTAGCGTCAGCGCCAGCGTTTTCGAGTTCACGAACAGCTTCTGGTGTGCCTACATTACCGGCAATGACGAAGCTCATCGGCAAATGCTTTTTAATGTGCTGGATCATGCGAATCACTTGATTGGAATGACCGTGCGCAATATCAATCGTGATGAATTCAGGAACCTGCGCGTCAATTGCAAGTTGCTCAACGAACCCATATTCTTCTTCTTTGACACCCACACTGATCGACGCAATCAAACCGCGTGCATGCATATCTTTAATGAAATCTACACGTGTTTCAGGATTGAATCGATGCATAATATAGAAATAGCCTTCTTCTGCTAATTGAATCGCAATCTTTTCATCAATGATCGTCTGCATATTGGCAGGCACGACAGGTAAACGGAACGTATGACCACCTAACATAACGGATGTATCACATTCTGAGCGGCTTTCTACCACACATTTTGCTGGAACTAGCTGAATATCTTCATAATCAAATACAGTTTCCATTACAATCACCTCTATAAACGAATGTTTTCATAAAAATTCATTGGATTGTTCGTCCTTTTGTAATTTACATGATTTTTAATTCGATGTCAACGCTTTCAAAGCAACTTTCTCTTGAATTGTGACATAGTTAGTAGAATGAATAGAAGCGCCGCGACTAGTGTAGTAGTATATGGAATCCATATGTCACTTGGCATGAGTTCCCCAGTTAGCAAGGGGATAGCTGCCGTCAAAAGTTCAAGTGGATTCCAAGAGGTGGACTTTGGAAATATAGCAGCAATAAATAAGATGACTACTCCAATTAAAGTAACGAGTATTCCCCCGTAAGAAGTAGCAAAAAGTGTGTTTCCCCATAATGTAACGGCTAGTAATAGTACCCCAAATACATAAAGACAACTAGCGGCAAACAATAAATGTTGCAGTTGGCTTTGATCCCAGTAATAAGCAGTGTAAGCGTAGGTGATGGTGAATGACAGTGCGATGGCCAGAGTCCAATAGCAAAGTGCCATAAAGAATTTAGCTGTGATTACGGTATTGCGATGTAATCCTTTTGTCAGTAAAATCACAAGCGTACCTTTTTCCAATTCCTTCGACATCATCGTACTGAATAATAGTATGAACACAACCAATCCCATCTGCGGAACATTTTTATAGAATTGTATCCATGAATCCAGTGCAGTAGGTTCAGGTAGATTGACGAATGCACCTTCAGGCATGAATTGTTCTAATAGAGCTGGAGTGATTTTCGCTGTAAA
Organism: Sporosarcina sp. P25; assembly: GCF_002743235.1. Taxonomy (NCBI): domain Bacteria; kingdom Bacillati; phylum Bacillota; class Bacilli; order Caryophanales; family Caryophanaceae; genus Sporosarcina; species Sporosarcina sp. P25. The sequence goes on from NZ_PDYV01000002.1 coordinate 175,214, forward strand.
CGGATTTAGTATGCCCAGAATTGAAAAAATCACGATAATGAGCAGTAACTTATACGTCTTCACACTCTCAAACCATTCCTTCTTCAAAAAGCCAAACCATTGATTCATCCAAGCACCTCCAATACGAGTTGCTCAAGCAAACGAGTTTTGGGTTGCATCGACTGTATCAAGATTTTCTCGGTAGTGAGTTCGTGCATGAAAGCCAATTGAGTACTTTCATCAGGTAAACTTACAACTAATTGCTCGTTGTCGATCTTCATGTTGAATGGGGTATGTCGCAATCGTTCATGTACTTCTGCGACGGGTATAGTAAATGTAAAAATAAATTGTCCTGTGATTTGCTGTTTTAGATTGGTCAGTTCATCTTGAAATATAATAGTTCCTTCATGCAACATCGCGACGTGATCACAGATTTGTTCCGCATCCGATACAATATGTGTTGAAAAGAATACAGTCGTCTCTGCTTTTGCCTGCTGTAAAATAGAAAGAATCTGTGCACGACCCGCTGGATCCAAAGCGGAAGTAGGCTCATCGCAAATGAGTAGTTTCGGACGATTTAATAGTGCCTGGGCAATTCCCAAGCGCTGTTTCATTCCCCTAGAATACGTACTAATGAATGAGGTCGTGTCAGCTAATCCGACTAGTTTCAATAGTTCCTGGATCCGTCCTCGTCGTTCTGTTTTCGTCATATTCGTAATAACGGCGCAGAGCTCCAAGTATTGCGTTGCGGTATAGAAGGGATAATATTCGGGAACGTCAGGCAAGTATCCGACATGTTGATTGGACTTTGTCTCGCCAAATGATACGGGTTCACCTGCAATTGTAATGGATCCTCCATTGAGTGGTAATAATCCCAGCATGCATTTCATCAGAGTTGTTTTGCCCGAACCATTTGCACCGACGAACCCAAAAACTGTATGTTCAGGAATATCAAGATGAATATCTTTCAGCACTTCACGATCGCCAAAACGCTTCGTCACACCATTAATTTGTACGACTATTGTAATCACCTCTTCCAAAAACGAAATAGATTAATGGACCGATAAATTGAATTAATAAAACAATCAGCAACCACATAACTTGATTGCCGAAGCGATAGTGAGGATGGCGAATAACATGTATCGCTGAGAAAAAAGCTAACCCTAATTGCAAAATGATAAGAGGAATTAAAAATGGTAGATACTCCATAAGTAAATCTGTGTCGTTATTCATGAACGTCCCTCCAATCCAAAGCGTAATCGTTGTCGTAACTCTTGCATTTCATCATCTTGCCTAAATGGTTCAAAGTAATCGGCATCCATCGATTCTATGATCGATCGCTTAATAATCTCTGTGTTGCGAAGTGCATTCGTTCCTAAATCTAATTGTTCTAACCAATCATCTAATAAATCGAAGTATTCATCCCCGCGTAATGAAAAGGGGAGTAGATCATGAATACATACATCCACGTACTTTTTAAGATACGGATAAAGTAGCTCATGGTTACCGGAGAGTGCAGCACATTGCGCAACGCTGAAATAAAATTGTAGACACATATTCGGATGAAGTGTACGCAAAGCATATAGCTCAATCAATCCATTGATTCGATGTATGGTTTCGTTAAAAGTTTGTGGATTGGACGTGGAAAGTCGTAAATAAAGCGGGCTACTGCCAACAAGTTGAATAACGTTTTGATACATCATGACTTGAATGACACGCTTCGCTTCCTCTTGATTGCCAAGTTGTTCGTAAGCAGTGGATAGTAAAATCTCATCCCCTATACTAGGCTTAATTACTCCGTCTAATAATTCCAATGTAGTTTCAGGATTGGACTGCATGAGGGAAACAGTAGCCTGTAAGGAATTTGCTTGACGCAAGACCCATACATCTTCACTTACTTGTCGAATTCGCTCCAACCAGCGATTGGCTTTCTGCAAAATAGAGGAGCTATCACTACTTAACATATGGTGATTGAGCAGTAATATACTCATCTGTAGTAAGAACGCAGGATCATGGTAGTACAATTTAACTTGTTCTTCTACGTCAATAAAAACTGATTCAAAAGATTCCTTACCGAAACGAGACGCGAATTCATAATAGTGGTGTTGGATGGATTCTTTAGAAAGCTGTCGTTCAAAGCCAAGCAGTTCATCAACAGTTAGTTCAAAATACGAAGCGATTTTCGGCAACAGCGTAATATCGGGATAGCTTAATCCTTTTTCCCATTTCGACACGGAAGCTTTCGATACTTGGCAATAAGAAGCTAGTGTTTCCTGGGTAATTTGAAGTCGCCTTCGTTCTTGTAGAATCACAGCGCCTATTTGAAGCATATCCTCACACCTTTCTCTTTTATTCAGTGTAAGGTTAAACGTTTGTTGATTCAATCAACTGTTAGGAGATTATTTAGAGGAGAAGTCAACTAACAAGATATTATGTATCAGTATACAAAAAAAGTCGGTCTATGAAAGACCGACATTTCCTCACACACTCACTGTTGTGAAAGGTTCTAGAATATTCTTTTTTGGTTTCGTTTGATAGTGTAGAACTTTGTCAGTAGAATCGTATGAATCTCCATAGAAATCTTGGTCTTTGTAGGTGTGAATTTCTTCGTAGGTTGTCTTCATCGCGTTGAATACATCTTGTTCATCCGCTTGTGATGACTGCGGGGGTGCCCAGTATAGAATTTCGAGGATGGTTTGTTCGCCAGTAGCTAATGAACGACGGTTATAACCGATTTTCTGTGCATGTGTGAATTTTTCACGTGCATAGAACTTTAGTCGTTTTTTAGTATCTGGTTCAGATTCGTCTACTGGTTCAACTTCCAGTAAGATCGGTTTTTTCTTGGTTTTCAACGAATCCAGCAGTGTTTTTCCTAACCCTTCACCACGTGCGGCTGAAGATACGAATAGATAGTCTACGAAAACGAAGTCCTCCGTTTCCACGTACATCAATACGTGTTTTGGTCCTTCTTCCTTGTAGTAGACATTCCCTTTATCGTTTAGCAATGTCTCCATATGTTCCTGTGACTTCATCTCTTCGATTGGAAAATACTCTTTCAATTTGTTGTACCAATGCATGTGTTAAATTCTCCTCCATAGGTAATGAATGTACCCGGAGCTTTTTGTTTGGGGATCAAACAATGTGAGGAAAAAAGAGGTCAGAAAAAAATCCTCATACGTAGTATACTCTTTTTTTAGTAATAAATAAACCTTTTTTATAAAATAAGTTTTACTTTTTCATTATAATAAATCAACCCCCATGTCAGATGACTATATGACATGGGGGTTGATTACGTATTACCTACGGCTTTTAGAGCCTGAATAAGCTTCTTTTTTCTTCTTCTCATTCATCACAGTTTTAACGACAGGATATAACACCATTCCCCATTTTACTAATTTTTTTATAACTCTTATCATATATGCTTCTTCCTCTCGATTTTGGAGTTGTTATAAGTAACTTCCCCCTTTCACTTGCTTATTAAACTTTTATTCAAGAGGTTTAGGGACAGAAGTGGGGTTTTCTATTTCTGTGAATAGGTTGGAATTCTCAATGATAGGTGTAGTCTTGAATGTGGAGGGAATAGTAAGTTCCAGTTGTTTGCTCATATCTTCCAACATCAGTTGAAGTCTTGCAATGTCTTCTTTTGTGGCATATTTCTTGCGATCAATTAAGACATAACCAAGCTGTCCACTCATTTCTATAGTCGCCCATTTTACATCATCAATTCTTTCAATCCCACTTTGTCGCAAATGCATTTCCAATTCATCCACAGTGAGGCGGAGTTTTTTCATAGTAGATATTTTGAGGATCCCATTTTCAATCACTACTTTAGATCTTCCACGTAAAATTCCTTCGAAAAAATTCCACTTCAATGCCAATAATTCAAATATAAATAGTGTCAGCACTAAAATAAGTGAAAGGAATAACGTTTGCCACAAATTTTTACTTGCTACAGGCTGAATTAGTAATGTACCGACCGCAATCATTAATACAGTTTGACCAATTGTCATTTGTGAAATCGATTTGCGGCCGGAAATATGCAACAAAACAATTCCTGCCACAATAATGAGTACCGCTTTCCAAATTGAATCAAATTCCATTAGGCTCACGTCTTTTCATGCGTTTAGCTTTAATATGGAATAAACTTTGAATAGTATGCATGAAGATTATGAATCCTTCCTTAATACATCATCGTATAGTAGGAAAGGAGTGATTAACATGCGGCAAGATATTCAAAAACAACAAAATACTCTACAGGAAAAACGAGTGAATCAGCGACGTTTGATGAAACGTTTAGAGCAGACGAACGAAAAACTACTCACTATGAAACAAAAACGTGATCAACTTCACCGTCAGTTAACGAAAGAACAGCGAGATATTGTGAAGCTTGGTAAGTTTTCATTTACGAAAAAAATTAGTGAATGGACAGGTAAATGGGACGAAAAGATGAAAAAGGAGATAGAAGAAGCAGCAGAAGTAGAATTGAAATATAATGAGGCAGAAAAAAACGTATTAGATCTGACTGCGGAAGTGGAAGATCTGCGTAATGAACTGGATAAACCAGATTTCATGCATATTGCTGAAGACTGGGAAGACTTCTTGAAGGAAAAAGAATCATGGATTCGTATGAATGATTCTGTTACTACTCAAACACTTCAGAAGATTTCCGACGATCGCGTACGTGTCTATTCTATGTTGCGTGAAATAGGGGAAGCGTTTGAAGCGGGGGAAAAGGCGGAACGAGCTTTGGCGGGCGCAATGAAGAAACTAGATTCAGCGGAAGGGATATCGATGTGGGACACATTTTTGGGAGGAGGAATTTTTGTTTCCGCATTAAAGTACTCCGAAATCAACAGTTCGGATGATCATGTCCATCAAGCACAACGAGCACTACGTCATTACGAGACAGAATTGATGGATGTGCAAGACGCTGCGACAGATTCTTACCAAGTAAATAAAAATGATATCTTTACATTCACAGACGTGTTTTTCGATAATATATTCTCCGACTGGATGGTCCATACACGAATAACGGACAGCAAAAAGAAGCTACACGCAGTCATGCAAGATGTCCGTCGCATACAGGACCGACTTGCAAGAAAACGTGCAGCTTTAGACGAAGAAATCCGACGACTTGATCAGCAGCAAGATGATATTATCATGTCGTAACCAGCGTTAAATACGGGTCAGCGTCTTCCCCAAATAGCCGAATAATACAGTTAAAATCGGGCTCAATAAACAGAAGAACGCAAAAGGTAAATAAGCAATCGTTGGAACATCAAGCACAGTCGTGATGAAAATTCCTGCCACACTCCATGGGACAAGAGGATTAATGACGGTTCCGGCATCTTCCATTACACGGCTCAAGTTTTTATTGGCTAGTCCAACCTTTTCGTAGCTGGATTGGAAGGCCTGGCCCGTCAATAAGATAGATAAATACTGCTCACCAATCAATACGTTGATGCCAACTGCGGTAAGTGCAGATGTCAAAATAACTGACGACACTTTACGTAACGCACTATCAATTTTTGCAAGTAAGCACTGGACAATACCTAATGTGAACAGCATGCCACCCATACTAAGTGCGAGCAGCACAAGCGAAATTGTAAACATCATGCCTTCCATTCCATCACTGCGAGACAGTAATTCATCTACAACTGCTACGCCTGTAGATCCTTCATAGCCACTAAATAAAATACTCAATACTTCGGAAACTCCATAAAACGTATGAATATATGCAATGACAATTGCGGACAATGCACTAACAGCCAGTGTTAAAATAGCTGGTACTTTAACGAATGTCAAAATGATCAGTACTACGACAGGGATCAATGTATACCAATGTATCAAGTTTGTACCGATGAGTGCATCACTGTATTTCTCAATTGTCGTAAAATCACTAGACGTCACGTTGGGTGATAATATGCCAAATAAGATAAGTGAGATGAAGAACGCAGGAAATGTCGTCCAACCCATATTTCGTATATGTTCGAATAAGTCTACACCAACAATTGAAGAGGCTAAATTGGTTGTATCAGACAATGGTGACATCTTATCGCCAAAGAATGCCCCAGAGACAATCGCGCCTGCCGCAATTGGCAAAGATAGCTCCAAAATATGCGCCATACTAATGAACGCCACGCCAATCGTGGCAACGGTTGTCAATGAACTGCCGACAGATAAGCCGATAACGGCCGTGACGATGAATACGATGGCATAGAAAAACGTTGGAGTAATGATTTGGAGTCCGGCATAGATCAGGGTAGGAATCGTTCCACCCATCATCCAGCTACTCACGAGAACTCCAATGAAGAAGAACAAGAACACCGCGCTCATTCCAGAACTTGCACCTTCTACCAATCCGCGTTCTAACTCTTTGTACGAGATCTTTTTCCATAATCCATAGCCGAATAATAAAAGAATAGCAAATAAAATGGGTACATGTGGTACAGATTCGAATACTACGATACTGGTACTAATCATTGCCACAATCAGCACAGTTAGTATGACAGACGCTTTAACGGTTGGCGTATGAATCGCCTTAATTGGAAACATGCTTATGACCTCCTGTAAATGTAGAAATACTCCTATCATCCCCTTAAAGGACGAAGGAGTATTCCGCTCTATCTCTCTACTGTTGCGAATGAAAACATGGAAGATATTGATTCATTATATAATAGATCGCTCTTTACATATATAGATAGTTATCGTTTTGAATTTTATCACGTCAGCAAGATAAGTCAATAGAGGAATAGACCGATTATCTGCATGTTTCAAAAGGGGAATGCAATAGAAAGTATGCAAAATAGAAGTGACCGTTCATGTAAGAAAGCAGACTGATACCAAAATTAGAAGGGGACTATCCGACGCTCCTCAAGGTGAAGCGTCGGATGCCTATCAATGCGATTGTAATCTAATTAGTTAAACACGAACCTTCTAAAACGCATCCTATTACAATGGTGTCCTAACGTTTTCCTAGCATAATCATTTTCAAGCTATTTTCCGAGCAGAGTTATTTGTAAAAAATAGGGTATTACTAGAATATAACTATATTATAGAAGGGAATGAATACTTGTGACAATGCATTTTTTACTGTCTTGAATTATCAAATTAAATGAGTAAACAATACAGCGCTAGGTATAATCATTTCAATCATGTTATATCATTGTAAGAAAGGACCGCCACAAGCAATGTAGATTTGTGACAGCCCTCTTATTCAGTATGCTACGTACGCGTGGCATTTGGAATTGGTAGATCTGTGTCTGGTTTTGCGGGCGCCGTATCCATCACTTCCGAGTCAATAGATTTACCTAATACGTAATACTCGGTTTCTTCTTGTGTCAGACTGTTATAACGTTTGCGAATGACCATGTAGAAGATTACGCCGACGATTGTCCAAGCGAATAATAGTAAGTAAGAAGGTGTAGTGAGTGTTGCTGGAGAATTTGGCACAAGTAATAATGCCAAGAACGATCCACTTGCCACCATACCTAGTAATGCCAAAAACTTTTTTAATGGTGCAATTTCGCGTCCGATTCCTTCTTTGCCCCAAGCCAGTACTTTAAATGCTGCAAGACAAGTGAAGAAGTAGGCTACGGATACGCCTGTTGAAGACATATCAACGATCCATGTCAATGCTTGGCGGCCAAACCATGGTGTCGGCAATGTAATGAATGCTACGAACCAGATTCCCCATTTAGGTGTTTGGTTTGCCGTCATCTCACGGAAGAAGTTAGGTAATGCACGCGCGCGCGCCATAGAAAATAATAGACGACTTGACGACATGAAGAATCCATTCAAACCAGTGAAGATTCCCATGACAATCGCTACTGCCATCACAGCTAATCCACCGATTCCTAGTGCGGATCGAACCACATCACCTGTTATCCATAAATCCCCGCCTCCGATATTTGCCGATGCAGGGTATGTCCAGCTAGTTAAACCAATCATGATTGCATAGATTATGAAAGAAGTGAATAGTGACGCTACGATCAGCATAGTTGCTTTACGGGGAGAAAAGTTAAATTCTTCAGCAGCTTGTGGCACATTATCGAATCCGACGTATGCCCATGGTGCAATTGCCAATACTACAAGTATAGAAGTAATAATGGACTGATTACCTTTGAACAAAGGTTGCATATTCGCAAGCGGTTGTTCGGCCCCAGCGAATGTGAAAATACCAAGTGCGATGACACCAACAACAAGTAAAACGCTGAAATAAAATTGAATCCGTCCTGAAATACTTGTTCCCGTAGTGTTAATGAATGCGAATGCCAAAATCAGCAAACTGGCAATGATAATTTCGGGTATGTAGACGTCCCAACCTGCAACGCTATAGAGAAATCCTTGTTTCATAAATCCAGGGACTAAAAATTTCAGTAATAAAGTGAGTGCAGAAGCATTTAAAGCAACGATGGATATATATCCAAGTGATAAGAACCAACCGCAAATAAATGCCCATACTTTCCCTGCCGCAACAAAAGCATATGTAAATCCCCCTCCGGAAACCGGAAATTTCTTGATCATTACGCCATAGCTGGAGGCGATGATCATCATCACGAGTGCACCAATTCCTAATCCAATGATTGCGCCTAGTGGTCCGGAAGATTGGATCCAATCTCCTGGCAAGATGAACGCGCCCCAACCTACAGATGAACCGAGTGCGATTGCAAAAACCCAGGATGGCTTTAATGTTTTATTTAATTTCCTTCTTGCGTTCTCAGATCCTTGATCCATGTGATCCAACCCCTAAGTTAGTAGTATAGCGATTGTATGCCCCTTCTGTAGGCAATCAAAACGTGTTAGGCACAATATTACTATTTTAATATCTTAAGACAGAAGTATTTAATTTTGACTAACAATTCTGTATAGTGTAATAACATATGATGCAAGCTTTACATGTTGACAGAGTCTACTCAATCTTTTATGATTCTAAACAACAAATACTTATAAGAATAGTGGGGTTTTATAAATGAAGAAAGTTCTCATACCATTTATGATCGTTTTATTGGCTGCTTTTTTGGTAGCATGTGGTGGTAAAGAAGAAAGTAAGCCCAACGACTCCGCTGAAAAACCAGCAGAGCAAGACGGTCTGCTAGAAGATGTACTCGCAACCGGAGTACTCAATGTAGGAACAGAAGGAACATACGCGCCTTTCTCATTTCATGATGAATCAGGAAAGCTCACAGGGTACGATGTAGAAGTTACACAAGAAGTAGCTAAACGTTTAGGCGTGGAAGCAAAGTTTTTTGAAACACAATGGGATGCAGTTTTCGCGGGATTAGATGCAAAACGATTTGATATGATTGCTAACCAAGTCGGTGTTAATGAAGAACGTAAAGCGAAATATGAATTCTCTCAAGCCTATACGCATTCGAACTCTGTCTTGATCGTTCGTGAAGATGCTGATCTTGCGTTTGATGGAATGAAAGGAAAGAAAGCTGCACAGACATTGACAAGTAACTATGGCGAACTAGCGAAGGCGAATGGTGCGGAAATTATAAAAATTGATGGATTCAACCAAGGCGTCGACCTAGTCATTTCAAAACGAGTAGATGGTACGTATAATGATAAACTTTCTGCACTCGACTACTTGAAGCAAAAACCTGATGCTCCTATTAAAGTTGTTGAGGAAGAAGAAATCTCTAAAGAAAATCAATCAGAGAGCGCCTTTTTATTCAGACAAGGCAATGAAGACTTAATAGAAGAAGTAAACAAAGCGTTGGATGCGATGCGTGAAGATGGTACATTGAAGACGATCTCCGAAAAATGGTTCGGCGAAGATGTATCTTAATACGATTGCACTCAGTCCCGAACGGATACAAAGATTCCAGGAAATCGCATCAACATCCATCGGGCCATTGATTGAGGGGGCTATTAAGTATACGATCCCCTTGGCAATCATCGCATTTAGTATTGGATTGATCATTGCAATCTTTACTGCATTGGCAAGAATTTCATCTAACAAATTGTTACGAGCAATAGCGCGGATTTATGTATCCATCATCCGTGGAACACCTTTGCTTGTACAATTATTTATCATATTCTACGGGTTGCCAACAATCGGTATAACCATTGATCCTTTCCCGTCTGCGATCATAGGATTTTCATTGAATGTCGGTGCTTATGCCTCAGAAATCATTCGAGCAGCCATACTGTCCATTCCTAAAGGGCAGTGGGAAGCAGCCTATTCTATTGGGATGAATTATTCGCAAGCATTGCGGAAGATTGTTTTACCACAAGCTGCTAGAGTATCCGTACCACCGCTTTCGAATTCCTTTATTGGATTGGTAAAAGATACTTCTCTCGCAGCTACGATTTTAGTAGCTGAGACATTTAGGCGGGCGCAAGAAATTGCCTCTATGAACTATGAGTTTTTATTCGTTTATATCATGGCGGCTCTTGTTTATTGGGTGATTTGTTTCATCTTGTCGATTGTTCAAGGCAGAATTGAAATACGCCTGGATCGTGTTGTCGGTAAGTCAGGGGGATTAACATGATTACTATACAGGGACTGAAAAAGTCTTTCGGATCGCAAGAAGTGATAAAAAATGTAGATTTAGAAATCGAGCAGGGAAAAGTGGTCGTTATAATCGGTCCATCGGGTTCTGGTAAATCTACGTTGTTACGTTGTTTGAATGTGCTTGAAACACCAAATGGCGGTGTACTGTCTATAGATGGACAGAAGTTAGACTTTAATTCATCGGTCTCGAAAAAGTCAATCAGTGCTTTTCGTCGGTTGACAGGAATGGTATTTCAGAGCTATAACCTGTTTCCACACCTCACAACAACAGGTAATGTGACAGAAGGACTCACTACAGTCAAAGGTCTATCACATAAGGAAGCCGTAAAGAAGGCAGAACTATTACTAGATAAAGTAGGACTAGCTGATCATAAAGACAAGTATCCTTTTCAACTTTCAGGCGGTCAGCAGCAGCGTGTTGCGATTGCGCGAGCGCTTGCGATGGATCCAAAAGTCATGTTGTTCGATGAACCGACATCCGCTCTGGATCCTGAACTTGTCGGTGAAGTACTTCGAGTCATGAAAGATTTAGCGCATGAAGGTATGACGATGGCTGTCGTAACACATGAAATGAGGTTCGCCAAGGAAGTGGCCGATGAAGTAATCTTTATTGATGATGGCGTCATTGTAGAACGCGGTGCACCAGCTGAGATTTTCAACCATCCAAGGCATGAACGAACGAAGAAGTTTTTGAGTTTATTACAAGTATAGATATAGATAACGCTTGGCATATTTGATGCCAAGCGATTTTTTTATGTTGAAATTTGCTTTTGCGCGCATTCTTACTATGAATGATCATAGTTCATCGCTAACCGCTCTATCGGCATGGTCGAGCGCTCATACTGCCGCGTTAACCGCTCAATACAGTTGGACGACCGCTCTATCAATTCCCGTGACCGCTCTATCAGCATGGCCGAGCGCTCATACAGCCGCGTTAACCGCTCAATACAGTTGGACGACCGCTCTATCAATTCCCGTGACCGCTCTATCAGCATGGCCGTGCGCTCATACAGCCGCGTTAACCGCTCAATACAGTTGGACAACCGCTCTATCAATTCCCGTGACCGCTCTATCAGCATGGCCGTGCGCTCATACAGCCGCATTAACCGCTCAATACAGTTGGACGACCGCTCTATCAATTCCCGTGACCGTCCCTCTATCAGCTTGCCCAAGCGCTCATATCGACTTCATAACCTACTTCCATTCAGTCGGGATGCCAGCGATACGTATCGAGGGAGACACGACCGTTTGCGTTGAATTGAACACCTTCCGCGAGCAATCGTTCCCGCTGCGTCTCGCCTTTACCTTCAGCATTTTCCGGGGTAGAGATTCCACCTTGTGCGTTAATAATGCGATGCCAAGGTAATTCATATTTAGCACTCATGGAATGTAAAATACGTGAGATTTGTCTTGCGCCACGAGGGTTGCCTGCTTCTGCGGCCACTTGTCCATAGGTCATCACACGACCTGGAGGAATTGCTTGGATAATTGCTATGGCCTGTTCTGTAAATGTTTCCATAGTGAAAACCTCCTTTTCAATAAAGTCTAGCATAGAATATCATGGGCAGTCATGCCAATATTCAGACGACATCGAATGCTATTATGGTATTCTTTATTTAAAGAAAGGAGAATATATATGAACTCCAATACACTTGAGTATGCAAAAATACTAGATCAACAAGATTTACTTGCACCTTACAGAGAGGAATTTTATTTGCCGCTAGAGAAAATCTATATGGATGGTAATTCACTTGGATTATTATCAAAACGTGCAGAGAAGAAGTTATTCGAACTGTTAGATACTTGGAAAACACTTGCCATTGATGGCTGGACGGAGGGAATGCATCCGTGGTATTACCTGGCAGAACAAATAGGCGGAAGAATGGCACCACTAGTTGGAGGGGAAAAGTCCGAAGTGATTGCGACAGGTTCCACTACGACAAATTTACATCAAATGATTTCCACGTTTTATCGGCCTTCAGGGAAACGAACGAAAATAGTAGCGGATGAATTGAATTTCCCCTCAGATATCTATGCATTACAAAGTCAGCTTCGTGTACGAGGCCTTGATCCGGAAGAGCATCTGATTCGTGTGGAAAGTGAAGATGGTCTGACGTTGGATGAAAACCGAATTATTGATGCAATGACGGAGGACGTCGCGTTGATTGTACTTCCATCCGTTTTATATCGTAGTGGTCAGGTGCTGGATATGGAAATGCTTACGCAAGCGGCAAGAGAAAGAGGTATCCCCATTGGATTCGATTTATCGCATTCGGTTGGATCTGTGATGCATGCACTCCACGAATGGAACGTAGATTTCGCTTTTTGGTGTACATATAAACACTTGAATGGCGGACCTGGATCTGTTGGCGGTTTATTCGTCAACGAACGACATTTTGGTGTAGAAGCAGGGCTTGCAGGATGGTTCGGCTCTGATAAGACAAGGCAATTTGATATGAATCATACGATGATGCCTGCAACAGATGCAGGTGCATACCAAATCGGCACACCGCATATATTGAGCCTGGCTCCGCTACTCGGTTCACTCGAAATGTTCGAGGAGCTTGGAATGGAGGGGATCCGTGAAAAGTCATTGAAACTGACCAGCTTTATGTTGAGTTGTATAGAGAATGAACTCGGTGCGTATTCATTTAGTATCGGAAATCCACTAGACGATTCGCGTGGAGGCCACATATTACTTCAGCACAAGGAAGCCGCAAGAATATGTCAAGCATTGAAAGCACAAGGTGTCGTTCCAGACTTCCGTGCACCTGATGGTATTCGACTAGCACCTGTTGCATTGTATAATTCATTTGAAGACGTTTGGCAAACGATACAAATACTCAAAAAGATCATGCAAGAAGATGTATATAAACAGTTTCCGAATGAACGCGGGGTGGTTGCATGACGAATCAGTGGATCGACATTACACAGCCTTTGAATCAACGTATTGCGGAGTGGCCTGGTGACACACCGTTTAGCTATGAAGTGACCGTGACGAAAGAGCAATCCGGCTCTGTTAATATTGGTAAATTAACAATGAGTACGCATATCGGCACGCATACGGATGCACCTTTTCATTATGACGATGATGGGTTGAAAATTTTGGAATTACCGGTGGATTTGTATATAGGTACAGCTTTTTTAGTAGATGTAACAGGAGTTAGTTGTGTGACAAGGGCAGACTTGGAGTTGTTTGATTTCGGCGGTGCTGAACGATTATTATTGAAAACTGGGAGTCACCCAACACCAACGAAGTTTCCTGAGAACTTCACGGTCATTGGAGAGGATGTCGGACCGTTATTGAAAGAGCGGGGTATACGTCTAATCGGTGTAGATACGCCTTCTGTTGATTCGGAGACTAGCAAAGATCTACTTGGTCATCATTCATTATATCGTAATAATGTAATCATCATCGAAAATCTAGTATTGCATTCATTGGAAGAAGGGAGTTATGAGTTAATTGCATTGCCATTAGCATTAGAAGATGCGGATGGAAGTCCTGTCCGTGCAGTTGTCAGGAGGTTACAGTCATGAAGGAAAAGGGGATCCATACCGACTTTCGGGAATCGATGACGTATGGTGAATATTTGCATTTAGATAAGGTGCTATCGAGCCAAGAGCGTTTGTCTGGACATCATGATGAAATGCTTTTCATCGTGATTCATCAAGTAAATGAATTGTGGATGAAGCTCATTTTGCATGAGTTGGAAACAGCAATCAAATCGATTCAGCATGACGAGTTGCCGGAAGCGTTCAAAATGCTTGCTCGCATCTCTAAAGTTCAGACTCAGATTATTCAGGCGTGGGATGTATTGGCTACGTTGACGCCTGCCGAATACATGGAATTTCGAGACAGTTTAGGTAAGGCCTCAGGATTCCAATCCTATCAAAATAGGCTAATAGAGTTTGCTTTAGGTTATAAACAACCACAAATTATTAAAATCTATCAAAAGGATTCTGAGCTGTCAGAGAGATTGGCAAAAGCGTATCAAGCGCCAGGAATTTACGATGTAACCATTCAAGCTTTGGCACGTACAGGCTTTGCTATCAATACGAACTTACTAACACGTGATTTTTCAATTACGTATGAAGGAGATCCGAGTGTAGCAGCTGCATGGCTTGAAGTCTATCGGGATGTAGATCAATATTGGGATTTGTATCAATTGGCAGAAAAGCTAGTGGATATCGAAGACAGCCATCAGCAATGGCGCTTTAGGCATATGAAAACAGTGGAGCGCATCATTGGCTTTAAGCAAGGTACAGGCGGCTCATCGGGCGTACATTATTTAAAATCTGTACTTGAACATCGCTTTTTTCCAGAACTGTGGGACGTCCGAACTAAAATTTGACAAACTGGCAAGCTAGCGATTATCATTAATTTTATAATAATCTGAAAATGGAGAGGTGGTATGTATAATGACCAAAAAGTCGATTAGCTATGTTGTGATGGCATTTGCCTTAGTTTTACAAATAGCCGTTATGCCGTTACAAGCGTCTGCTGCAGATCCTGAAAAAGCCCCTACTTGGATTTCTCCTATTAATTATTTAGCATTAGGGGATTCATTAGCAGCGGGTGTCACACCGAATAACGAATTGGGTAAAGGCTATACGGACTTTTTAGCAGAGGAATTGGCTACGAGTGAAGTATTGCAAGCAAGTAATAAAGGATTTTCGTACCCGGGCTATAAAACAGATGATGTCTTAAAAGATTTTGAGATGGACGTCACGAAACCAATTATAGGTATTGGACATTCCGAAAAAACTGCTACTCTTCGTCAATCGGTGAAAGAAGCCAATCTCATTACGTTAACAATTGGTGCAAATGATGTGTTGCCAAAGTTTACGTTTGACGACAAAGGTACCCCGCAATTCAACGCGGAGGAATTACAGGCAGCTATAATGAAAGTCGGGATGAATACGCAAAAAATCTTGGCGGAAATTTATCAACTGAATCCGAGTGCACAAGTATATGTGATGGGCTATTACAATCCATTCCCTTACTTGAGTCCACAGAATCAACCGATAGTGAATCAGCTTGTCATGACGTTAAATGATGCAATTAAAAAAGGTATGACAGGCACTATAGCGCAGTTTGTTGACACATCAAAGAAAATCGCTGAAGATCCTTATACGTACCTGCCTAATCCTGAAAATATTCATTTAAGTCAAGCGGGTTACAAAGTAGTAATGGAGGCTTTCCACAAATCATTGATGGAGAACTATTCATGGTTTGCTAAAGATGCACTTACTGTCTCAGCTAAAAATGCCACAACAGTAGAGCTAAACTGGAAACCGGTTATTGATACGGGAATGATTTCGACGTATCAAGTCTTTATTGGCGATAAAATGGTAGGCGAAGTGATGTCACCTGTATTATCTTATGAAATGACAGATCTTGAGCCGAATAAAGAGTATCACTTCTCTGTTCAAGCTGTTGATCAAAACGGTAAAAAGAGCAAGCAACACTTGCATACTAAATACACATTAGAGAAAGTGCCGGCAGAACCAACAGTGATGTTTACAGATATCACAGATCACTGGGCTAAAGATGTAATTGAAATGGCGGCAATGAAAGGTATTGTGAGTGGTTATGCGGATCATACGTTCCGACCGGAAAAATCACTAACACGTGCACAAGCTACGTCAATTATTGTTCGTGCACTGGATTTAAAGCCTAAAAGCAAAAAATGGGCATTTAATGATTTAGCAGACTACGCAGATAGCACAAAAGTGGATATTCAAGCGGCCTTTGATCATGGCTTAGTAAGTGGAGTAAATGGACACTTCATGCCAAATAAGCCCATCACTCGTGCGCAGTTAGCATTAGTACTTAGCCGAACGTATGAAGTAGCAACTGGAAAGCCGTTTGCGCCAACAGTCGCTGCACCGTTTACGGATATTAAGAAGTTCTCAAAAGACACGCAGTGGGCAATAGCAGGTCTTTACCAAATGAACATAGCAACAGGAGACAATGGTAAGTTCATGCCAAACCATGCCACAACGCGAGCGCATGCTGCAAAGATGATCGTTCATTCTATGGAAGCATTTGGACAATAATTAATAATGCAAAAGTCAAAAGGCAAACCTCGCATTGAGGTTTGCCTTTTGACTTTTGTCCTATTTTAGAAAACGACATTAGTTAACCGTCGATCAACGGTGCGGTTTATGCAAATTTCTTACGCGGTGTTTTCTTATCCACAACAGCGGCACCGACGATATCCCCCATGACGTTAGAAGCGGTACCTGCCATACCAATCAATGCATCGACTCCGGCAATCAGAGCGACGATCTCAAGCGGTAATCCGAACATAGTGAGTACTGCAGATAGAGTAACCAATCCGGCAGCGGGTACGCCAGCTGTTCCAATAGAAAGTAAGGTTCCAATCGCGATAATAACGATAAAATCTACAGCAGAAAGATTCAAGTTCGTAATATTTGCTGCGAAAACGAGGGAAATCCCCATGCGCAATGCGCCGCCGTCGGAATTGAAGACTGCACCGAGCGGTAAAGCAAAGTTTGCTGTATTCTCGGAGACACCCGCTTTTTTAGCAGATTCAATCGCTATTGGCAACGTAGCAATACTACTAGAAGTAAAGAATGCCGTTGTATAGGCATCTCTCGTATTACGATAAAAAGGCAATACTGGATTTCCAAAAAGTTTTAGAAATCCACTGTAGACAAATAACCAGAGAATCAAAACGCCAAGATAGAATACACCTACGAATGACAATAGTCCAAGTAAGGTTTCCCATCCTTGTTCACCAAAAGCGGTGGCACTGATCGCGAAAACACCAATTGGTGCATATAACAAAACACCTTCAAGAATTTTATAGAACATCGTATTAAGTGCGTTAAAGAAACGGTCGAGAAAACTTCCCATTTCAACGAGCTTCGTATCTTTGGAAAACTTCATGGAAGACATGGCCATACCGATGATGATGGCAATGAACAAAATGGCCATCAAATCTCCAGAAGTAAAAGCTTCAAATATATTACTTGGCACAATTTGTAACAGGATTTCTGAAAATCCAGGTGCATGTGGAGGTTCCACTACTGCGTCAGTAGGTAAAGTCAAATGTCTACCCGGCTTGATCCACATCGCCAGTGAAAGTCCGATTAATACAGCGGCGGCGGTAGTCGCCATATAATAGAGAAGTAACTTACCGCCCATTTTGCCAAGTTGGGCTAAATTCATTTGATTAACAGCTAATACAACCGTCAAGAAGATTACAGGAATGGCAACCAAGCTGAGTAAATTTAATAACAAGGTTCCAAACGGTTTGAGGAAAGTAGTGTATTCATTAAAAAAGATTCCAAGGATGGTGCCCGCAATAAATCCAATCGTGATTTTAGCGACAAAAGGTGTGTTCTTATACGTATTCCAAATGGGTACCACTCTCCTGTTCGTGACGTATTCCCTCCGTTAGTGAATAAATGGATGAGAATATTATTTTATCATATCATATCCGCATAAATAGGTTACGTTATGTATCTTGGTATTGCTTTACTTTCCATTAGAAAAGATTTAGAATAATGCCAATGATTAACTAGACTAACTAAAAATAAGAGGTGTAAATGTTTGAAGCAATCACAACAGTTTTTTGCAGAATATGTTCAACTCTATCGTCCATTGTTGAATCGACTAAATAATTTGCTAGCACCATATCAATTATTTCACTCACAATGGGGAATACTGAAGCTATTGTGGATAGAAGGTGAAATGACGTCAGCAGAAATTGCAGTACGTAGACAAGTTGAAAAGCCAAGTGTTACTAAAATTGTTCAGCGTCTATTGGAAATGGGTTTAGTAAGTGTCCGTCCCGGAACAGACCGTAGGGAGAAATGGATTGGTCTAACTGAACAAGGACAAGCTACAGTATCAAATATTATAGCGGGCTTGGAAGAGTTTTATGAGAATTTACTTGAGGGTGCCACAGAAGAGGATTTAGAAGCGGGCATTCATATATTAAAACAAGCAAATAAAAATCTTCATAAATGAGAGAGTGGTTAAATGGATAATAAAACGATTTGGACAAAGGACTTTATCGTTACATCAATCATCAACTTCTTTTTAATGTTAGTAATGTATTTACTTATAGTTACGATTGCGCCTTATTCAGTGAAAGAGTATGGCGTATCAACCAGTGTTGCAGGTCTCGTGTCAGGTATTTTCATCATTGGAACACTAATTGCACGCCTTGCTGTAGGTGGTTTAATAGAAAAGGTCGGCAGCCGGAATATTTTATTGATAGGATTGTTAGTCACTGTATTAGCATCCGCCTTTTATTTCGGAGCAGTAAACTTACCGTTATTGATGGCGAATCGATTCTTCCATGGAGTTGGACTAGGCATTTCTTCTACCGCAACAGGTACGATGGTAGCTCAGATGCTTCCTCCTTCACGTAGAGGTGAAGGAATTGGGTATTTCAGTTTAAGCACGGTTCTTGCTACAGCTGTTGGACCATTTTTCGGTATTTTCTTAAGTCAGCACTATCATTTCAATGTACTCTTTACGTTTTGCCTGATACTCAGTATCGGTTGTGCGGCCATGTTCATGTTTGTTAAGAAAACACCCACAGTCATGCCTAAAAAGAATGTACAGGCGACAGCAAAGAAATTAGGAATTCGCGGATTATTTGAAGTGCGGGCATTACCGATTGCATTTGTAACATTGTTAGCTGCTATTGCTTATTCTGGTGTACTGTCATTCATTTCGTTCTACGCAGAGGAAATTAACTTAGTGAGTGCAGCCAGCTTCTTCTTTTTAGTATACGCCATCGCTGTACTGCTCTCGAGACCGTATACCGGTAAACTATTGGATGTGAAGGGTAATAAGTTTGTTGTCTATCCTTCGTTGTTAATATTTGCTGGTGGATTGTTATTATTAAGTGAGGCGAGTGCAGGTTGGATGCTATTGCTTGCGGGTGGTGTGCTTGGGCTTGGATTTGGGAACTTCCAATCATGTGCACAAGCGATTGCATTGCAAGGTGTTAAACCAGAGCGTTTGGGTGTTGCTACATCCACGTTCTTCATTTTCTTAGACTTTGGTTTTGGCTTTGGTCCATATGTACTCGGGTTACTTGTACCAATCATCGGCTACCAACAACTGTATTTGGTTCTCATGGTTGTAGTACTTATCGCGCTTGGCTTATTCATGCTATTCAGTCGGATGCACCAACGTGCTAGCGTGAAATGAAATTGATAAACTACACAAAAGACACTACATAATATTAGTAGTGTCTTTTCATATGTGTGTTAATCGATTTCGACCATTACGTTTAGAAGTATACTGTGCATCATCAGCTCTGCCATAAATATACTTTGATTGGTCGCCTTTTTGGAAACTCGTAATTCCCATACTGACGGTTATCGAGATGCTACCCAATTCGGAGTTCTCAATATAGCATCGAAGCTCTTCCGCTCTTTCACAGTTCTTTTGGTGATCAGGATCATCAAATAATATTGCGAATTCTTCGCCGCCAATTCGAGCTACTATGTCGGGAAAATAAACTTTGTGCTCCAACTTGCGTGCTAATTCCCTCAGTACATCATCTCCGACCTGATGACCATATGTATCATTGACAGTTTTGAAATGGTCGATATCAAACAACAATAAAGAGAACGAACGTATCGTATAGAGTTCAGCACGCTCGATCGCAGCGTCTAGACTTCTTCGAAATACACGACGATTATAGAGTCCTGTTAATTCGTCTCGTGTAGCTAGTTCTTGAAGTTCTCCATTCAATTCGAGAAGTTGCTGTTGCTTGGACTCTACTTCCTCAAGCAATCCAAGTAATTTATTGTACGCTTCATCCGTCTGTTGTTGAATTTTTTCTGCTTCTCTTTTTGATTTTAATAACTGATTTTCATATTCATCCCGTACTTTAATCTGGACAACTATGCCTTCAT
Organism: Sporosarcina sp. P25; assembly: GCF_002743235.1. Classification (NCBI taxonomy): domain Bacteria; kingdom Bacillati; phylum Bacillota; class Bacilli; order Caryophanales; family Caryophanaceae; genus Sporosarcina; species Sporosarcina sp. P25. The sequence continues at coordinate 195,627 of NZ_PDYV01000002.1, forward strand.
ACAATCCATTACGTTTAGTGACATTCATCAATACAGGAAGGGGGCATTTATCCACTTTAAAGTTTAAATACATTTCCCGTATTTCATGGTGCACAGAAATGGACGGCACGAAGTAAGTTTGGAAATAGACTTTAGATGGAACTGTTAGCACGTCATGCATATGTCGCGGCATGTTGTCTAGGCATAATATATCTCGCATCGTCTTATTCATTTCAACAAACTCCCAATCATTTGTTAAGACGAAATATCCGCAAGGCAATAAGTCTAACCGCTCGTCCATAATTTATACGCTCCTATCCTCTTCGAGAAAACGTTTAATCTCTTCAATTGTTTCATTAGGGTGACTAATATGTGGGTTATGTCCTTTTGCTTTCATGATGACTAGTTCACTGTCCGGAAGGCGCTCATGAATATAGTGTCCTACTTCAACCGGTACAATAGAGTCTTCGGTCGGCTGTAAAATAAGCGTTCTTGTGGAAACCTTATATAGTTCCTCACGAACATCTGACATGAATGTTGCTTCTGCAAAGTGACGTGCGATACCAGGATCATTCGTACATAGCATAGACTCGAACTCTTCGGAGAGATGTGGTCGATCTTCATTTTTCATCGAAATGGGTGCTAAATATTTGGTGAACTCTTTATAGTTCATCTCCATCATATCGAGCAATTCATCAATATCTTCACGTTCAAATCCGCCATAGTAGTCAGGTTCATTCAAGTAATGGGGGGAAGGGCCGATCATGATCAGCTTTTCCATCAAGTCAGGTCTTTGAATAGAAGCGAGCACACCAATCATTCCGCTTACTGAGTGACCCACATAGATAATATCTTTTAGTTCTAGTGCGTCACATACTTCGATTACGTCTTGTGCGTAGCCGTGTAATGATGCATAGCGCTCTACTGAGTAAGCTGTCTTATCGCTTTTACCAGAGCCGACGTAATCAAACGTCACAATCCGATACTGTTTTTCAAATGCAGCAATGACCTGATTCCATACCGTTTGATCACAGCCAAAACCGTGTGCAAAGACTATCGTTTGTTCGCCGGAACCTGTTATATGTACAGCGTTTCTTCTTTTAATATCTATTGTCATAAACTCAAATCCCTTCTTCTGAACTTCAAGTAAATTATTACCATTGTAGCATAGAAAGATTCTTTTATAATACTTGTGCGATAAAATAAAAAACACCTGTGAGAATTCTCACAGGTGTAATTTCTTAGTTTGTGAAGTTATCGAAGTATCCTTGAATAAAGACAATAGGTGTGCCTTTGTCTCCACTACCTGAAGTCAAGTCGGATAACGATCCGATTAAATCTGTTAGCTTACGAGGAGTTGTTCCTTGTGAAGCCATTGATCCCATTAGATTAGTGTCTTTGTTCTCGATGAAATCGGACACGGCTTTCTTTAATTCATCTCCGCGTAACTCAGAGAAATCATTATCAGCTAAGTATTTTAGTTTCACTTCATTGGGAATACCGTCAAGCCCATCTGTATAAGCAGGGGATACGACTGGATCAGCAAGTTCCCAAATCTTACCTACTGGGTCTTTGAATGCGCCATCTCCGTAAATCATCACTTCAATATGCTTGCCTGTTTCTTTTTTTAACATGTTCTGAATGTTATCCACTATCGGCTGACAGCTATGAGGGAACAATTTGATACTGTCCTCTTGAGCTTTGTTTGCGCCAAGTAAGCCGAACTCTTCATTGTAGCCACTGCCGTCGACAGAAGTTGCCAAGATATCATCCAAACCATAAATCTTCTCGGCGCCGTTTGCTTCCAAAATACGCTTTGTTCTGAAACGTGTATGGATATCGCAAGTCAATACAGTTTTCGTATAATCTAAAATCGTTCTCGCATTATTGGAGAAGATGACTTCATGTTCTACACCGAACTCGTCCATCAATGATTTATAGTATTCAATGTAGTCAACGCCCGTGAATGGGTGTTTGTTATCGCCAAAATGTTCGCGGAACTCAGCTTCAGTCAATACATCAGTCCAAGGGTTAACTCCCTTTTCATCTAGACGATCGAGCTCAACTAAGTGATTTCCGACTTCATCGGAAGGATAGCTAAGCATTAAAATGATTTTCTTTGCACCTTTTGCAACACCGCGTAAGCAGTTTCCAAAACGGTTACGACTTAGAATAGGGAAAATGACACCAATAGTATCATCGCCGAATTTTGCTTCGATATCTTTTGCGATATGATCGATTGTTGCATAGTTTCCTTGCGCACGCGCTACAATTGACTCCGTGATAGATACAATATCTTTATCTTGAAACGTGATATTTTCTTTTTTAGAAGCTTCTAATACACTATCCACTACGATCTGATCAATATTGTCACCTTCATTAATAATCGGACAACGTAATCCTCTAACAACCGTTCCTACAACTCTTCCCAAAACAATCGCTCCTTAGTGAAACTCAATTTGATCACTCTTCTTTGTATTATAACGTCCATTTATGGTATAAGTAAAATTAATATACTTAATAGGGGATATAAGGAGGGTTTATATGTCAATCAACTTAGAGTGGTATAAAGTCTTCCGTACAGTTGTGCATAATGAAAGCTTCTCGAAAGCCGCCCGAAGTTTATTTATGACACAACCTGCTGTTAGTCAAATTATATCGCAACTAGAAGGTGCATTGGATACACGTCTATTCAACCGTACATCCAAAGGAGTGACATTGACCGACGAAGGCTCCTTGCTATACGAGTATGTCAATTCAGCACTAAATTTAATCGTGGCAGGCAATGAAAAGTTGCTGGAGTTGAAGAATCTATCATCTGGTGAATTAAAAATAGGGGTAGGGGATACGATATCTCGTTATTATCTGCTACCTTATCTGGAAGCTTTTCATACGAGTTTTCCGGGTATCCGATTCAAAATTATTAATGGTACTACGTTAGAGCTAATCGCCGCGTTGAAATCAGGCGAAGTGGATATAGCAATTTGCAACTTTCCAATTGAAGACGATTCGTTGGAGAAGCGCGCTTGTTTCGATGTGCAAGATACCTTCGTTTATGGCGAACGGTTTAAGAAGTTGTTCTTGAAACCTGTGCCTTTGCACGAGCTTTCGAAGTTGCCGTTAATATTACTGGAGTCGAAATCCAATTCGCGTCAGTATGTAGAGGATTTTCTGTTGAGAGAGGGTGTAAAAATTCACCCTGAATTTGAACTGGGTTCGCATGAGCTATTGCTGGAATTTGCCCAAATCAATTTGGGCATTGCGTGTGTAGTGAAAGAGTTCTCGGAAGAATACTTGGAACGTGGCATGCTTCAGGAAGTAGAATTTCTGAAACCCATACCTAAGCGGAGCATCGGTGTATGCTACTTAAAGGAAGTATCGTTATCACCAGCTGCTTCAAAGTTTATTGGCATATTGGAGAAGAATTAAATAAGTTACACGTGACGAATTAATAACTTAAAACGGTACATATAAAGCTGCGGCAAGAAGTGGATCTTCTTGCCGCAGCTTTGGTTTGATTATGCGTAAATATTACGATCCCAGAAGCGGTGGTGTGCAACAGCCTCTACCCATTGCTCGCCTTCACCTGAAACTTTCAAGTCTGTCAGAATGCCAGGACCTGGTTTTACTTTCGTCTTCTCCATTAACTCTTTAGCTGCTGAAGCAGAGCCGATCGGTTTGAAGTGCATATACGCTTCGTTAACGAAATCAGCGACATCCGCCTCGAATTTCTGTTGTTGCTTCGCCTGTCCGCCAACGACATATAACGCGTCATATAAGACGGAGTGAACTGTCAACAACGTTTCATCTACATCAACTGTAGCTCCATTTTTGCCAGTTAGCTTACCGAACTTCTCGCTCACAATATCGATTGTCATACCTGCATCTAATGAGGCCTTTAAAAATGGCTCAAGTGCTTCATCGTCAAACTGGTCCGTGATCAATACCGCCACTGAACGAGTATCGGGTACCTTCACCGTGTTTTCCTGACTAAGGGCTGGGGAGGACTTGGATTCAGTGGACTGCGTCACATCTGTTGGTGCATCGACACCCACTGCATCTGCAACTTGAGTGGCCATATCCAGATCAACATTAGCAAACATATCTACCGCTTGTTTTCTCACATTCATATCATTCACTTTTCCAATTTCAAAGCTGAATGCTGCGATAATATGCTCTTTTTCTGCGTTAGACATACTGTTCCAAAATAGTCGCGCTTGTGAAAAGTGGTCCTTAAATGAATCACTTCGAGCTTGTACTTTACGGCCTTCCACTTTCTCTTGATAATGTACGTATCCGCCATTTTCCTCGGGAGTCGTATCCGGTTTATTGTTGGATAAAGAATTATTATGATAGTGAGTTTGTCCCACGTTGATTGTCTGTCTGCCATATCCGTCACGCTGGTTATTGTGGAACGGACAGACTGGTCGGTTGATAGGTAACTCATGGAAGTTAGGTCCGCCTAGACGGATTAACTGTGTGTCTGTATAAGAGAACAATCTACCTTGTAGCAATGGATCGTTGGAGAAATCAATTCCTGGTACAACGTTACCTGGGTGGAACGCAACTTGTTCCATTTCCGCAAATACATTGTCTACATTGCGGTTTAATGTCATCTTCCCAATAATTTTTACTGGAATATCTTCTTCAGGCCATAGCTTGGTAGGATCTAGAATATCAAAATCAAATTTGAATTCATCTTTTTCTTCTAGTAACTGTATGCCTAGTTCAAATTCTACGAAGTTTCCATTTTCAATCGATTCCCATAAGTCCCGGCGGTGGAAGTCAGGGTCTTTTCCGTTAATCTTCTGCGCTTCATCCCAAACTAATGAGTGGGCACCGAGCTTTGGTTTCCAGTGGAATTTTACAAAATGCGCTTCACCTTGGTCATTTATCAATCGATAGGTGTGTACACCAAAACCTTCCATCATACGGAAACTTCGTGGAATCGCACGGTCGGACATTTGCCACATGACCATATGTGCAGATTCCTGATTGTTCGCAACGAAATCCCAGAATGTATCATGTGCAGATGCGGCCTGCGGCATTTCATTATGTGGCTCAGGCTTCACAGCGTGAACTAAGTCAGGAAATTTAATAGCATCTTGAATAAAGAATACCGGTATATTATTTCCGACTAGATCATAGTTTCCTTCTTGCGTATAAAACTTCACAGCAAAACCTCGTGCGTCACGCACAGTTTCAGCAGACCCTTTACTTCCCGCTACAGTAGAAAATCTGGTGAATACAGGAGTTTTGATACCGGGTTCTTGTAAAAATCCTGCTTTCGTATATTTCTTCATAGACTCATATACTTCGAATTCGCCATGCGCCGCAAAGCCTCGTGCGTGAACTACCCGCTCTGGGATCCGTTCGTGATCAAAGTGCGTCATTTTCTCTCGGAAATGGAAATCCTCCATCAACGTTGGACCACGTGTCCCTACTTTTAGTGAATGTTCATCTTCTGAAATTTTCAAACCTTGATTTGTTGTCATAGAATGTTCGTTGTCATAGGCACGGAACGTTTCCAATTGTTTGTTTTTACTTTCTTCGTTTAGTTGATGATCTTTCTTCACATAAAATCCTCCCATCGTAAATAGTAATCTGCTTTTCTTATTCCCCAATTGCGTGGGGATAAACAGAGGACTATATTCTTCCGGAACGTATGATAGAAAATAGCAGATAAATAAACATTAACGATGCAATGACCGCGCCGACTTCAATAAGAGGTAATTTTAAGAAGAGCGCGGTTTGACCAGAAATGGCAGAACCGATAATCAGACCGACCATAAGAATACTGAATGCCAACAACACAATACTTAATGAAAGACGGTTGGCAATTTTGTCGAGTCGGCGAAAAATGATATTTGTTTGCTTTAAGCCTACATCCAATTCCACTTTACCTTTTTGTATAGTTTTGACGGCTTTTTTCATCTCGTTAGGCAATTCAGACAAAATTTCCGCATTCTTGATAAAAGAGTGCCAACCATTTTCTAGTAAGTAGCGTGGGTCAAATTGTTTGAATACCATCTTTTTACCGTACGGCTCAATAGCTTTCATAATACTGAATGACGGATCCAGCTTTCCTAGTACACCTTCAAGTGTAAGAATCACTTTTACTAGAATAGCGATTTCATTCGGTAAACGTATGCGGTGTCGATAGGCAATGGAGAAAATTTCCATAAATACATCGCCTAGCCTTAAATCTGTAAGTGACGTTTCATAATACTTTCGCTGAATAATCTGCAAGTCACGATATAATGCATCCGTATTAGTATTTTCATGCAAAATATTCATAGTATCAAAGACATCAATTATTCTAGTAATATTTCCTTTTTGCAATGCAATAAGTAATGAAATGAAATGGTAAGTCATTTCCTTACTTAGTTGACCGACCATACCAAAATCTAAATAATGGATAACGTTTCCAGGGGCAATAAAGATATTACCGGGATGAGGATCACCGTGGAAAAATCCATTCTCCATTACCTGGGAAAGCATAGAATTCGCAATTCTTTCTGCAATAACTTGGCGATTATATCCTTCGCGGTCCAGTTGTTCGACGTTGCTCACTTTAATGCCGGTGACTAGTCCTGTTGTTAAGACAACACGCGTAGTGTATTCATCGTAAACAAATGGAACTTCAATAGTGGGGTCTTTCGCAAATTGTTGTGAGATTCTTTCTGCGTTACGGCTTTCCAGTTGATAGTCCAGTTCTTCCCGTAGAGAATGAGAGAACTCATAGATTAAATCCTTAATATGATATGCTTTCGCCCAGTCCATATTCTTTTCGAGAAATCCTGCCAGGTCGTGCAAGATGGCTAGGTCTGTATTTACTTGTTGTTGAATATTAGGTCGCTGTATTTTCACCGCTACATGTTCTCCACTAGGCAAGCGAGCGGTATGCACCTGGCCTATGGAAGCCGAGGCAAGCGGTTTTTCATTGAATTCCAAGAAGAGTTCTTCAATCGTTCCACCTAATTGATACTCGATTATTTCTCTTACGACTTCAAATGGAAATGACTCTACATGGTCTTGAAGTTTTTCAAGCTCTGAAGCGATTTCCTCTGGTACTAAATCACGGCGGCCGCTGGCAATTTGTCCAAGCTTAACGAAAGTTGGTCCGAGTTGTTCTAATGCCGTTCTTAATTTTTTGCCGACATGGTATAAATTCAAATCTACTTGTTCATCTGCAGAAGTAAACTTTCGATCTGTCAGTCCAAGCCGGAATAAGATATGACTGAATCCATTTCTCAAAAAGACATTTAGGATTTCTTGTGAACGCTGTGCATTTTTCATTCTTCTTTTTAACAAAAAGAACACCTCCGTATCTACCCTCTCTACAAAAGATACCATTGAATACCTGAAATTAAACACTAAAAAGGTCTCCTTCTCTTTATTGAAAAAAGAAAAGAAGACCCTTTCATATTAAAAGATTTTTTTCCTGTCACGTTCTTCTTTCAGGACTTCGACCGCTTCTCGAAAACGCAGCGAATGCACGTTTTCTCTCTCTCTTAGAAATTTAAGAGAATCATTAATCCATGCATCATCTGAGATATCGATGATCCATTGATACGTAGCGCGCGCTTTTTCTTCTGCTGCGATATCTTCATACAGATCAGCTATTGGATCTCCTTTAGCCTGAATATACGTAGTCGTGAAAGGCACACCGCCTGCATTTTCATAAAACAACGCATGGCCGTGATTGACGTAATGTGCACCAAGCCCGGCTTCTTCAAGTTGTTCAGGTGTCGCATCTTTCGTTAGTTTATACATCATTGTGGCAAGCATTTCCAAATGGGAAAACTCTTCAGTCGCAATGTCATTCAGTACACCGATAACTTTATCGGGAACGGTATACCGTTGATTCATATAGCGTAATGCAGCAGCCAGCTCGCCATCTGCGCCACCATATTGCTCTGCAATGTATCTCGCAAGTTTTGGGTTACACTCTTTGACTTCTACCGGATACAATAACTTTTTTTCATAGACCCACATCAATATTCCCTCCAGTAACCTAGTGCATATTTGAGACTACATTTGCCACGGCCAAGGTGCTTGGTTCCAACGCCAGCCTGTATCCAGTGCTTGTTCTGACGGTACAGAATGTAAGGAAAGCGGTCCAAAACGCTTTTCGTACATTTTTCTCAGACTTGCCGCTTCTTTAATCGCAAGTCGCCATTGCGTAAGTGCTTCCTCATCGTCAGGATGCGTGTTGGTGTAGAGTGTTAGTTCGACTACCACAAAATCGGCTTGCTGCACACTCTTCAACATATCTCTTCGTTCAGTTGCATCCATCAGGAGATCCCCTCCCTTTTTGAATAGCCGTCGACTAGTGCTGGCCACAGTGACCCGTGTTGTAGAGCTTCAGCTGGTGAAAATTGTGGAAGTGAAGGAGGTTGGAAATTCATGAAAAGCTGAGGCGGTAAAGAAAACGTTTTGACTTTGACAGGTGGACACGGATCCCATGGAGATATATACGGTTCATAACTTCCTCTGAACGTATAATCCATTCATTATCAACTCCTCTACGCAAGATATGCAGCTATTTCTCGGTGTATGAATGAACCCACTCTCTCTAGCACACAAATAATTTGCAGTAACAATAGGCTCTTAGACCAGAACAGTTACAACTAATTAATATATTTATTAATAACTTGCATTCTAGTACAATGGAAGGAGACATATATGAACTGGTTGAATGAATAATGGGGATATGCAACTTCAGTAGTTCTCTAGGATGAATATATACAATGAAGGAGACGTTCAAATGAAACGCGGAGATGGACTAGATGAATGATTACTCCATATTTATCGGAAGGCAGCCGATCCTAAGCCGATCTGGTGAGATTTATGCATATGAACTACTGTACCGAAATAGCGAAGAAAACTTCTTTCCAGATATAAATCCTGAACAGGCTACAATCGGTCTATTAATCAATACTTTTCTCTCTGTTGGAATAGATCAGGTAACGAGTGGTGTGCGTTCGTTCATAAACTTTTCAGGAGAACTGCTGGCGCAGGATATATTTATGAGTCTGAATCCCGATCAAGTAGTGATTGAGATTCTAGAAGATGTGGAAATAACGCCTGCTTTGTTGCATCGGCTGCGCATGTTTAAGGAAGCGGGATTCACGCTGGTGCTGGATGATTTTATTTTACAGGACCAATATATAGTATATACCCAGTTATTTGAACTCGTGGACATTATTAAAGTGGATTTCATACAAACGAGTATAGAGGAGAAACATCACATTACCACGTTTTTAAAAAGGTATCCATCGATTATTTTATTGGCAGAAAAAGTTGAGACGGAGGCTGATTATCAGCTTGCATTAAAGAGTGGCTATGACTTGTTTCAAGGCTATTTTTTCGCGAAACCTGACATTATTAAAAGTGCCGAAATTCCATCCAATACATTAGTCCATCTGCGAATTATTGATTATTTCCAAAAGGATTCCCAATCCATCAATCAGCTATCGGATTTAATTATGCAAGATGTATCGATTTCTTATAAATTATTGCGCTTTATAAACTCATTAGCCTTCGATATACCACGTCAAATCAGCTCCATCAAACAAGCGATAATGATGATTGGACTAAATGAAACGAAGAAATGGTTACAAGTCTTAATGCTATATGATTTAGGCCAAGATCTACAAGATGGTCGTGTGAAAGCACTTATTGAATTATCGCTTCGTCGTGCACGAGCATGTGAACTGCTAGCGAAGTATAATAGAAAACCAAATAAAGACGAATATTTTCTCACAGGCATGTTTTCATTGATTGATGCAGTGATGAAGCGTAAATGGGAAGATATTTTGCCGTTACTTTCTTTGTCTGATGTCATTATGGATACGTTAAATGGAAAGCAAACGGAAATGAGCCCATACATGGAACTAATAGAATCGGTAGAACGTTTTGAATGGAAAACAGTAGAGCGACTTTCACGTGAATTGGAAATCCCTAAAAAAGAGTTAAGCGATATCTTTCTACAAGCCTTGCACTGGTCGCATGGAATAGAGGATGAAATACACTGAATACATATGGAAAAAGACATTTTCTCTTGAAGATGTCTTTTTTGATGTGTAATATAGACAGTTATAATCTATTTGGTAATTTCTTGTTCTGTAATTTATATAGGCAGAAGTACGTTATATCTCTTGAAATCGGGGTAAAGAGTGTAGTAAGAAAGTTACCAAATGAACACTAGGAGTCGATAAGTTTGGACAAAAAGTTCTGGAAAAATCCCGTGTTCTCTATTTCTGCCGTATTTATTCTTATACTCGTCATATTAGGAGCGACTATACCTGTACCGTTTGGTGTGGTTGCCGAAAGGCTTTATCATTTCACGACAGATAACTTTGGATGGTTCTATTTACTTGCTGTATTTATTGTCATTATATTTTTAGTTGGGTTGGCAATTAGTAAATTTGGGGCCATTCGTTTAGGTGGAGATACAGAACGCCCAGAATATCCGTTTTTCACGTGGATTGGTATGCTCTTTTCTGCTGGTTTCGGTGTAGGGCTAGTGTTCTGGGGTGTGGCGGAACCGATGAGTCACTATTTCAAGTCACCTATTGCAGGTATTGACTCACATACAGAAGATGCAGCACGTGTTGCGATGGGGTATTCTTTCTTCCACTGGGGCATTTCACAATGGGCCATTTTTGGTATAGTAGGGCTAGTTATTGGGTTTCTCCAGTTCCGAAAGAAGAAAGACGGTTTGATTTCAACAGCGCTTGAGCCTTTGATCGGAAGCAATCGTCACGTGAAGACAGGCATCGATTCATTTGCGGTTATAGCAACTGTCATGGGTATTGCTACTTCGTTAGGTATGGGTGTCCTACAGATGAGTGGTGGCCTAGAGTATGTCTTTAATATTAAGAGTACGTTTACGATTCAACTGCTGATCATTGCCGTTGTGTTCGTTGCCTATATGACGTCTGCTGCTTCAGGTCTAAGTAAAGGTATTGCATATCTAGGTAACTTTAACTTGGGTATGGCGATTGCATTATTACTATTCTTCTTTTTAGTAGGACCGAAAGTATTTATATTGGAAACCTTTACGCTGGCCATTGGAGATTATATTAATAACTTCATTACGTACAGTTTACGTCTTCAGCCTTATCAAGGCGGTACTTGGGTGAAAGATTGGACTATTTTCTACTGGGCTTGGACGATCGCTTGGTCTCCTTTCGTTGGTGCATTCGTTGCACGTGTATCGAAGGGACGAACAATCAGAGAGTTTATCATGGGTGTTATGGTCATTCCACCAGCATTTTCTTGTATGTGGATTGCAACGCTCGGTGGAACTGCACTATACAGTGATTTACGTAATGGTACACAAATCGCACAAGAAGTAGACAAGGATGTTACGTCAGCTATTTTCGCGACGCTTCAACATATGCCGATGACAGGGATCGTATCGTTCCTGGCCATTGTCTTAATCTTTACATTCTTAATTACGTCTGCTGACTCAGCTACGTATATTCTAGCGAGTATGACAACGCGAGGTAGTTTGTTCCCTCCATTAATTGTGAAATTCGTCTGGGGATTCTTGATGACTGCAATCGCGGCTGTATTATTATATGCAGGCGGATTAGAGGCTTTGCAATCCGCGTCACTCGTGTCTGCCTTACCGTTTACCTTACTTCTACTATTACTAATCTTTTCGTTGGCCAAACTACTGGCCAGAGAACCGATTACAGTCAGACCGACAGATATTCGTCAATTTGAACACGTAGAAGGTGAAGTCAAGAAGAAACGTAAACGGAAAGAAAGTGAAAAAGAAAAGAGAATGCGCAGAGAAGCGGAAAAGGCAAGAAAAATAAAAGAGAAAAACGATAGAAAGTATCAAGAACTTGAAAAGAAAAAGTATCGTGAAGTAGAGAAAGAAAAGAACGAATAGAAGAAAAGGCCGGTTCGTAGCATCATAGCGCGAACCGGTCTTTTATTAGAGAGAGGAGAATTTATGTGGCGATTGTAAAAGTTGAAGACGTTCAGTTTAAAAGGGGAGATAACCAAATCTTGCAAGATATCACTTGGGAGATTGAGCAAGGACAGCAGTGGGGGATGCTTGGCTTAAATGGTTCTGGCAAGACTTCGTTATTATCGATTATTTCTACTTATGAAATTCCTTCCAGTGGCGAAGTAGAGGTGCTAGGTAAACAATTTGGGAGTGCCTATTTGCCTGAATTACGTAAAAAAATTGGCTTTGTGAGCAGTTCTTTAGAAAAATTCTCAGACTACTTCTGGAATGAATCGATTGAACGGATCATCATTAGTGGTAAATTTGCGAGCTTCGGCATTTACGATGAAATAATAACTGAAGACTGGATACGTGCGGATTATTTAGTGAAGGAATTTCGGTTGGAGCCTGTCAAAGGAAAGAAGTTCAAACTACTCTCTGAAGGCGAAAAACGTCGTGTGCTGATCGCACGAGCTATGATGGGTGATCCAGATTTATTGATTTTGGATGAGCCGTGTTCGGGGTTGGATATTTTGGCAAGAGAACAATTTCTTGAAGCAATTGAAACAGCTACAAAAAATAATGTGCATCTCGTTTATGTTACACATCATATAGAGGAACTCGTTCCCGAAATCACTCACGCGCTATTATTAAAAGAAGGAAGAATCGTAGCGAGTGGTCCTAAAAAAGAAGTGTTGACGGATGAACTGCTATCCGAAACGTATCAGGTTCCTGTAACTATTGAGTGGCATGCTGAACGACCCTATCTTTCGATGAAATAACGAAGACCTATACAGTTTATTACAAGATAGAAAGGGAATATCATAATATCTTAGACGAAGTGTTCGTGAACTGGTATTCCAAATAAGTGAGTGAAAGAGGAGAGAGCTTGTGACGAAAGAGAAACGTAAAATGACTAAAAAACGTATAGCCTCCTATGTGCTGCTTTTCGTTGCATTGCTTTATATGGGTGTCATGCTTTGGCAAACGTATAAGCCATTGCCACCCGGTATTTCCTATAAAGGGGATCTTCATCAAGTAGAGGATGTGGAGTTCATCTATGATTTAACGTACTCTAAGACGAAGTCGAAAGATCACTACAAATCAGAACTTCGTATATTCAATGAAGTATTTCAAATGATTGAAGATGCACAAGAGTTTGTCGTACTCGATTTCTTTTTAATGGATGATTACTACGATGAAAAAGAAGATTTTCCTCAAATTGCGGATCAACTAACAGATGTCCTTGTCAAGAAAAAGGAAGAGTTCCCTGACATGCCAATCGTCTACATAACGGATCCAGTGAATACCGGCTATGAATCCTATGAGTCAGAATGGTTTAAAGCATTGGAAAAAGCAGGTGTACAAGTAGTGTATACAGACTTGGAGCCTTTGCGTGATTCGATGCCTCTATACTCTGGGATATACCGCATCTTCCTTCAGTGGTTTGATTTTAATGGGGAAAACCGTTTCCCGAACTTCTTGGCGAGTGATGCGCCTGACGTGAAGTTTTCATCTTATCTGAAGTTGTTGAACGTTAAAGCAAATCACCGAAAAACTCTCGTGACAGAACAAGCGGCATTAGTTACCTCATCCAATCCTCACGCAGCTAGTGGTCGTCACGGAAATGTAGCATTCAAAGTGAAAGGTCCGATCCAAAATGATATATTGGAATCGGAAGAAGCAGTGCTTCAGTATTCTTCAGGCGGAAAGTTACCGCGTATCGAAACAGGAGAACAAAAAGGGCCCTATCAAGTTCAGTACTTGACCGAGAGCAAGGTAATGGATGCTTTAGTGAGCGATATTAAGAAAGCGAAAAAAGATGATATTATCCGTATGGGCATGTTTTATCTTTCTGAGCAACAAGTAATCCAGCCTTTAGAAGAAGCGGCTAATCGGGGGGTACATGTAGAGATTGTCCTGGATCCAAACGAAAACTCATTCGGTAGTAAAAAATCAGGTTTACCTAATCGTCCAGTCGTTCAAGAAATAAGAGAAAATACAGACGATAAAATCAAAGTGCGTTGGTACAATACCGTAATCGGTCAATATCACACCAAGTTAGTAACGGTACAGACCGCAGACAAAACATATATTACAAACGGATCTTCCAATATAACGGAGCGCACGTTACGTGATTATAACTTGGAGGCGAATCTGCGCATTATAGCACCAACCGACAGTGAGCTGACGGATGAAATCAACGCGTATTTCGATAGGATATGGAATAACGAAGATGCATTATACACTCTAGATGTAGAAGAATACCAAAATAGCCTGACATTCTTCCAACGAGGAATTTACGCATTGCAACGCTGGGCTAAGCTTACATCCTATTAACATTCGATAAGCACCGTAAATTGTTAACGATGTATTAATCATATTTGATGCAAAGTACGAACATAAAACATGCACAGTTTCTAAAACGAAGAAAAAGATTGGAGATGTAGTAGATGAAGATTGTACTATTTGGAGCAACAGGTCGTACAGGTAGTGAGATCGTTCGTCATGCATTAACTGACGGTCATGAAGTAACAGCTTTGGTTCGATCACCTGAGAAGTGCAAACCTCAAGAAAAGCTGACGATTATTGCAGGAGACGTACGGGACGCCGATACAGTAAAAAAAGCAATGGCGGGTGCTGACGCAGTCGTAAGTGCGCTTGGCACTGACAAAACAACCACATTGACAGAAGCAATGCCAGCCATTATTGAAGCGATGAAAGAATACGGAATGAAAAGGATTGTAACGATTGGAACGGCAGGTATATTGAATAGTAGAACAGAACCGACCAAATTACGTTATCAATCGAATGAATCCCATCGTAAATTGACATTTGCGGCAGAGGAGCATCATAAAGTATATACTATGTTGAAAGATTCTGGCTTAGACTGGACGATAGTTTGCCCAACCTATTTACCAGATGGGGAAGCGGTCGGCAATTATCGAATCGAAAGAGAGTACTTGCCAATTGATGGTGCGCAAATATCTACCGGCGATACTGCTGCGTTTGCTTATAATGAACTATCTAAACAAGAGCATAAGGGATATAGGGTAGGAATTTCATATTAATAAATATATATATCTATGTGAGATTGTGTTCTAAGTATTGGTAGTTTTTGTATTGAAAATTAAAAAGGCTCATAAATAGTCCCTTACCGTATGATATAATAGGAGGATAGCACCACAGGGAAAAGGGGATTGGGAAACAGATGAGATGGTCCTTGAAAAATTTAATTCAAGTCGTGGCGTTACTAGCAATTGTCTTGACCTTTCTAACGAGTACAACGATAGGGTATCGTGTGAATAAGCAAGCGATAATAGATTCTACATTAGAAACCAATTATGCTTATGCCGAGAAATTGTCTTCCACAACAGATATTTATCTACGTGAAACACTAAAAATTCTTGAAGCGAATACTGATGAAATACTACCATTTATTGATCAAGAAAATGCCCAGGCGCAGTTGGGTAATATTGCGGAGCGTGTCAGATCACAGACGAGTACGTTTAATTCTGTTGTAATTTCTTCAGCAGAAGGCATTGTGCTCGGAGTTTCCCCACCCAATCTGGAAGTGCTAGGGGAAAAACTGACATCTGTTGGAGCCCAGCAAGCTGTTAGAGAAAGAAAACCCATGATATCTCAACCCTATATAGGACTCACAGGAGAACTGATTATTTTTATTAGTGTGCCGATCATTAAAGAGGACGAATATAAAGGGTTTATAGGTGGCGCAATTTATCTTAACAAACCAAACATTTTAGAGACTCTTCTAGGTGAACATTTTTATAAGAATGATTCATATGTATATGTTGTTGATGCGCAAGGAAGATTAATCTATCATCAAGAAGACGGTCGTTTGAAGGATGATGTCTCTAGTAATATAGTGGTCCAGACAGTCGTTACAGGAGAAAGTGGTTACAAAGAGTTGATCAATACAAAAGGTGTACCTATGTTGGCAGGATATGCATATGTACCCATTGCCAAATGGGGAATCGTAGCACAAAGACAACTAGATGTATCTGTTGCCCCTGCAAAAGAAATGGTGTTGGAGATGGCATTAAAGTCTTTGCCGTTATTACTCCTATCATTCTTCTTGGTTAGGTATCTATCTAGAAAGATTGCGTTGCCACTCCAAAGATTAGCTTACTATACCGAAAACAGTACAGAATCTGATCAAAAAGTAAAGATGGTAGGAATCTCTGACTGGTATTATGAAGCAAAACAATTAAAAGGAGCTATGTTACATAGTTTGGATTACTTCAAAAACGAGATGAACTACTTCATTCATCAATCCACAACAGATCCTTTGACGAAGTTAACGAATCGCCGAATGATGGATAGCTACATGAAGCAATGGGTAGACGAAGGGACACCATTCGCTTTAATTATTTTTGATATAGACAAGTTTAAACGTGTCAATGATCGTTACGGTCATGCAGTTGGCGATAAAGTACTGATCTACTTGGCAGACTTGATGCTACGAACGGTTCGCGAGCAAGATGTATGTTGCCGCTACGGTGGAGAAGAATTCGTCATCTTATTACCGAAGTCGGATAAAGTTACTGCTTATCTGACTGCAGAACGCCTGCGTGAAAAATTGGAAGACACAGTCAGTCCTTGCGGTGAAGTCATTACAATTTCAGCTGGAGTAGCTGCTTATCCACTTCACGCAAACCATCCAGCGCGACTTACGGAGTTGGCTGATCAAAGTCTGTATGAAGCCAAACGTACCGGACGTAATAAGACCATCGTCGTTTCCGATGAACCTCGGCATGAGTAATATGCCGAGGTTTTCTTTACTAGTAGATCAATAGGAAGGTGATAGAACAATGCCGGAGCACTTTATGGATAAACGCTTACACATCAAAACATTTGGTATTAGAGAATGGATTCATCAGTCATCTCATTATAATCGTTATGAAGCAACACCTTACGAGATGCTAGATTATTTATTTGCCGAACATGACCTTCTAAAAGAAGGGAGCTTGATCGACTTTGGCTGTGGAAAAGGAAGAGTACCTTTTTATGTGAATCATCTATTTTGTTTGGATACGATAGGTATTGAAATGAATAGTGTGTTACACCAAAATGCAATGAACAACTTGATGGATTATCGGCAAGCCTTTCCTAAGAGACCTGGATCTATTTCATTTGAATGCTGTATAGCGGAGAGTTACATCATTCCGGCAGATGCCGTGACGTTCTACTTTTTTAATCCGTTTTCTTTGGAAATTTTTCGAACTGTAGTTCAACGGATTCTAAAGTCAGCCGAAAACTCCCCTCGTGCATTGGAAATCATTCTATATTATCCGACCGACGAGTATGTTTATTTCTTGCATCGTCACCCATTATTCGAAAAGATAGCGGAGATACCGATTACACATTTGCAAATTCACTACAAAGCAGAGCGTTTCTTAGTCTATACGTACAAACAGCCCTGATCATTTAGATCAGGACTGAATTATTTTCATGTAGAAAGACTGAACCGCTGACCAATCCAGAAAATTAATTCCATCAAGAGTGCAGCTAAGATTCCTACTAGCAACCCGCTTGATAAGAGAGGTTGAACGAGCTCAGGAAGTGAAGAAAACACAGTAGCTGGCAATGTCATAATAGATAACCCGAGAAGTGCAGGCAATGCAACTCGATATATGGTTTTAGGTTCGAAAGTTAATCCTTCCACGCTGCGCAGAGCAGATCGAAATAATTGTAAATATGCTACGAATAATACCGTGTTTCCAACGCTTTGAGGAATAGTGGAAAAAAATGCACTTAAAGGCGGTACGAGTCCAAGGATTATAAACAGAATGGAGCCGATAAAGAAAGGGGCTCTGTCCTTTATCCCACTGGACTGTAGAAAACCGATGGATGAAGCATAAGGTGCATACGGAACGAGACCCAGTGCACCCGCTCCAATATTCATGCCTCCTGTAATGAGAAATGAAGTTTTATACTGACTTTTAGTAGTTTCTTTTTCATATATATCTTCCGCACCTTTTAGGGTAGCGATGGTATTCGTCGTATTCAATAAACCTGTAATGACCACTGTAATCACGATACCGATTTCAAGTGTCGGCTCACCCCAAGGAAACCATTGGATAAACGGCGTAGTTTTTATCGTTTCAGTAGCTACTTGCGGAAAAATCAGCACAGCACTAACCCAACCAACGGTCATACCGATGAGCAGATTCAAACTGCTGATGATCCCTTTTCCTTTCACATGAATCAGAATCGTCAAACCTGCTAGAGCGAATGAAAATATAGTCTTCGACAAACTGATGAATTCACCGTCATTGAGACCAATCATTCCTTTTAAGAAGATGGTAATCAACTGATTAGCCAACAATAGCAAAAACACGAACATTACAGCAGGTGTAAACCACTTCTTCAGAATATCACCCATGCCGAGCATACCCAGTGTAGCTACCAGAACACCGGAAATCATGGCGCCTACTGCAATACTGCCACCAACTGTAGTTAGACTTAAGCCCATCGCACTCGCAGTTCCGGCCAAGCTGAGTACCACACCCCACCATAAACCTGATTGACCTTCCATCAATGCCAATCGATGTCCAAATGCACCTTGTAGTAAACAAGCCATTCCTGTGAAAATAAATGAGCGCTGTATAGCAGAAACGATTTCTATCTGCTCAAGCTCAAAAGCAGTACCGACCGAAATGGGGATTACCACTGTATTAGCGAACATAAAGAACAACCATTGAAATCCAGCTAACGCAGTAATTGAATACCGCATTTGAGTAGTACCCATTCTCATCTCTCCTTGTAGTTATTTATCTATGTATGTCAAAAAAATTGAAATATAAAGAAAACTATAGCACAAAATCAATAGGAAGAATAATATTTCTAGTACTACCTTGATGAAAAAGTAATTTATCGTTGATCACATATAAAAGTAGTGAGGCTGGGACAAAACCCAAAAATGCATGAAGGATCATTCTTCTCCTTCATGCATTTTTCTTTTTGACTACGTATTTATAAAAGTAACTTTTGAGATACAGGAGCGTGCCTTTTATAGCGTAGGAGAGCGGACTATTTTCTAGTGATATCCCAGCCTCATATTTCAAGACTTTATATTATTAAGTAACTGTAGAAGTTCGTTAGGCGGCACGGGTCTAGAATACAAGAATCCTTGTGCTTCATCACATTCTAGTTTCTTGAGGAATTCGGCCTGTTCGTAAGTTTCGACCCCTTCAGCAATCACCCGTAAATGTAAGTTCTTAGCCAAATCAATAATAGCTTTGACAATCACCGAATTTGAATGCAATTCTCTGACGAAAGATTGATCAATTTTAAGATGAGTCAGAGGAAACTTAGTTAAATAACTTAATGAGGAATAGCCTGTTCCAAAATCATCGATGCTAATTTTAATACCGATATCACGTAGCTCTTGTAAAATACTTTGGCAATAATCCACGTCAGATGTCATACTCTCTGTAATTTCAATATTCAAGTATTGTGGCTGAAGGCCCGTTTTATGAAGTGTGTTCTTAACATCTGCCACGAAACTACTACTTTTAAACTGGCGTAAGGAAACATTCACGCTCATCAATAGTGAAGTGTAGCCTAAGTCTTGCCACTCTTTCGCCTGTCTACAAGCAGTCTCTAGCACCCATAAACCAATAGCAAGAATCATCCCGGTTTCTTCAGCTATAGGTATGAATTGTCCGGGAGGTATCACTCCTCGAGAAGGGTGTTGCCAGCGTACTAATGCTTCTATACCAATCATATTTCCTGTGTTGAATTCATATTGCGGCTGGTAATGTAATGACAATTCCTTTTTTTGAAGTACTTGACGTAATTCCATCTCTATTAACGTTCTTTCCATCAAGTCTTTATAAAGTTCTTCTGTGAAAAATTGATAGGTGCTTTTACCAGATTGTTTTGCTAAATACATAGCAGAGTCTGCATTACGAATAAGCGTATTGTATTGTGCCCCATCGTCTGGAAACATGCTGATCCCGATACTTGGAGCAATAAAGACTTCTAAGTAATCGATAAGGAAAGATTTTGATATTTCATTGACGATTCGCTGAGCCACCATTTGTGCACCTTGTTTCGTCGTAGAAGAACACAGAATAAGAAACTCGTCTCCACTAAGTCGACCGACCAAGTCATTTTGTCTGACGAGTGTTTGTAATCTTGCACCAACCGCTTTAAGCAGTTGATCACCTACAAAGTGCCCCATGGAGTCATTGATATTCTTAAAACGATCCAAGTCCATATAAAGCAGGGCAAAAGGTTGTTGGTTGTTTAAACGGGTCTCAATTAAGTCTTCCACTGTCTGTTTCAGTAACCTTCTATTTGGCAATCCAGTTAGATGGTCGTGAAATGCCATATGTTCTACTAAACGTTCAACTTCTTTACGATCGGTAATATCACTGGCGGTACCGACAACTTCGACTACATTCTCACCTTCAAAAATAGGAGAGAGATAAACTAGAAAAGTTCTTGAGTGATAGTCAATTTCAAACTGTCCAACTCGGCCCAGTAAAGCTCCAAGAAGCTGTCGCTTAAATGTAGACGACATGAACGCTTTATTCGTTGTGAGCTGGTTAAGTGTATTCGCAGTGATACCCAGTTGTTCGGCTACTTTTCCTTCTAGTAATGTAATATTGATTTGATTATTTTCATCAAAAGAATATTTAAAAATAGCATTTTGAAGATTTTTCACGGTCATAGTAAAATCATTTTTTAATGCCAATTCCAGTGATTTTTCCGCTTCCATCTGAGAGGTCACATCTTGGCGTATGGAAATATATTGAAATGGTTTACCGTCTTGGCCGATAAACGGAACAATAGTAGTATGGACCCAATAAAAGTTTCCAGACTTAGACTTATTACGGATTACGCCTCTCCATACTTGTCCGGACTGAATCGTTTCCCACATATTCACAAAGAAGCTTTTAGGATGTGTACCTGAGTTGACTACACGATGTGTTTTGCCGATCAGTTCCTTACGTGAGTACTCCGAAAGGATACAGAAGCGATTATTGACATAAGTAATTACGCCTTGAGGATTAGTAATAACGACTACTGCTGATTCATCCAGTGCATATTTAAAGTTTTGCAAGTCGGTACGGGTTTTGTCATACTCGTTTGATACCAGTTTGGATCGGGTGACATCAATATCGAGAGAGAGATAACCCGTTAAGTTTTCGGCAGAATCATAAATGGGAACAATATTGATATCCAACCAGTGCACTGTACCTGACTTAGAATAAATTTGTATAGACTCTTGATAGACGGTAGCATGGAGAAAATGCTTTGTAAGCGTATAAAGCATCTCTTCAACAGAGAGACTTTTATTTAACTTTTTCCACGTCCTACCTATCAATTCATCTTCGCTATAGCCTGTCAGCTCACAAAAATTCTGATTTACATAGGTGAGATGACCATTTACATCGATGAGTGAAATACAGAACTTTTCATCAAGTAATGTGGACAGATGTGAAGAAATACTAGGAGTATATAACGCCATAAAGGCACATCCTTTCTTTAAGTAAAGTTAGGGGATAGAATAGTCCTTGATTTGGAAGCTAAGAGTTGTGAAATTATATAAAAATACCTAATAGGTAGAAGTAAATACATCAACTGTCTGATTATAACATGAACAAGAGAGTTTTGAACTAGTTATTGAAGTAAATAAATGTAGGTTATTAGAGGTATTAGAAATATTAGAGCATTGCATAGGAAAAAGATCATGGAAGCTTTGTAGGGCCTCCATGATCTTTTATCTTTTCGGTTCGTATTGAAGTGTTTTGAATAACTTATCACGCTCTGTATCTGTTAGTTCTCGCCATTCACCAATCGGGAGATCACCCAGTTCAATAGTAAGTATCCGCACACGTTGCAAGCGGCGTATATGATAGCCGAGAGCTGCGCACATTCTACGGATTTGACGATTTAAACCTTGCGTCAATATAATAGAAAAAGTTTTAGGACCGAGTTTTTTCACCGTACAAGGTTTCGTTACAGTATCGAGAATCTTCACTCCGTTTTCCATTTGTGAAATAAATGAGGCGGTTAGGGGACTATCCACGGTCACGATGTATTCCTTTTCATGACCGTGTTCTTCTCTCAGGATTTCATTGACGATATCACCATCGTTTGTTAATAGTAATAAACCGTCGGAATCTTTGTCCAAACGTCCGATGTGGAAAATTCGTAATGGGTGGTTAACAAAATCTACAACATTACCTTCAATATGACGTTCTGTTGTACTAGTGATACCTACTGGTTTATTCAGTGCAATATACACTAACTGCTCTTCTTGTTCGACTAGTTTTCCGTCGACCTCTACTTGATCGCCTGCCTCGACTTTACTTCCAAGCTCTGCCAATTGTCCATTGATTTTCACACGACCGTCGGCAATCCACTGATCTGCACCTCGTCTGGATACAATACCTGCACCACTTAGAAATTTATTGATCCGCATAAAGATTCTCCTTCCGCACTTTTTACCATAAGCTAATTATAGCATTTTTCCCGTAAGAAATTGTTGACATTAAAGATTCAGCATATTAAGATAAGTATAATAACTAGATGGACAGAAGGTTTCGATAGCGGAATCGTCCCGGCAGATGAGATGAGTTAGCAGAGAAGAGAATAGCGAAAAGATATGAATAAGAAGAGTAGCGATTGCATGTGCTTCCTAGAGAATCAGTGGTTGGTGAAAACTGATACACATCATTCGTGAATGGACTTATGGCAGCTGTTTTGATGAAAAACAGACGTTTGCCCGCGTTAAGGGCAGTGTGAAAACACATAAAGTGGGAGTGCTTCGGTGCTTCAATTTGAGGTGGCAACGCGGTTACATAATCGTCCTCTGCAACAGGCTAACTGGCTCTGTTTGCAGAGGGCTTTTTCTATTTAATTATAAGAACTATACAGCAGTCCATAGAGAAGAGGAGAATGATTATGATGACAGTGCAGAAGAACTTACGGGTAACGACGCGAAAGATTGAAGGAGATTCCTTAACTCCTATTTTGATATTTAGAAGATTGAAAGGAAACCATAAGTTCCTATTGGAGAGTTCTTCGCAAGCAGATGGGTCAGGGCGCTATTCATTCATTGGACTGAATCCGCAAAAAGCCTATCGTGGTCGGGATGGTGTAGTAGAAGAGATCGTCTACTCAACGAATAGAACCTATACGCATGAAGGAGATCTGTATACTTTATTGAAGCGTCTCATGCCTCGTATTACGGAAGATGCAGGATTTCCGTTTACAGGCGGTGCGGTTGGTTATGTAGGATACGGTGCAGCTAGGAATGGTGAACAACGAACAGCTGATGATCTTCAAATGCCGGATGTCTACTTTAATATTTACGATACGATTGTGATCTATGACCATCAATTGCACGAAGTGACATTACTGCATACAGAAATCAATCCGGTATACGAAGCACCCGACTTGGACGCCATCGAAGACATGATTGTTAATGGCTCCGTCGATAAAGAGGATAGTGTTTCTCTATCTGATTATCGTTGTGCTATTTCCAAGGAAGAATTTGAGCGTCGTGTTCAGATTGTTATTGATGCAATTAAAGAAGGACAGGCGGAACAAGTCGTTCTGTCACGTCGCTTTGAAGCAGATATTACAGGTGATCCATTTGCGTTGTATCGTAAACTGCGTCGCCGCAATCCATCTCCGTATATGTATTACATGGAGTTTGAAGATCATACAGTAATCGGAACGTCGCCCGAAAGTCTTGTGCGTGTCACTGGAGATAAAGTATTAACAAATCCGATTGCGGGCACACGCAGAAGAGGGCGAGATCAAGCGGAAGATGAAGCGCTCGAAATCGAATTACGCCATGATCCGAAAGAGCTGTCCGAACACGATATGCTAGTGGAAGTAAGCAAGAAAGAATTGCAACAAATCTGTCGTCCCGAAACGATTGAAGTCTCAAATTACTTGGAAACAGTTCGTTATGAACATGTTATGCACTTAGTTTCCGAAGTGATGGGTGACCTGGCTCCAGGATTACATGCACTGGATGCGTTAAAAGCGACAATGCCAGCGGGTACTGTAACCGGTTCTCCTAAAACGGTCGCCATGGATATGATTGATGAACTGGAAGATCAGCATCGTGGAATTTATGGAGGCGCTATCGGCTACATTGGTCTAAACGGTAATATTGACTTCGCATTAACGATCCGTACAATGCTCGTAAAAGAAGGCAAAGCGTATGTCCAGGCAGGTGCCGGCATAGTAGGGGCTTCTGTCCCTTCACTAGAATATAAAGAAACGTCCAATAAAGCTCGTTCTTTACTAGAAGCAACACAAATGACAAAGTGATTACCAAGACACAGGCATTACTGAAAGATCACGTAAACATCTAGACGAGAAGGGAAGAGATGAGTATGGAGAGGTTTTTAAGCATAGTAGAGAAGCAACGTCACCTTATGTATGAAGAGATGAGAGAAGCCGCTGAGCTGATGTTTAATGAAGCAACAGATGAAGATCAAATTGCACAGTTTTTGATCGCGTTATCAAAAAAAGGTGAAACATCACATGAAGTAGCGGCATTGGCAGCCGTTATGAAGTCATATGCAAATGATCTAACACCTAAAGAGGCACGTTATCTAGATAACTGCGGAACGGGTGGAGACGGAGTCAATACATTCAATATTAGTACGACAGCTGCATTTGTGTTGGCGGGTGCTGGGGTCCAGGTTGCGAAACACGGTAACCGTAAAATTTCCAGCGCATCAGGAAGCCAAGATGTCCTGGACGCACTTGGCATTCATTCCGACTTCCAGATAACTGATATGCAGAATCTGCTGGAACAACAAGGAATTGCATTCTTATTCGCACCAGCTGTTCATCCGAAAATGAAACGAATTGGTGCTATACGAAACAAAATTGGTAAAACAACGATCTTCAACTTAGTTGGACCTTTGACGAATCCTGTATCACTTGAAACGCAATTTACTGGTATTAACCGTCCGGATTTCATCATGGAATATGCCTCAGTACTCAGGATGCTAGGACGGGAACGAGCAATTGTGGTTAGTGGGGCAGGCGGAATGGATGAAGCATCTCTCGCCGGCCAGAATGAATTCGTACTTCTCGATCATGGGGATTTAATTCCATTTTCATTAACGGCGGATGACGTAGGGCTGGAATATGCGCCGTTGTCAGCGATAAAAGGTGGAGACGCAGTAGAAAATGCCGCAACTACTCGGTCAATCTTAAGTGGAGAACGTGGACCAAAGTTTGATACAGTGGTGTTGAATGCGGGAATCGGTTTATTTGCAAATGGCCGAGTTTCCACCATTCAAGAAGGTGTGAAAGTAGCTACTGAAAGTATCTTATCAGGCAAAGCGTTAGAAAAATTAGATGCGGTCGTCGCATTCAGCGAAATGATTCGGCAAAAGGCGGTTATCCAATGACGATTTTAGATAAGATTATTGCACAGAAGAAAATAGAAGTAGATCAATTGCTAGCAAGCAACACAATATTTCCAGAACGAGAGATTTCACGTCCGTCACTCTATCAGACATTGATAAAAGCGAAAAAACTGCAAGTCATTTCTGAGATGAAACGTGCATCTCCTTCTAAAGGTTTGATCGCAGAAGGTGCAAATCCGGTTGAACAAGCGACTGCTTATTATGAAGCAGGTGCTGCGTGTATTTCAGTATTGACTGATCGGGAATTCTTCAAAGGATCATTTGAAGACTTGTCTGCAGTAGCGGATGCCGTGCCAATCGCATTGTTATGTAAAGACTTTATGATCCATAAAATTCAGATTGACCAAGCGAAAAGCGCAGGTGCATCTGTTATTTTATTGATTGTGGCTGCACTTGATGACGAAACACTCGGAAGTCTGTATACGTATGCCAATGAAGAAGGCTTGGATGTGCTAGTGGAAGTGCATAACACTGAAGAGTTGCACCGCGCATTGTCAATCGATGCGAGAATCATTGGTGTCAACAACCGGGATTTGCATACATTCGAAGTAGATCTAGCGCAAACAGAACTAATCGCGTCACAGTTCCCGTTCGATGAAGAGCGTGTGTTCATCAGTGAAAGCGGGATCTGGGGACCTGAGGATGCAGAACGTGCGGCAAAAGCTGGAGCGAGTGCAGTACTTGTCGGAGAATCGTTAATGCGCAGTGATTCAGTAAAAGAAGCTCTACAAGCATTGCAAGTAGAAAAACACGTGATTCGTCCATGACAAAAGTAAAGATTTGCGGATTGATGAAACCGGAACATGTACAAGCAGCTGTTGATGCAGGCGCGGATGCTATAGGTTTTGTATTTGCACCAAGCCGCAGGGAAGTGACGATAGAGCAGGCGCAGAAACTGGCAAAACTCATTCCACCATCTGTTTTAAAAATTGGAGTCTTTGTTGATGAAACGAAAGAGCAACTAGTAAAGATATTTAATGAAGTACCATTGGATTACATCCAGTACCATGGCGATGAGACTCCTGCTTTTATTCAACAAGTAGGGTTACCTTCTATTAAAGCACTTGCTATCGAAAATGAAGACGATGTGAAACTCGCTGCTACCTATGACGTGGATTATTATTTATTCGATACACCAGGCGTTGAATACAAAGGTGGTAGTGGTAAGACGTTCAACTGGTCATTACTTGAAAATGTAGGAGTATCAAAAGAACAGATTATTTTAGCCGGTGGTCTGCATGCAGCAAATGTGCAGGAAGCGTTGAGACAAGTGAACCCATATATGGTTGACGTATCAAGTGGAGTGGAGATAGAGAAGCAAAAAGACACGGAACGTATTCAGACGTTCATTCATACAGCGAAGGGTAGGAGAAATCGTCATGACAACAGAAACTAAAGGACGCTACGGTAAATTCGGAGGGCAGTTCGTGCCGGAAACATTGATGACCGCCTTGCAGGAGTTAGAAACTGCTTACGATGAAGCACAGCAAGATCCTGCCTTTTCAAAAGAACTGGATTATTATCTAAAAGAGTTTGTAGGTCGTGAAACGCCTTTGTTTTTTGCAGAGCGTTTAACGAAGCATGCGGGTGGCGCGAAAATTTATTTGAAGCGAGAAGATTTGAATCATACAGGTGCTCATAAGATTAATAACTCTCTAGGCCAGGCCTTACTTGCGATTCGTATGGGCAAGAAGAAAATTGTAGCAGAAACAGGAGCGGGTCAACATGGTGTGGCAACTGCTACTGCTTGTGCGTTACTCGGTCTTGAATGTGTTGTATTCATGGGCAAAGAAGATATCCGTCGTCAAGAACTGAATGTTTTTCGTATGGAACTACTCGGTACGCAAGTAGTTTCCGTTGATAAAGGTTCAGGTACATTGAAGGATGCGGTCAATGAAGCATTGCGCTATTGGGTTTCGAATGTAGAGGATACACATTATATTCTTGGATCGGCTTTAGGGCCGCATCCATTCCCGCAAATCGTCCGTGATTTTCAGCGAGTAATCGGTGATGAAACACGTAAGCAAATTGTGGAACACGAAGGACGTTTACCTAATGCGGTCGTAGCTTGCATTGGTGGGGGGAGTAACGCGATCGGTATGTTCCACCCATTCGTCGAAGATCAAGATGTAAAGTTATACGGAGTAGAGGCGGCTGGTAGTGGTATTTCAACAGGCAAACATGCGGCCGCTATTGCGGGTAAACAAGAAGGCGTTTTGCACGGTGCATACATGTACGTGTTGCAAGATGCTGATGGATTTATTCAAGAAGCGCACTCCATCTCTGCAGGTCTCGATTATCCTGCAGTAGGACCTGAGCATTGCCATTTAGCTGATATCCAGCGTGTACAATATGATTCCGTTACGGATCAACAAGCACTTGAAGCGGTGCAATTGCTTTCGCGTGTAGAAGGAATTATTCCGGCCCTTGAAAGTGCGCACGCCGTGTATTATGCAGTGCAGTTAGCGAAAGAAATGCAAGAAGATGAGCTACTCGTTATCTGTTTATCAGGGCGCGGTGACAAAGACATGCAAACAGTACGTGATGCGCTAGGAGGTCAATCTACATGACAAAAAAGTTAGTGACACAAGCGATTATGCAGTGTAATGAACAGGGAGACAAGGCGTTTGTACCTTATATCATGGCGGGTGATGGTGGATTACAGACGTTGAAGAAAACTATATTATTCTTGCAAGAAGCAGGTGCAACAGCGATTGAAGTAGGGATACCATTTTCCGATCCGGTAGCAGATGGCGATGTGATTCAGCAAGCTGGTGAGCGAGCGTTAGCTGAAGGCATTACATTACGAAAGATTATGAAAGAACTTGCTTCATTCAAAGAAGAAGTGAAGATTCCACTAGTCATCATGACGTATTTGAATCCGGTGCTTAGCTATGGTTTGCAGTCAATAGCAGCGGATTGTGAAGCAAGTGGTGTCTATGGTTTAATCGTTCCGGATCTGCCGCTTGAAGAAAGTGGCTTACTGAAAGAAGCGCTGAAGAATAGCGATGTAGCGTTAATTCAATTAGTTTCTCTAACGAGTCCAGCTGAACGAATTGAAGCCATTGCGAAAGCAGCAGAAGGTTTCATTTACGCAGTGACAGTCAACGGTATCACAGGTGTCCGTTCATCATTTACAGAAGGACTCGAAGGTCACTTGAAGCGTTTAAAGGCAGCAAGTTCCGTGCCTATTCTCGCTGGGTTTGGTATATCTACTCCGGAACATGTTCGCACACTTGGCGGACTTGCTGACGGCGTTATCGTTGGAAGTGCGATCGTGACGGCCCTTCATGAAGGAGATTATGAAAAGGTTCGGACATTAATTAACGCATCGAAAAATCAACTCACCAATAGCCAATAATGTTGCGGACAACTGATACATTTCAGTTGTCCGTTTTTTCATGTTATAAAACTATCCACAAAAGAGAAATTGTGAATAACTTTTTCTGTTAGTTAAGTAATTTTATATGAAGTATACACAATACTTGGGGATTGGCTGTTCATAAAGGGGATAACTTTAAAATTACCCACAATCTATTTCAATTGTATTAGAAATCTCGTGATGACGATGGTGTTTCTTGAATATGATAAAGTAGGACGTAGAAAGGGTGATGAGTAGAATGATTCGTCCAGCACATTTAGTAAAAGGTGATGTAATTGGGATTGTGGCACCTGCTAGTCCTGTAGAGCGTGAAGTATTGGAGCGTTCATTTCAATTTTTGGAGCAATTGGGTCTACGCTATAAAGTGGGCCAGTCTGTGTATAAGAAAAATGGTTATTTGGCAGGGACTGATGAGGACCGGCTTGCTGACTTGCATGAGATGTTTAAAGATCCTGAAGTGAAGGGAATTCTCTGTGCAGGTGGCGGTTACGGCTCGGCGCGTTACGCAGAACAACTAGATCTCGATTTGATCCATGACCATCCGAAGGTATTTTGGGGGTTCAGTGACATTACGTATCTACATACCGCGATTCGTCAAGGAGCAGGACTAGTTACATTCCATGGACCGATGCTCGCATCATGTGTCGCACAAGATGGGTTTCATGAAATGTCTGGCAAAATGTTTGGACAATTATTTACGCCAGTTGAAATTCATTACTCGGAAGCCATCTCGCCACTCGAAACACTTGTAGGCGGTGTTGCAGAAGGCGAAGTGGTCGGTGGTAATTTGACACAACTAGTCAACAGTCTAGGTAGTGAGTTTGAGATTAAGACAAATAATCGATTGCTTGTAATGGAAGATGTCGGTGAAGAGCCTTATAAAGTAGATCGGCTGCTTAATCAATTACGACTAGCAGGTAAGCTTCGTGAAGCAGCAGGTATCGTGATTGGTGATTTCGCCAAAGCGACACCGAGCAAGCCAAATGCTTCCCTCACGATGGATGAAGTGTTTGAACAGTATTTCGGCAAACTAAATCAGCCTGTCGTAAAAGGATTCCGTATCGGCCATTGTGAACCGAATATCGCAATCCCATTTGGCGTGAAAGGACGTTTGGATGCAAATAGCAAGACGCTGACTATCTTACCGGGAGTGGAGTAATTGCAAATTCGCACGGTGGAAACATTCCTCGTGTCATCTTTATTACGTAAACCATTTATCACGGCATTGCGAACTGTTCATACGGTACAATCGGTCATTATAAAAATAACAACTGATGACGGCCGGATTGGCTGGGGAGAAGCGGTGCCAACGCATGTCATAACAGGCGATTGCATCGTTGGTATTCGTTATGTCATTGATACTATTCTTGCGCCCCTATTGATTGGCCAAGATATCATACAGCGAGAAGTAATGATGGAAAGAATGCGACAGGCCATTATAGGAAATACGAGTGCAAAGGCCGCGGTTGACATGGCGGTACATGATTTATTCGGACAGCTTTGCGGGTTACCTTTAGTACAAGTGTTAGGTGGCTACCAGCAAAGCCTAAAAACGGATTTGACGGTCAGTGTCGGGGAACCTATTGAGATGGCCAAGGAGGCGGCAGAACATGTTGCCAAAGGTTTTGATACGCTAAAAGTGAAAGTCGGTACAGGTAGTTTTCAACAGGAAAGAGAAAGGATTCATGCTATTCGTCGAACCGTCGGCCAAGATATTACGATTCGTCTTGATGCCAATCAAGGGTGGAAACCAAAAGAAGCCATTCGCCTCATTCGCCAGTTGGAAGATGACGGAATTGATTTGGAATTAATAGAACAGCCAGTTGCCGCATATGATGTAGAAGGCTTGAGAGACGTGACAAGACAGACAAGCACGCTAATCATGGCAGATGAATCATTATTTTCAGCAAGAGATGCAAAGAAGTTGCTGGAGATGCGCGCAGTGGATGTACTGAATATCAAATTGATGAAGTCGGGAGGGATCCGAGAAGCTTTGAAAATCAATGCAATGGCTGAAGTAAATGGCGTAGAGTGTATGGTCGGAAGTATGATGGAGACAGCAATTGGGGTGACGGCAGCTGCCCATATAGCAGCGAGTCACCCCAATATAACACGAGTAGATTTAGACGCGCCCCTGTTATTGTCAGAAGGATTTTCTGCTGGCGGCGTGTTCTATCAAGGATCGCATATGGAGTTTAGCAAAGAGTCAGGACTAGGTTTTGATTCAAAACGGATGATTCAATGGGTAAAGGAGCATGCGTGTGAATGAGAAATGGATGTGTGCGGTCAGCGTTGCGACGGTATGGACTGACCCTGATTCTCCCCGTGTGGCCGATCTTCCTGCCTTGGACCATCCCGTGCAAATCGATAGATGGCTTTCCCAGTTATCCTATGAAGAACGTCTAGCGCTGAGTGACAAAAACCGAATTCAGACGCAATTATTATATGGTGAATCTGTGATTGTCGAAGAAGTAGTTGGTGACTGGGCGCGCATCATTGCGATCTCCCAGCCAACTAGCAAGAATTCACGAGGCTATCCGGGGTGGGTACCACTTGTTCAGCTTTCCATGAAGAAACGAATACAGACAGAAGAGTTTGTCAGAGTGATGAATCCAAAAGCAACACTGTTTGATGAATCCGGCACATTCTTTTTACGTGTTTCTTTTAATACAATTTTTCCTTTTGTAGAAAGGCGCGGCAAGAAGATACGTGTCTGGACACCGCATGGTTGGAAACTGCTAAATGCATCTGATGTCGAGCGTGTGGGAGAAGAATCTATTCACCGTCCGCTAACTGTAGGAAGACGGTTCATTGGCTTGCCGTATTTATGGGGCGGCATGTCTGCCTGGGGTTTTGATTGCTCAGGATTCGTCCGTACTATATGGAAAGCGTGTGGCATTTGTTTGCCACGTGATGCAGTAGATCAGGCGGAAGAGGGTAGGCCGATCTCGCTCGACTCTGCGGATTGGCAAAAAGGTGATTTAATCTTTTTTAAGAATGAAAAGAAGTATATTCATCATGTAGCCATGTACGTAGGTAACGGAAAGATACTTCATGCACCTTCAACTGGGAAATTAATTGAACAAATTGATCTGAGAAATTCCGTTTATGCCGATCATGTGTGTAGTGTACGTAGAATTATCTAATCGAATAGGCAATACATTTAGCGAATATTGGCGTCAACTCCCTTCTTTTATGTATACTTAAATGAACGTACTAAAAAGGGAGTTGTCGTAATGTCTGAACGAAAACCTATGAGCGAGTCAAGAACGATCCAAAGTAAGCTAGTCTTACCACCGGACACGAACCATATTGAATCCATCTTTGGAGGGAAAGTCCTCTCATATATCGATGAGATTGCAGCTATTTCAGCTATGAAACATGCGGGGACTAGAGCTGCGATTACCGCTTCGATCGACTCTGTCGATTTTGTTTCTCCAGCCCTGCTTGGCGATGTCATCGAACTTGAAGCGGTAGTCACTTCTGTTGGTCGAACATCTATGGAAGTCTTTATTTCAGTTCATTCCAAAAACTTGGTAACAGGTGAAGTGAAGTTGACGACGGAATCATTCTGTACAATGGTTGCGGTAGATGACACAAATCGTCCGATACCGGTGGTGGGAGTGTATCCCGAAACAGAAATGGAAAAACGTCTTTTTGATACTGCCCCTGCACGACGTGAACTTCGTAAACAGCGTAGATTGATGAAACATTAATAGTAGCGCAAGGAGAGACGGGTTTCTCGTTTCTGCCTTGCGCTTTTTATGTAAAGTAATCCTCTATCATTCTTTAAAGGATTGGATACGACGATGAGTGAAAATATATCAGAAAATCTTATTCGTTTCACGAAAAGTGTGAACTGGATGCGAGCACATAGATGATTTCTTAATTTCGTCAGTGACTTTAGTGTATATAAAAACAGCAGTGGATGAATAGGCTATAGCCCCTCATTCACTGCTGTTATGTTGTATTAGTTATTACTGCTAAACGTACGGACTAGTCCAAGTACTGTTCCACCAAGAATAAATGCAAACAATGCATACATGATATAGACGAACCACATGAATATCCACTCCTTTGATCAGTATCCTGCCTATCATTGTAACACCTTGTCAGGCGCGTTGCAATGGACTTTACATGACAACTGTGTCAGCTGTCGGATCAAATGAATAACTAGCAATTATTTTGTCGTTCGCTTTTCAATAAATCGCGGATCTCAGTCAGTAATTCCTCTTTTGCATCCAGTGATTTCTCTTGAGGTTTTTCCTCAACAGGGTCTTCTCTTTTAATCTTTAGCTTAATAAGCAGACGAAGAAAGAGGAATAAAGAGCCTGCTACAATTAAGAAATTAATGACAGCTTCGATGAATTTCCCATACATAATTTCAGCGTCACGATATTCAAAACTTAAATTTGAGAAATTTAAGCCGCCCGATAATATCCCAATAATCGGAGATATAATATGTTCTACCAGCGAAGAAACAATAGTACTGAATGCTGCGCCGATGACTACTCCGATAGCCAAATCAAAAATATTTCCTTTAAATGCAAATTCCTTAAACTCTTTCCACATAGATAGTCATTCCTTTTTACAAACATTACATTTCATTCATCAAATTTATTTACCCTTTTTTCTCTGGAATCTCTGATACATCGCAATTGATGTGAACAACCATACTGAACTAGCCAGTATTCCCCCCACTATATCGCTTGGGAAATGAACCCCTAAATAAATTCTACTGACCGCAATCATCACAATCATAAAAATCGCGACAATTACGATTGCAATTCGGCTTCCTGTAGTTTTTAAATTTCTCCATATGATATAAGCAAGTACCGTATAGAGGCTGAATGCCATCATCGTGTGTCCGCTAGGGAAGCTATAACCACCAATGTCGATCAGACGATTAAAATCAGGACGTGCCCGTTTGAAGATGAGTTTGAGTACTTGATTTAGAATGCCTGTCCCAATCAGTACTATAGTGAATAATACTGCTTGAGCGCGATATTTCTTCCATAACAACACTCCAAGTGTCAGTATGCCCAGCAGAGTAACGGATGTAGTAGAACCGATGGTAGTAAATAATTTCATAATAGACGTCAGCCCCGGGGCTTCTGCGCTTTGCACAAAGTCGATTATAGGTTCATCAAAACTAGAGATCGTTTGCAAGTGAATAGATCGAGCAATATAGGCAAAAAATCCGGTAAATAAAATACAAATAATCCAAACGGATAATAAACGAATTGATAATTCACGCACAGTATACATTCCTTTCTATAGTTGTATATTCTGAACGATTATAAAAAGAATGTACAGCGAAAGGTAGAAGTATTTGAGGATAAATATCGGTTTGTTATGCGGGGAGTAAGAAGCGTATACTTCACAACTCAAGTTTACACTACTAAGTTATGCAACAACCTAACACATGTATCGTGTATTATTATGCCAGTCTCAAAACATATGACAATTGTCATCTCAAAGTCATGACATCTATGTCTACCTCTCCTGCTGTAAACAAGTTATTCTTAATGTACTAGCAAACCCAATAGGAGGGAAAGTCAAACATGAGTAAAGAGCAAACGAAGCAACTGCATAAAGACGTCGCACCTTTCGCGAAGTCTGATTTGAAAAAGAGTATCGTTCAAATGATCAATACAATTCCACCAATATTTATCTTATGGTTCTTGGCATACCAAAGTCTAAGTATATCTGTCATATTAACGGTTGCGTTGTCAATCGTTGCAGCGTTTTTTGTAGTTCGCACATTCATCATCTTCCATGACTGCACGCACGGTTCATTCTTCCGCAATAAAAAAGCGAATAGCATTGTAGGAACAATCACTGGCGTGTTGACATTATTCCCATATGAAAAATGGAAAAGAGAACATTCGATTCACCACGCAACTAGTTCCAATCTAGATAAACGCGGTGTTGGAGATATCTGGGTCATGACTGTTGAAGAGTACAAAAATGCTTCTAAGTTTGAGCGTTTCAGCTACCGTGTCTACCGTAACCCTATTGTCTTATTTGGATTTGGACCTTTATATTTGGTGCTAATCGCAGGTCGTTTTAACCGTAAAGACGCGCGTAAGAAAGAGCGTATGAACACGTATTTGATCAACATCATTTTAGCTGCAGTATATACAGTATTAATTGTAGCTATTGGCTGGAAAGCATTCTTGCTAATTCAAGGTACTATGATGTTCACGGCTGGTGCTCTTGGTATTTGGTTGTTCTACATCCAACATACATTCGAAGATTCTTATTTTGAAGAGGAATCTGACTGGGATTACGTGAAAGCAGCAGTTGAGGGAAGTTCTTATTATCAATTGCCCCGTGCTCTTCAGTGGGCAACAGGCAATATCGGATTCCACCACGTACACCACTTGGCACCGCGAGTACCAAACTATAACTTGGAAATGGCGCATGAATTGACTCCGCCATTACAAAAAGCTACAACCATTACATTGAAGACTAGTTTTGAATCATTACGTTATCGCTTGTATGATCCAAACCATAAAAAATTCATTACATTCAAAGAAGCAAAACAATATTCACTAAAAGATAAGTTGTCGATTGATTTAAAACCAAAACGTACACGCTTATCATAAAATGGCGAGAGAAGGAGCAATCCTTCTTCGCCTTTTTATTTTGTCCTTATATCTTTAAGAAGCGAGTAGAGAAATTATTTGTTACAATGAAACGAAAAGGATGGCGATGAGAACTGATGTATAGCTGGTATAGTGTTTTCCCGAAAAGCCCATGGCTAAGTATTTATGCTTGGGTTGTATTTTGTATATTGCCTTTCTTTTTTATTTTACGAAGTGCATCTCCCTTTAATTTAACAATAGGTATTATATTACTAGTGTTATTTTTTCTATCATATTATTTTTCCGCCAAGTCAAAAAATGGTCTTATGTATATGTGGATCAGCTTTGAAATTGTCATTACGGTCGTAATGACATTGTTATTTGGCTATGTGTACCTGTCATTATTCATTGCTTTCTCAATTGGAAATATTAGACGACCAGTCGGCTTTTTTATTATTTATGGATTACATATTGCTATTTTAATAGGGGCAATCGTTGCAGGGTTCTTTCTGGAAATTGAATTATTTTTGCCACAAATACACTTTGTTATTATCACGGTTATCGGTGTAGTATTATTGCCATTCAATTTATACAACCGTCAAAAACGAGATTTACTCCAAGATCAGTTGGAGATTGCAAGGGAACGGATATCAGAATTGATGATCATTCAAGAGCGTGAGCGTATTGCTCGTGATCTCCATGATACGCTTGGACAAAAGTTATCCATGATTGGTTTAAAGAGTGACTTGGCATCTCGATTGATGGATCGAGATATCGAGTCAGCAAAAGCAGAGATTCAAGATATACGTCAAATTTCTAGTACAGCATTAAAAGAAGTACGAGTTCTTGTTAGTGGTATGCGGCGTGTGAAACTTAAAGATGAGCTAGTGCGCGTCCAACAAATGCTGAAGGCCGCTGAAATCGAAGTCGATATAGAAGGTAATCCAAATTTCCCCGACGTTTCACCTATTGTAGAAAACGTACTTGTAATGTGTTTGAAAGAAGCAATCAATAACGTAGTGAGACACAGCTATGCAAAGCGATGTTGTATTATATTTGAACAGACAGAAAAGGCATTCGTAATTAGAATAAACGACAATGGAATTAGTATTGCGCAAAACGGCGTGAATTTACCGGGGAATGGACTCGATGGCATGAAGGAACGATTAGAGTTCGTCAACGGTAAACTGTCGATCAAAAGTGACAATGGAACTCAACTGAAAATCATGGTACCTGCTGTCTTAAAGCAAATAAAGGAGGGGTAACGTATGATCCGCATTGTAATTGCAGAAGACCAAGGAATGCTGCTCGGTGCATTAGGGTCGTTGTTGAACCTGGAAGAAGATATGGAAGTAGTAGGTAAGGCTAAAAATGGTCAGGAAGCTGTAGATTTGGTGAAAAGTCTTCAGCCTGATATTTGTATAATGGATATTGAAATGCCGATTAAAACTGGCTTGGATGCAGCAGAAGAACTACAAGATATGGACTGTCAAATTATTATTCTGACGACATTTGCTAGAGCAGGTTATTTTGAACGAGCGCGGAACGCAGGAGTTCGTGGATATTTACTGAAAGACAATCCGATCGAAGAACTGGTGAAATCGATTCATTCTATTATTGAAGGACGCCGCATTTATGCACCAGAATTAATCGACATGGCATTTGATATGAAAGAAGAAGAGAAGAATCCGCTGACTGAGCGGGAAGTCCAAGTACTTAAGTTAGTGTCCGAAGGGAAGACAACGAAACAGATTGCGGCTGAACTGTTTTTATCACCCGGTACTGTTCGTAATTATGTCTCCACAATACTGGATAAACTCGGAGTGCGTAATCGTATTGAGGCGATTACGTTATTCAATGAAAAAGGCTGGTTCGAGTGAAATTTGTGTGGACATACATTTATAACCGAGGAGTGATTGGTAAGTGAATAAGAAGACGCAAAGTGAATGGCTTGAAAAGCTACCCTTATTACAAAGCGTAGTAGAGCAGAAGGAAGTGTTATGGTGTAACCCTTCTGTCGAATGGGTAGCGGCGGGTCTGTTGAAGACGCATTTATCAAAAGTCGATATAGTAGATGCCAGCGATCGCCTAGAACGATTTGCTCCCTATTTGGCGAAAGCCTTTCCCGATACGGATAAAGGTGTCATTGAATCTCCATTAACCCCGATTCCAAAGATGAAGCGAGAACTTGAAACAGCGTACGCTATCCAGATCCCGGGAAAGCTTTTATTAAAGCAGGATAATGCGTTGCCAATTTCAGGGTCAATCAAAGCGCGTGGTGGTATTTATGAAGTTTTGAAGCATGCAGAGACGCTTGCGATCAATAGTCAGTTGCTCGATTCTACAAAAGACTACAGCCAATTTGATACACCGGTATTCCGTGAGTTGTTTGCGAAGCACAAAATCGCAGTAGGCTCGACAGGGAATCTGGGATTGAGTATTGGTATTATGAGTGCAAAACTTGGCTTCCATGTAACGGTGCATATGTCAGCCGATGCCAAACAGTGGAAAAAGGATTTATTGCGCTCAAAAGGTGTTCATGTGGTTGAGTATATCGATGATTACAGTAAAGCGGTAGAAGAAGGCCGACGTCAGGCAGAGGCTGACCCGTCTTGTCACTTTGTGGACGATGAAAACTCGATCGATTTATTCATGGGGTATGCAGTGGCAGGAGAACGTGTTGCAGCACAATTGAAAGAGCAAAATATTATTGTCGATGAAGCACATCCGCTATTCGTCTATTTACCTTGCGGTGTAGGCGGAGGACCAGGTGGCGTGGCATTCGGATTAAAATTGGCATTAGGCGATCATGTGCATTGCCTCTTTGCTGAACCAACACACTCGCCGTGTATGATGATTGGAATGATGACAGGAATGCACGACCAAGTCTCAGTTGCAGATTTTGGCCTGGACAATAAAACTGCAGCTGATGGTTTAGCAGTCGGTACAGCGTCCGCATTTGTCGGGAAAACGATGGAACCATTCCTCACAGGATGCTATACGGTAGAAGATCAGACATTGTTCACGCTCCTGAAAAAGCTGGCGGATAGTGAAGACATCTGGTTAGAACCTTCAGCACTTGCTGGTATGACAGGGCCTGTACAAGTTATACAGTCTAAATTACCGTCAGCAGATTTCAAAAACACAACGCACCTTGTATGGGGAACGGGCGGAAATATGGTGCCTGCAGACGAAATGAAGAGATATTATAATCATACGGGGAAATAACACACTCTATTTCCCGGGAAATCGACAAAAGATCCGCAGAGATATTCTCTGCGGATCTTATTTTTTAAACTATTTGATTTGGAAGAGGGAAGATATCGTTGATCAACGTGCTGGAACGCAAATTGGATCTCATCACTGATCCCCACCATTTTGACTTACATCTTGGTGTTACTGCAAATCTTTAAAAATCTTCAATTTCAACAGTCTTGGAGCCAATAATAGGCCGATAATTGTACCACTCACTGTCGATACAAGAAAAGGGGGTAGAAAGAAGAAGGCAGTGACGGTAGTGCCCATCAAAATTTTGGCATAAGGCACCGCAAACAATGGTGCTATCAAACCGGTTCCAATAATTTCTCCAATACCCGCACTCCAATTTCTTTTGAAACGCTGATAGAGTACGCCAGCTAAAAGTGCACCGATCATTCCGCCTGGAAACGCGAGCAGTGAACCTGTCCCTGTCAATAAACGTACGAGTCCTGTCATAAACGCTACCATCACGGCAGCTCCAGGCCCCATTATAATCGCCACTACGACATTCACAGCATGCTGTATGGGATATGCTCTGGCGATACCAGCAGGGAATGAAACGAATGCAGAGCCGGCAACTGCGATGGCTACAAACATTGTCATGAAAATCATTCTACGTGTATTCATACGAACCCCATTCATTCCAACAAGGAGTATATTGTTCTTGCTAAATCACTTGCTGCATACAGTGGATCTTTAGCCGATGCGATCGCAGAAACAACGGCTACACCATCTGCTCCGGCTTGGATAATAGAGCTGGTTGTAGCCAGCGTAATTCCGCCTATAGCGACTATCGGCATATCAGGGAAAGTAGTATGAATTTCTTCTACTAAAGTGGTACCGACAACTGCCGAAGCATCAAGTTTGGTTGACGTCGGATAGATCGGACCCAGTCCTACATAATCCGCGCCAATGGATTGTGCAATTTGTACTTCTTGTGCATTGTGAGTCGAAACCCCAAGCCATTTATCCGGACCAATTCGCTGACGCACGCTGTCTGCCCGTTCATCATCTTGTCCTACATGAACCCCGTCCGCATTAATTGCCAATGCAAGATCCACATCGTCATTGATGATGAAAGGAACGCGATACAATCTGCATAGCGCCTGACACTTTCTGGCAAACCCGAGCAAAGCTTCGCCTTCGAGGGCATGTAATCCTTTTTCACGCAACTGAAAACATGTGACACCCCCGCGAAGAGCTGCTTCCACTATTGCTAATGGATCTTGATTCCCTGAGTTTGGTGTGCCCATTACAAAATATAAACCTAATGCTTTCTTCAATCCTATATTTGACATCAGTGTATCTCCTTTTTTAGATCACCATATGCCCAATGATTTGTCGGTCCATGGCCTGAACCGATCTTCAAGCCATTTTCAATCGCGGCTTGTATGAATTGCTTCGCTTCGGCAACTGCATCCGTCAAGGAATAGCCTTTAGCTAGAAAACTTGTCAACGCCGCTGCAAATGTGCATCCGGTTCCATGTGTGTCTTTAGTTTGGATCCAAGGTGTAGTTACAGTGAATGACTGACCTTCTTCGTCCGCGTAATAATCCTTTGCGTCCAACACATCATTACGGTGGCCGCCTTTCATAACGACGGCTTTCGCTCCCATTTGGATAAAAGCAGCTGCGGCTTGCTGAATGTCTTCATCTGTTCGTATTTTCATTCCGGTCAGTACTTCCGCTTCAGGAATATTCGGAGTCACAATGGTAGCCAGTGGCAACAAATGCTCTTTTAATGCTTGAATCGCCTGTTGTTGCAATAAAGTTTGTCCTCCCTTTGCAATCATGACAGGGTCAATGACTAATGGAAACGAAGGGTATTCTTTTAATAGCGTAGCTACTTCAGTAATAATTTCTGCAGAAAACAGCATCCCGGTTTTACATGCTTTTACATCAAAATCATCAAGTACTGCACGTATTTGTGCTATTACTCCTTCTGTTTGTATTGGATAAACACCGTGAACACCGTGTGTGTTCTGAGCAGTCACCGCGGTTATAGCAGAAGTGCCAAATACACCTAGTTCCTGGAACGTTTTTAAGTCGGCTTGAATTCCTGCGCCACCTCCGCTATCCGAACCGGCAATGGTCAATGCTACTTGTACTGTCAATTGAAAAACCTCCTGTCTATTAGGTTGAAAATGTTTTCGATTCTCTATCCAATGTATGTAATGTATTTATGAAGTTCACAGCAAAGTCGCCAGGACCACGTGAAATTTTTGCTGTCTGTTCACCAGCCCGTTTATAAAATGAAAGTGCATCTGCTACGGCTTCCAAGGGATGCTCCATTCCTACAGAGAGAAAAGCACCCGTGATAGAACTAAGTAAACACCCCGTACCTGTAATGGTAGTCATCATGGGGTGACCGCCTGTAATGGATAATGTGGAATCACCATCCGTGACAATATCCACTTCGCCTGATACTGCAACCAGACAGTTATACTTGCGAGCAGTCATTGTCGCTATACTTTTGATGTCGGCAGAACCTTCACCTGCGTCAACACCCTTGGCGGCCCATGGAACATCTGCAATTGCAGCAAGTTCCCCTGCATTACAACGGATCAGTGTGACGTCTACTTCGTTCAGTACTTTCAGGACGCTAGCTTTACGAAAAGCTGTGGCGCCTGCACCCACAGGGTCTAGTACGACGGGTTTTCCTACTGCGCGGGCACTGTTTCCTGCCAAAATCATTGCATCTACTGTTTGTTGCTTCAATGTGCCAATATTTAAAATGCTGCAAGAGGCAATTCTAGCGATATCTTCTGCTTCTTCTACTGCATCCGCCATAACGGGAGAAGCGCCTATTGCAAGTAAACCATTTGCTTGGAAATTCGCGACTACAAAATTTGTAATGCAATGAACGAGCGGTTGCCTTTGACGAAGTTCTTGAATAAGCTGCATGTTTCTTTTCCTCCCTTTAAAGGTATATATACAAAAAACCCATGCATAGATGGGCAATTGGGTATGAAAACTACCCACTTCCCTCCGCTAGTATGTGCTAGATCAGGTTCAAAGGGTTTGCGTAATCGCATCTCAGCCGAAAAGAAGGCGCCCCTAGTGGTGGCTATGTATCAGACAGGCTAATTATATCATATACATGAAAAAGGTTGAAATAATACTGGGATTAGAAGGTCTAAGTATTTGGAAATGAGCGATTCCGAATAGACAAAGAGGTATAACGATATGCTGAATGTTACATAATTATCTGAAGGCGTATAACTGTTTCAGATGAAATAGATAAAAGGGAGCAGATCGCAAATGGAGAAATTATTTGAAATTCAACAGATGGTTCATTCATTGGATGATATATCATTCACATGGAGTGACACAGGTGGTTATTATCGTGTTTATAAAAATGACAGGCAAGTATATGAAGGAACGGCTCCAAAGTTTACGGATGGTGAATTAGACCCGTCACATCCTTTTCAATATACAGTGGAACGAGTAGAGGAAGGACGGGTTCAAGATGTGATTGTTATCCAGACGTCCGCCCTAACAGAAGTACAGGAAGATGAACATCCTTTACAACGCTTAGTCATTACAACGATTGTCGCCCCATCACAAATTGCACTGTCATGGGAGTGGATTAAGGACGTAGAGAAGTTTGATATTTACCGCAACGGACAATACATCGAGACAATTACTGATAATCGTTTTATTGATCGTGAGACAAGTCTTTCTGAGTCGGTAGTATATAGTGTCGCGGCAACGCGTCCATTGATTGACAGCAATCAGAAAATGAATGTCAGTAAATCGATCGCATCAAAAGTGTATGAAGTGATTATGCCTCGAAATCTTGAGAATAAACCGACAGAAGAAATCTACACTTTTTCTGTACGGGTAAAGCAGCGGAATCAATTACTAAAACCGGTAGCTGACAGGAAAAAGACAAAAGAAGTGGAACAGTGGAAGTTCCGTTATACGACATTTTTAAAGGAAGATATTATAAAGAATCCGAATCTCTTTTCACCGATACCATACTTTACAGGAGATGATCGGGACTTTAATCCAGAAGGGAAAAGCTTCCGTACCCGTGTGGATATAGAAGGAGAGTTTATCGGGGGAGACAGTACATTGCAATTTACGAAAGCCACGGGACCGTCAATCGGCTTGAATACGATGAAACGGTATAAGCGTCATGACCATGCGTCTGTAGATGGTATAGACATTGATCGGTTGGAAGGGAAATCGACAGAAGTTCATTTTACAATCAATCATGACGTAGGCAATCCATTAACCACTTCACCGCCAATTCATTATGAAGTGAAAGCTCATGTGGATCAGGAAGGGAACATTGACCTGGTTGGCTATCATAATGATGCACCTCATCATGAAATTTATTTAGCGCTTGACGGAGAGGACTGGCGTTCCGTCCATCGTACTGAAAGTGAAGGATTAGCGTATTTGTCAGGTGTGCTGGGAGATAATTATTGGCGTTATACCACATGTAATTAATGCAGTTGAGAAAATAGTATTATCCATCCCCTCTATTCTATCGTCTAGTAAGTATAATTTTATCTATTATTGTCAAAGCTAAATGATATAAAAACGTTAGAGGGTTTTCGTATGAAAAAAACCGGTTCTATAAGTGTCTTGCATGTTATTTTCCTGTCGATGACAATAATTGGTTTGAAAAATCATGTGACTATTATCCCGTCATTGGTGAAAGGGGCGGGAAGGGATGGATGGATATCTATTCTAGTTGCAACTATTGCAATCTTTCCTTGGCTTTTTCTCGTACTTTACATCCATAAAAAATCAAATCAACAACCGTTAACAAAGTGGTTGGAGACGAACATCGGGAAAGTCGCTACAGCCATATTCCGGTATGTAACGGCTTTCTTTTTAATTATTATGGCCGCATTTACAATGGGTGAGACATTATTTTGGATGGTGTCAACTTTTCTGCCAGAAACGCCTATGCTGCCGTTGGTAATCGTTTACACCATTTTATGTATCCTACTTGTCACCACAAACTTACAAACGATTGCGATGGTTAATGTACTTATTTTATTTTGGATCGTTATTTTAGGTTTTTTTATTGCATTTACGAATATGCAAGTGAAAAATTATGAGTTGCTTCAACCTTTTTTGGAACATGGATTTCAACCTGTACTCACTACCGCGATGTTTGCAGCATCCGGATTTGTCGAGATTTTGTTGTTCTTGTTCA
Organism: Sporosarcina sp. P25; assembly: GCF_002743235.1. Lineage (NCBI taxonomy): Bacteria > Bacillati > Bacillota > Bacilli > Caryophanales > Caryophanaceae > Sporosarcina > Sporosarcina sp. P25. Next base: position 239,421 of record NZ_PDYV01000002.1, read on the forward strand.
TACAACAACAAGTCAAAGATCGGATGCGGTGGTATCATTTCGCTATTATGCTTTTCATTTTAATGGGTTTGACCATGGGTCCTACCATTGGAGCCATAACGGAGTTTGGTCCAACCGAAGCGATAAAACAAAGATTTCCCGCCTATGAAGAATGGGGACTGGGATCGGTTGGGCGGTTTATCGAGCATTTTGATTTTGCTTCAATTTATCAATGGTTGTCAGGTGCATTCATAAGAGTGGGGCTTCTTTTATTCATAGCAGCGGACTTGTTAAATATGACAGGAGACAAACAGCGTATTTGGAAAATACTTGCCCCCGCTTTTTTCTTTATGACGTTGTCGTTATCTCTTTTGGATGATCGTCTTTTTCATACCATTAAAGGAGATTATGTATTGATCATCACTTTATTCTTCATGCTCTTTCTATCTTTCTTTTTAGTCGTTATTGCTTTGATTTCAAGAAAACCATCTAGAAAAGTCAGAACATAAAATCTATACAGAAAATGGTGAAGAACCATGAAGTCGGATGAAAAGGAAATAGATATAAATTCCATGAAACAATTGTTTCTAAAGTCCGCGGATGTTCAGTTTCAATCGTACACGTTCAATGAACGTCCAGTAGTATTCATTACATGTAATGCCATGATCGATCAGCAATTGCTGAATGAAGTCATTGTTCAACGTGTTCAGCTTATGATGAATCATTTGAAGGATGTAACGACAGAAGAAGCCATTGTAGCACAATTACACATACCGGATTTAAAAAGAGTGGAAGACATAAATGAAGCGGGTACACTCGTATACACCGGAAATTTGCTTCTATATTTTGAGGAGTTTGGTCTTCTCTTTTCAAGTAATATTGCAAAAAAACCAAACCGAAATCCCGAAGAGACAAAATTAGAAGCACCGGTTAAAGGGCCTAGGGATAATTTTATTGAAGATGTTTCGGTCAATATCGCGCTAATCCGGAAGCGTTTACCAACGAGTTCATTGAGTGTGGAAAAATTTGAATTGGGGAAGCGAACTAAAACGACAGTAGCTCTTCTATATTTTGACGATATCGCTAGTAAAGAGACGTTAAATAGTATAAAAAATCAGATAAAAAAAGTTGATATGGATATCGTATTCAGCCCGGACTTACTGATGGAGAGTATGGATATTAAGGGCGTACTCTTCCCAAGAACTAACTATACAGGTCGACCCGATAATGCGATTCAATCACTAGCAAGAGGTAGATTTCTCATTTTTGTTGATGGGGCGGCCTATGCTGTAATTTTGCCCATAAACCTGTTTTTACTTGTTAAAACAAGTGATGATAATGAGAATATAGCTATTTATAGTTCGTTGGAACGAATATTGCGTATTTTTGGTTTGTCGATAGGTATAACTTTACCGGCACTTTGGCTCGCATTAACAACATTTCATCAAGATCAATTGCCCCTTCTATTATTAGCGACAGTCGTGAAAGCTAATACGGGACTGCCGTTGCCTACAACACTTGAAATGCTACTCATGCTACTCATGTTTGAATTATTTCGTGAGGCAGGCTTACGTCTTCCAATTGCACTTGGAGGAACGATTGGCGTTGTGGGTGGGTTAATTATTGGAGATGCCGCCATTCGGGCAGGAATTACAAGTCCCGCTATGATTGTCGTTATAGCGGCTTCAACGATTTCGACATTTACGTTGGTTAACCAATCGTTGGTGGGATCCGTGAGTATACTACGTATATTTTTCATTATCTTAACATCCTTTTTTGGACTGTTTGGATTCCTTATGGCGCTCTATTTTACCGTTCTATACTTAGCTAGTATTCGAACATTCGGGGTGCCTTACATGAATATTGCGACGGATTTAAGCTGGGAGACCATACAGAAGTCGCTTTTGCGTTTATATCCCAAACAATATAAAAAGCGTCCGAATATGCTAAGTCCCAAGGATAAAACACGGAACAAAGAAGGTGGAAAATGACTGCACGTATACTTGCGCTAGTTTTGGCAATCCTTTCAGCAGTTCTTTCTGGCTGTGTGGATTCTAATGAGCCGGAAAGAATGCTTTATATCAATGGGGTCGGTGTGGATTTTAAGGATGGAAAATACGAAGTGTATGTGCAACTTGTCAGTTTTGCTAATACAGCAAATAGCGAGCAACCCATTGATATCGGAGCCGTGCAAGCGGAAGTTGGACATGCCACAGGCAATACAATGGATGAAGCGCTTTTTGAATTATATCATTCAGTAGATCAAAAATTGTTTTGGGGTCATCTTTCTTATATTGTTGCATCAGAAGACGTGATGGTTAAAGGGAAATTAAGTCCGGTTATTGATAGTTTTATTCGCTATAAGGAAACAAGATATCAAATTTGGCTGTACACCACGAAAGATCCCGTGCAAGATGTTCTTTTATTAAGACCCGTTCTTAATAAATCAATCACATTGTCTAAGCTTGGTGATCCCAAGAACTCCTATGAACAAGAATCTTTCATACAGCCACTAAATATTCGACAGTTACTAATCGGACTGGATGAGCCTGGCCATGAAGCGATGATTCCATTAATTTCAGTGGAGGAAAATTGGAAGTCTATGCAGGAGCCTATTAAAGCACCGGTTTTGTCAGGGGTGGGTGTAATTACCCCTACCAGCTTCAAGGGATTTATCTCAGGTGACAAAGCCCGAGGAATACAATGGATGTCAAATAATACGAAAAGGGGCCAAGTTACCTTTAAATTGGACGGAGGAAATTATTTTACGATGATCATTGATAAGGTGAAGGTGAAAATCAAGCCGATTACTGGAAAGGGAGAAGTGAAGTTTGATATTAATGTCGATTTATCGGCAACTGTCAGTGAAATGGGAAAAGATATTACGACAGATCGAATTCGGAAAGAGATAGAAAAAGTGGTGGAAAGTGAAATTAAGGAAACGTATGAGGATGCTTTAACAATAGACGTTGATATTTATCATCTTTCAGAGAAACTATATAGAAAAAACGTTAAAGAGTGGAAGAAGCATCATAAGGAAGGTAAATTGGAGTTGACCGAGGATTCTATTCGAAACTTGAAGGTGCGTGTTACAAAGCTTTCCTCAGATAGAAAATCATATAAAGAGACGATTGAACGATAAAGAATGACAACACAACTAATGGAATAAGCGATTTCTATTTGTCTGACCTGCACTATGTGAGTGGATAGCGATTGAGCTTTATAAATCAATCTTGGCATCTATACTCTTTTCTTGGGAATAAAAGACCCTGGTTTTACCGCTTATATAGGGGAAAACAGGGTTTTTTCTTTCGAAGGTATAGAATGAAAATATTCTACATTGAATTTTTTTATCGCACAGTTGGATTATGAATAGTAAATAAGTTAGTTCCAGCCAGTGTAATTGGCGAAACTTCTGCCGTATATTTAAAGTGAAAAGTATTTAGTTGAAAGAAATGGAATCTTCCGCTATTATAAAAGATACTACATGTAAGCGCATTCAATTCGCATAAAGTTCTATAGAGATTCGTATAGTAGCTCTGTGTGCAAAAATGATTGCACTAGACTAATAGAAAAATGAGAGAACAGGGAGTGTGACGCAGTATGGTACAAGCTTCAGAAAATCTAGTTTATGCAAATCCGAATACAGAAGGTTCAAAAGTTCAGTTCAAGGAACGCTATGATAACTTTATTGGTGGCAAGTGGACGACACCAGTAAAAGGCCAGTATTTCGATAATCCAACACCACTTACAGGTAAGGTATTTACCCAGGTGGCGAGATCTACGGAAGAAGACATTGAACTGGCTCTGGACGCTGCTCATGCGGCGAAAGATGCATGGGGAAAAACATCAGTCACTGAACGTTCGAATATATTGCTGAAGATAGCAGATCGTATTGAAGAGAATTTGGAAATGCTGGCTGTAGCTGAAACATGGGATAACGGAAAAGCTGTCCGTGAAACGTTGAATGCCGATCTTCCACTTGCAGTAGATCATTTCAGATACTTTGCTTCTGCAATTCGTGCACAAGAAGGCGGAGTCAGTCAAATTGATAACGACACAGTAGCCTACCATTTCCATGAGCCATTAGGAGTCGTGGGTCAGATTATTCCTTGGAACTTCCCGATTCTAATGGCAGTATGGAAACTTGCCCCGGCATTGGCGGCAGGAAACTGTATCGTGTTAAAACCAGCTGAGCAAACACCAGCGTCTATTTTGGTATTGGTAGAATTAATCGAAGATTTACTACCAGCAGGTGTTTTAAACGTCGTCAACGGTTTTGGACTGGAAGCCGGAAAACCCCTAGCGTCCAATCCGAGAATTAATAAAATCGCTTTTACTGGCGAGACGACAACAGGTCGTCTGATCATGCAGTACGCTTCTCAAAACTTGATTCCGGTCACATTAGAACTGGGCGGGAAATCCCCGAACATTTTCTTTGAAGATGTAATGGCGAAAGATGATGCGTTCCTTGACAAAGCAGTCGAAGGTTTTGTTATGTTCGCCTTGAATCAAGGGGAGGTCTGTACATGTCCGTCCCGAGCGCTAATTCAGGAATCCATTTACGACAAGTTTATGGAACGTGCACTTGAGCGTGTTAAAGCGATCAAGACGGGTAATCCATTGGATCCAACAGTCATGATGGGTGCTCAGGCATCTACTGAACAACTGGAAAAAATTCTTTCCTACTTGGATATCGGAAAACAAGAAGGCGCAGAATGTCTGACGGGTGGAGAGCAGAACAAACTCGAAGGGGATCTTGCAGAGGGGTATTATGTGAAGCCGACTGTATTTAAAGGGCATAATAAAATGAGGATCTTCCAAGAAGAGATTTTCGGTCCCGTAGTAGCGGTTACAACATTCAAAGATAAAGAAGAAGCGTTAGAAATTGCGAACGACACATTATATGGACTAGGTTCAGGTGTATGGACGCGTGATATGAATACGGCGTACCGCTTCGGTCGCGGAATTCAGGCAGGACGCGTATGGACGAACTGTTATCATGCGTATCCGGCACACTCTGCATTTGGTGGCTATAAAGCTTCAGGGATCGGACGTGAAAATCACTTGCAAATGCTGGCACATTATCAGCAGACGAAGAACATGCTCGTTAGTTACGACGAAAGTAAACTAGGATTCTTTTAATCGAATCTATCTGGAGGATTCAAAGTGAATGGAGGAAATCCTATGCCAGATCGAGTAATCGCAACAGAAAAAGCGTTGGTTCTTATAAAGTTGTTAAAAGATAAGCACGGTCCTTTGATGTTCCATCAGTCTGGCGGTTGCTGTGATGGATCTTCTCCGATGTGTTACGAAGACGGAGATTTGATTGTAGGTAATCAGGATATCTTGCTTGGTCATATTGGTGGTATGCCATTCTATATGATGAAAAGCCAGTTTGAGTATTGGAAACATACGCAGCTGATTATTGATGTAGTCGACGGACGTGGGGGAATGTTTTCGCTCGAAGGAGTGGAAGGGAAACGTTTCTTAACTAGATCTCGTGCTTTTACCGACGAGGAATATAAGGAATTTACTTCATAAAAAAGCCTTCCATGCAATAGGAAGGCTAGGACTGGAAGCAACTCTCAAAAAGTGGGAGTTTGTTTTCAGTTTTTTTATTTACTGCATCAGGGCTTTATAATGATTAAACACTTCATGCCATAAAACGTTGACGGTCCTCAGGTGAAGGCAACATGCAGGATAATTCCTTTTTACCGAACCATTTATATCGGTTTGTTGCAACATAGTCGTAGACGATATCGCGGATTGCTGGTGGGATGACTACGAATAGAAATGCCAAGTGCCATAAACCATCCAGTTTTTTTGCGATACGCAAGGCTGCGCCTGACTTTGTATAAGCTTTCCCATTTTCGATCAATACTAAGCTATCAACGTTGTCAGGAATTTGATAGTCCTTACGAAGTTTTCTACCTACATCATCTTGTAACGAAGCGAATGAAAAGTGTTTGTATGGATCACGTTTAATAATAAACTGAACGCTTGCATCACAGAAGTTACATTCGCCATCAAATAGTATAATTCTATTTCGTTTCATATATATTCTCTCCTTTAAAAATAGGTGATATCGTACTATACCCACATAGTTTTAACTTCACTCATGCTCATTAAACTGAATAGAGTGAATTACTTTGTGGTTAGTATATAAGAGAAGATGATTAGGATCGATTTGTCTTGTGCATCATATCATATAAAAAAGAAGGAGTGGAAAGGTATGAAACGCCAATACATTCATCCAGCTGAGCTGGCGTTGCGTCGCGACTCTGACTTTTTACACTCTGAGAACATGGTAGGTGAAGGTGCTCCGGTCCATAGCGCATTAAACGGGTGTAAATTTATTGTGAAGAAACCAGAATCAATAGAAAATAGTCTAGGTTATGAGTAGCCTTCTATACGGAGAAGCTGTGAGTTATAAATAGCTTATTAACAAAATAGCAATGACTTTTATCTCTAATGATAAAGGTCATTGCTATTTATTTTTCACTATACTATGGCGGTAGCCCGTAACAAATGTGTTAGCTCGCATGTAATAAGGTATAAGGAGGTGGAGAAATGAATCAAGGACATTGTGGAATGTCAGGCGGACATGGTCAGCAGGGATGGGGACACCATCAGCATCATCAAGGTATGCATGGTCAGCAAGGTTTTCAACCCGTTTTTTGCCCACCGCAATATCGCTTTAACGATTGCTTCACTAAACAGGAAATGCCATTTATTCATCCGATCGTGAATGTGAATCGACACCACGTAGTCGGTGTGCCACAGCACTACTATACAGAAACTACTGAAAATGTTATGGGCTCTACTATCATGCCAGGAAGAGGGCCGGGATATGGAGGTATGTGGGGTGGCGAAGGTTGTCACCGCCGCAGAAGGTGCCGCTAATCATTTTTTAATATGAAGAATCCGCCAACTCTAGTATTTCAGAGATGGCGGATTCTTTTATTTCTACCAACGCCTGTCGAGTCTAGACGGCGCTTTTAGCATTAGGGTTATCCAGCTTCAAGCGCCAGACTCTCGGGGCGTTTCAGAAATGCCAAAAAGGTAAAGAGCACCTTTGTGGTATTTCCTCCAACGCCTATCGAGTCTAAACGGCGCTTTTAGCATTAGGGTCATCCAGCTTCAAGCGCCAGACTCTCGGGACGTTTCAGAAATGCCAAAAAGGTAAAGAGCACCTTTGTGGTATTTCTTCCAACGCCTATCGAGTCTAGACGGCGCTTTTAGCATTAGGGTCATCCAGCTTCAAGCGCCAGACTCTCGGGACGTTTCAGAAATACCACAAAGGTAAAGAGCACCTTTGTGGTATTTCTTCTAACGCCTATCGAGTCTAGACGGCGCTTTTAGCATTAGGGTTATGCGTTAAAGTATCGTGCGTCGGGGTGTGCGAAGACGATGGCTGATACGGATGCTTCTGGTTCCATCATGAATTCTTCGGTTAGCACGACGCCGTGATCTTCCGGTTTGATGAGGCGGAAGAGTTTAGCTTGATCTTCTAGATTTGGACAAGCAGGGTAGCCGAATGAGAATCGCTGACCTTGGTATTTAGCTGCGAAACGTTCGAGCATGGTAAAGTCTGTTGGGTCAGGGAATCCCCATTGATCACGAATTTCTTGGTGAATCCGTTCAGCGAAACCTTCCGCTAATTCCAATGCAGTTGCTTGGAATGCGTGGCTTTCAAGGAATTTTCCTTCTTCCTTCAGTTTGTTTGCATAATCACGGACCCCTTTACCAGCGGTCACTTGCATGAATGCAACGTAGTCCATTTCGCCACTTTGCACTGTTTTCAAGTAATCAGCCAAACATAGGAATGGGTCTTTTTCTTGACGCGGGAACGTAAATCGTTCAATTTCAGTTTTTGAATCTTTCGGATGATAAATGATTACGTCATCGCCGTCTGCTTGGGCTGGGAAGAATTGATAAATACCGGAAGCTCTCATCTTGTCGGACTTCAAGAATCCAGTCACCATGTCATGAAGTTGTACTGCGCGTTCTTCTTTTCTTTCAAGCATTTTATCGACATTTCCTCGTAGGCCTAAGTGGTGACCAATAAGTGTACGCATATTTACGTAAGGATGTAGGTGGGCAACCGAGTAATCTTTCACGACCCGTCTGCGTAAATCAGTTGGGGTGAATACAGGAACATCGGTGCGTACCGTTTTCACAGGACGTGGCTTCACTGCAACCGCTGAAGTACCTCGACTTGCTTTAATCGCATCATTGGTTTCACGTTTCTCTATACTATCTGCTAATTCCTCGAGTAGCGTGCCTTTGTCATTACTTTGGAGACGGTTTGCTAAATCAAGGCCTTGCATCGCGTCTTTTGCAAAAATAACAGGGCCGTCATACTCGGGTGCAATCTTTGTTTCAGTAAAGCGTCTTGTTAATGCAGCTCCACCTACCATTACCGGTGTGTCAATTCCTGCTGCCTTAAAGTCCTGTGCCGTCAACACCATCTGTTGTGCAGACTTTACAAGAAGTCCTGATAGTCCTACGATGTCTGGTTTTTCTTTACGAATCACTTCAATTAATGCAGCTGGAGTAACTTTAATACCGATGTCTATTACTTTAAATCCGTTATTACTTAAGATGATTTCCACGAGGTTTTTTCCGATATCATGTACGTCACCTTTTACAGTTGCAAGAATAATCTTGCCTTTCCCACTATCGTCTTCTTTCTTATCCATAAATTGTTCAAGATAGGAAACAGAAGCTTTCATGACTTCAGCACTTTGAAGAACTTCAGCTACGATCAGTTGGTTATCATTGAATAGTCGTCCAACTTCAGCCATTCCTTTCATTAAAGGACCATTGATGATATCGAGTGGTTCATCATATGTCTTTAAAGCTGTTTCCAAGTCAGGAATTAAACCTTCTTTTGTACCTTCCACTACATAGTATGCAAGACGATCAGGCACGGTTTTTGGAATGTCATCTTCTGACTTTTCTTTTTTCTTCCCACGATAGAAATCCGTAAACTCAGCTAATGTTTCATCAGTTGTTGTAAACAGCAAGTCGTTTGCCAGCTTGATTTCTGCTTCTGGAATCGATGCAAAGCGTTCAAGTTTCTCTGTATTTACAATCGCATAATCCAGACCTGCTTGTGTACAGTGATACAAATACACGGCATTCAACACTTCACGACCAACAGGAGGTAACCCGAAAGATACGTTGCTGACACCGAGAGTCGTTAAGGTGCGCGGTAGTTTTTCTTTGATTAATCGAATTCCTTCAATCGTCTCCACCGCTGATCCGATGTATTGCGCGTCGCCTGTACCAACAGGGAAGACAAGTGGATCAAAAATGATATCTTCTGGTGGGATCTCCCATTTATTGACGAGTAAATCATAAGAACGCAAGGCGACTTCTAGTTTACGTTCTCTCGTAACTGCCATCCCGATTTCATCAATCGTTCCTACAACGACAGCTGCTCCATATTTTTTTACTAAAGGAAGTACAGCATCAAAGCGTTCTTCACCATCTTCTAAGTTAATAGAGTTAATGATTGCTTTACCTTGCGAAAATTTCAGCGCCTCCGCAATAACGTTTTCGTCCGTAGAGTCGATGACAAGAGGAACTTTGACTTTTTTCACGACTTCTTTCATGAAACGAGTCATATCGTACAATTCATCACGGTCAGGGTTCGCAAGACAAATATCTAATACGTGAGCACCACGTTTTACTTGTGCTCGTGCGATTTCAGCAGCTTCTTCAAACTTTTCCTCTACAATTAGTTGTTTGAATTTACGTGAACCGATAACGTTTGTACGTTCACCAATTAATAATGGACGCAATGTATCGTCGTAAAGCAAAGGTTCGATCCCTGAAATAGCATGACCATGAGGGTTTTCGGGCATCTTGCGTGGAGCCTTATCTTTAACTACCTCACGTATTGCACGAATATGATCAGGCGTTGTACCGCAGCAGCCGCCCACCATGTTCAACCAACCTTTTTCAGCGAAGCCTTCCAGTTTTTTCGATAGTGATTCAGGAGATTCATGATAATGTCCTTCCTCATCTGGCAATCCCGCATTTGGATAGCAGGTTACGTAGCTTGTCGCTAAGTCCGATAATGAACGCAAATGGTCCGTCATGAATTCTGGACCTGTCGCACAGTTTAAACCCACCGAAAGTGGATGGACGTGTTCAATGGAAATATAGAATGCTTCAATACTTTGTCCAGCAAGTGTTGTACCCATCGGTTCGATCGTACCTGAAATCATGATAGGAATTTCGCGTCCAAGCTCTTCAAATGCCTTTTTAATACCAATTGTTCCAGCTTTCACATTCAGCATATCCTGACTCGTTTCCATCAGTATCAAATCACTGCCTGCTTCTATAAGCGCTTTAGCCTGTACATAAAAATCATTGGATAGTTCATCGAACGTAATACCGCCCGTGACCGAAAGCGTTTTTGTCGTAGGTCCGATCGCACCTGCGACAAAACGTGGCCATTCTGGAGTAGAAAACTTCGCCGCACTTTTTTTCGCTATCTCTACAGACTTTGCATTAATTTCATCTGCACGATGACCAAGTGAAAATTCATTTAGTACTAGGGGAGTGCCGCCAAATGTATTCGTACAAATGATATCAGCACCGGCTTCTAAATATTCATCGTGAATTTTCTCCAAGACGTCAGGGCGTAACACACTCATGTATTCATTACATCCATCGTATTCTTCTCCGCCGAAGTCTTCCGTCGAGAAATCTTCCGCTTGCAGCATCGTCCCCATCGCACCATCAATGATCAGGATTCGTTTATCTAGTTGTTCTTCAATAGGATGTCTCTGCATGTGTTAATTCCCTCTCCTTCTGCTGGTCTATTTTCTTAATATACTCATACAACTCTAATGTCATATCGTAGCGCAGGAATGGTGTGATGAGATACAGCCCATTAAAATATTGTGCCGCTGTATCTATCAATTCTTTTGCGATTTCAAGACCTGTTTCAGTTGATCTTTCGCGATCCTCTCCGCATTCACGCATTCTTTCCAACACATCTTCTGAAAGCTTGATGCCCGGTACCTCGTGATGCAGGAACTCTGCATTTCGTATATTCGTCAATGGCATGATACCGATGAAGATCGGTGTATCCAAGTGTTTTGTTGCTTCATATACATCGATAATCTTTTCTTTCGTATAAACTGGCTGAGTGATGAAATAGTCCGCACCCGCTTCAATTTTCTTCTCAAGCCGTTGTACAGCACGATCGATTACACGTACGTTCGGATTGAAAGCTGCTGAAATGGAGAAGCTGGCTTTCTTGCGCAACGGCTTACCAGAGAATGAAATCCCTTCATTCAATTTCTTAATCAATTGCAATAACTCCATGCTGGATACATCGTAGACACTTGTAGCACCGGGGAAGTCCCCAACTTTTGTCGGATCGCCTGTTACAGCTAGGATATCGTGAATACCTAATGCATCAAGCCCCATCAAATGTGATTGTAAGCCGATAAGATTGTGATCCCGACACGTTAAATGTACAAGCGGGCGGATATTATGTTGCATCTTAACGATCGAGCCCATCGCCATGTTGCTGATGCGAGGGGAAGCAAGTGAATTATCTGCCATTGTTATAGCGTCAACTCCAGCGTCATATAACATATTTGCACCTTTGATATAATCGTCCGTTTCCAAGTGGCGTGGTGTATCTAGTTCTACAATTACTGTACGCTCTGTTTTCGCTTTTTCATGAAGAGGTTGATGTTTTGCAGGACCCGCTTCATGAATCACGATAGGTTTTGCCGGTTGTACAACCTTTTCTGTGATAGGTGTCAGTCGCGCTAACTGTGTTTTCGCAGCTTTAATATGCTTAGGTGTTGTCCCGCAACATCCACCAATCAGCCGAACGCCTTGATCACGAAGTAATACGGCAGCGCGTCCAAAGTATTCTGCTTCTGATTCATAGACAATACGGCCATCCTCAACATCTAATAGACTGGCGTTTGGATATGCGGATAAAAATGCTTTTTCCGGTAATGTCACATTATCGAATGCTTGAATCGTGTGGTAAGGACCTAATCGACAATTGACTCCTACGATATCTGCTCCAAGAGACTCGAGCTGATGAAGTGCGGCGTTTAATGAAAGTCCGTTCTGCAATACGCCGGGATCATGCATAGAAACTTGTGCAATCAATGGGACATCCGTGATTTTCTTTAATGTTGTAACTACGGATGATAACTCTTCAAAGTCATAATACGTCTCTAATAGAAGACCATCAGGATCACCTGCCAATAATGCATTGGCTTGTTCTAGTACGACTTTTTCTATTTCATCCAATGTAGCATCGCTTTTACGTATCCCCCGCAAGCCGCCTATTGTTCCAAGCACAAATTGCCCGCCAGGTGCCGCTGCACGTTTTGCAATTTTCATAGCTGCCTTATTGAATTCTGTAACATGACTTTCTAGACCGTAGCGAGCTAATTTGTTTGCGTTCGCACTGTAGGTGTTTGTCTGGATAATATCTGCACCGGCTGTGATGTAATCTTGGTGAATTTGCTCTATAATTTCAGGCTTTTCTATGTTTAGTTCTTCATAACAGTAATCAATTCCGTAAGAATATAAAATCGTCCCCATTGCACCATCTGCCGTTAGGACATTTGTTTGTAGTTTCTCGAGCAATGACATAATTCCATCTCCCTTTGCTTTTTTTAATCAAAAAAAGCCTTCAAGTATATTAGAAGGCTTTGTAATCTCAATGACTAGTTCCCTCTCATCTTTTCAGTGTGTCGATTTGACAGACTGCTGGAAGTAGCACCTTGCCAAAATGGCTGGTTGCTGAAGCGTCGACGGGCCAGTCCCTCGGCTTCTCTTGATAAGATATGTTTCTTATTCAATTATTTCGATTATTCTAACCATATCATAGCGGCTTTGTTGGATACCGTCAAGTGAACGTTTGGTGAAGTTCAAAGTGCGGAGTTAGAGCATAGAGAAATTGTGGCATATATGATAAAATACAAGAATCAACTCAAAAAGGTGAGGAATTATGCGATTCTTTAAATACTCATTTCCAATCGCTGTTCTTGTAGGTACACTTGCTTGGATTATGATAGGCAACAGTTACGAGGAAGTTGCTTATGATATGCGTGTGTACATTACGATAGCGGCTGCTATATTTAGTGGATTAATCTCAAGTGTTTTGTTTCGAAAAGAAAAAGAAGAACAGATTGATGAGAAGAAGTAGACTGTCAGCGTGATGCTGCAGTCTTTTTTTGTCTACTTTTATTGGTTAACTAAATAATAAATTATGTTGACAATAAATGAGTTAACCGATATTATTTGTGAGGTAACTAATATAAAAAGAGGTGTCGTAATGACAATAGCAACAGAGAGACGACCGGTAAGTAGATTTAGCGCATTAACTATTGTCTACAGTGGGATGTTCGCAGCGTTAATGATGATTGGAGCGAATATTACATCCTTCGTGCCGTTTTTAGTAGTTGGTGGAGTACCCATCACATTGCAAACATTTTTCGCAATCTTATCAGGACTATTACTTGGCAGTCGTCTAGGTGCGTTATCGATGACGGTTTATATGTTAATAGGGCTAGCGGGCGCGCCGGTCTTCGCTAAATTTTCTGGAGGCTTCGGTCAGATCTTGAGTCCGACGTTTGGCTTTATTCTCACATTTATTCTGATCGCTTATGTAGCGGGAAAGATTGTAGAGCGAAAACACACCATGTCTGCTTTTATTACCGCAGCATTGGTCGCTACAGCAATCAACTATATACTAGGCACAAGTTGGATGTATTTTGCGTACAAGATGTGGGCTGCTGCACCCGACGTGTTTACCTATAAGATTGCTTGGCTATGGATGATGCCTCCACTGCCGAAAGATTTAATTCTTGCTGTATTGTCAGGCGTATTCGCGTTTAGAATGTCAAAACACTTGAAAGTGAGGCGTACGTTATAATGAACTACCAAAGATTGGCTACACAAGTACTTGAAGGTTATGTATTAACTGATGAGGAATCACTCGCAATATTAAATAGCCCAGATGAAGATTTACTATTATTACTGCACGCAACGTATTCAATTCGATCGCATTATTTTGGAAATAAAGTGAAGTTAAATATGATCATCAATACGAAATCAGGATTATGTCCAGAAAACTGTGGGTATTGCGCACAATCCATCATTTCAAAAGCACCTGTCGAAAAGTATGCGATGATGAAATCGGAAGAAATACTAGAAGGTGCAGAACGTGCTGCTGCTAATAAAGCGGGCACCTATTGCATTGTAGCAAGTGGACGGGGACCGCGTGACAGTGAACTGGACATTGTCATTGAGTCTGTTAAACAGATTAAAGAGAAACACAAAGGCATGACGGTATGTGCTTGTCTAGGTATTTTGAAACCAGGACAAGCGACTCGTTTGAAAGAGGCGGGAGTCGATCGCTACAACCACAACTTGAACACTTCTGCAGAGCATCACGAAAGTATTACTACATCGCATACATACGATGATCGGGTAAATACTGTAGGACTTGCCAAAGAAGCAGGCATATCTCCATGTTCAGGTGTCATCGTCGGCATGCGTGAAACAAAGCAAGATATCATCTCCATGGCGCGTAGCCTAAACGAACTGGATGCAGACTCAATACCTGTAAACTTCCTGCATGCAGTGGATGGAACTCCATTAGAAGGGACATCAGAACTGGAGCCACGTTACTGCTTAAAAGTCCTGTGTCTGTTCCGCTACATTAATCCTAGCAAAGAAATCCGCATCTCAGGTGGACGTGAAGTTAATCTAAGAAGCCTACAACCACTAGGCCTATACGCTGCGAACTCTATCTTTATCGGCGATTACCTCACAACAGCTGGCCAAGAAAACGATCAAGATCAAAAAATGCTTGAAGATATGGGCTTCGAAGTTGACTTGGAACCTTTGAACAAAGAACCCATCACTATTTAAATAAAATGAATAAAATTATTTGTATACTTTGTGACTGAAGACAATCCACTATAAGGATCTGTTCTTCAGTCTTTTACTATTCGTTTAGAATACACTATAGAAAGATTACAGTAGTTCACCATAAGTAGAAAGTACCCGTCTGGAACGTTGGACAACGGTGCTAACCTATCCGCCATGTTTTTGTCTCAAGACTAATTGAATAATCATTAGCTAAATGTGGCAACCTAGCAATAGGTTTTCTTTCGACGTAATAAGGTATACATATAAACAAATGAATTGCATCCCACCTAATTTCTGCGATACAATCAAGTCAAAGATAGTCAAAGTCAACTAGAAGATCGAGCGAAATGAGGTGACGAGATGCGTAATATTTCTGACATTATAGAAGGATATTTGAAGTCGATTATAGAAGAGGAAGATAGCGCTTCTATTGAAATCAAAAGAAATGAGATTGCCGAGAAATTCCAATGCGTACCATCACAAATCAATTACGTAATCAAAACCCGGTTTACAGTCGAAAGAGGCTACGCCGTAGAGTCTAAGCGAGGGGGCGGGGGCTATATCCGGATTTACAGGGTACGTACCAACTCCCGAAAGGATTTACTTGAACAAGCGTTGGAGATTTTAGAGAGTGAAGCGTCTTCTACTATGGCGGAAGATGTCATCATCCGTTTAATTGAAGAAGAAGTCATTACAGAACGTGAAGCTAAGTTGATGCTTGCTGCGGTGGGCCGTGCTACTTTGCGTTATATGTTACCTGAGCGGGATGCGTTACGTTCGCGTATTCTTCGCGCCATGTTAGTTACATTAATTTATGAAGAGATAGAATGAGGTGAATCTCAATGCTTTGTGAAAACTGTAAAGAACGACCAGCTACTGTAGTGTTTAAACAAGAGACCTTAAATGATAAAACTGAGCGCCATTTATGTGATAAATGTGCATTTTACTCGCAAACATTTTCATTCAGTCCGGATCAGGAACCGTTATCAATTCAACAATTTTTAGCACACTGGTTGGGCGGATCAGAATTATTCTCAGAACAAAAAGCCGATGAGAGATTACCGGATGGTCCGAAATGTCCGAATTGTGATTTGACCTTCCATCGTTTCCTTGACATCGGAAAGTTTGGTTGTGCTACATGTTACGTGGCATTCAGCGGACAGCTACCAAGGTTGTTTGCTAAATTGCATAATGGGCATACCCAACACCGCGGAAAAATTCCGGTTTCCCTTAATGAGCGTTTTGCTTTAAAGAAAAAACTAGAAGATATCCGTACGAAAATGCAGCAAGCTGTAGAAAATGAACGATTTGAAGAAGCGGCAACTTTGCGGGATGAGGCGAACCAGTTGAAACAGCAACTGTCCGACGGGGGTGATGATCAACATGTCATTTGAAAAATTCTTCAAACAAGAACTGACGGGTTGGATGGTGGCGGAAGGTGAGCATGCTGACATTGTCTTATCCACAAGAATCCGGCTAGCTCGTAATTTACAAGATCATCTATTTCCTATAAATGCTTCACAAGAAGATGCAAACCGTGTAAGCCAAACGTTGAATCAAGCAGTCGAGACGATGCAGGATCACCACTTCACAGGCACCACGATGAAAGATTTGTCACCACTTGAAAGACAAATTTTAGTCGAGAAACACTTGGTCAGTCCGCAATTGATCAATCCTAAAAAACATGGATCGGTTTTGCTGTCGGAAGATGAAACGATCAGTATTATGGTGAATGAAGAAGATCATATTCGCATTCAATGTATTTATCCAGGCTTTCAAATAGATCAGGCATATGAGCATGCTGATCAAGTGGATAGCGAACTGGAAGTGAATTTGAACTATGCCTTCGATGAAACATTCGGCTATTTGACAAGTTGTCCATCTAACACAGGTACAGGAATGCGCGCTTCTGTCATGATGCATTTACCTGCATTAACTATCACTAAGCAAATCGAGCGAATTATTCCTGCGATATCAAGGCTTGGAATGGTCGTACGTGGAAGTTACGGAGAGGGCAGTGAAGCGCTAGGCAATATTTATCAAGTTTCCAATCAAATTACACTTGGCAAATCAGAAGAGGAAATACTGAAGGACTTAGGGAGTATTTCAAAGCGTTTGATTGCGCATGAAAAGAAATCCCGTGAATTATTATTGGCTAAGTCAGAAGTTCACTTAGAGAATAGATTATTTAGAGCACTTGGCACACTGACTCATTCGCGGATTTTACCATCAGCGGAGGCGGCAAAATGTTTGTCTGACGTCCGTTTGGGTATTGATTTAGGTATCATTGAAAATATTGATATGAACATTTTGAATGAATTGATGATTTTCATGCAACCAGGTTTTCTCCAACAATACGCGGAGACAGAGTTAACATCTGATGAACGAGATATTCTTCGTGCACAATTATTCCGGGATCGGCTAGGCGTAGTACGATCTGCTACACAAAAAAAAGACAGTGATCCGTTATGAGCAAAGTTTTTGCAAGAAAGACTCATAGCATTTATAATTAATCAAAGATAGTCAAAGTCAATATGCGAATTAGGTTGTATCGCGAACTGACATGAATATATATAGTTATATGAAACAAAGCATGGATGCGTTATTTTGCATAACATAGAATATAGTCCACTGATGAAGGAAAGAGGGGAATGGATATGATGTTTAATCGATTTACACAACGTGCACAAAAAGTTTTACAACTGGCTCAAGAAGAGGCTATTCGTTTAAAGCATGAATCTATTGGTACTGAGCATATTCTACTTGGATTGATTCGAGAAGGCGGCGGCATCGCGGCAAAAGCTCTTGAAGCAATTAGCGTGAGTGCAGATACTATTGAACGAGAAGTAGAGATTTTAGTAGGCGTAGGCTCTAAAGATGTGGGTCCGATCGTTCATTATACTCCGCGCGCAAAACGTGTGATCGAATTATCTGTTGATGAGTCTCGCAAATTAGGACATTCTTATATTGGTACTGAGCATATTTTATTGGCTTTAATTCGAGAAGGAGAAGGTGTGGCGGCACGCGTTCTGAATAATGCAGGTGTTAGCTTGAATAAAGCTCGCCAGCAAGTACTCCAATTGCTTGGTAATGATGAAAGTTCTGTTGGAAACCCAGCGAATTCTGCATCAGCAGCAACACCTACATTAGATGGCTTAGCGCGAGATTTAACTGAAATCGCACGTGAAGGTACATTAGATCCAGTAATTGGGCGAAGCAAAGAAATCACGCGTGTTATTGAAGTATTGGCACGTCGTACGAAAAACAACCCAGTACTGATTGGGGAACCGGGTGTAGGTAAAACAGCGATTGCAGAAGGCTTGGCGCAGCAAGTCGTAAGTAATGAAGTACCGGAAATCTTGCGCGACAAACGCGTTATGACACTGGATATGGGTACAGTTGTCGCAGGTACAAAATACCGTGGTGAGTTCGAAGATAGAATGAAGAAAGTAATGGAAGAAATTCGTCAAGCAGGTAACATCATTTTATTCATTGATGAATTGCACACATTGATTGGTGCGGGTGGAGCAGAGGGTGCTATCGATGCATCCAATATCTTGAAGCCATCACTTGCACGCGGCGAACTACAATGTATCGGTGCTACAACACTTGATGAATATCGTAAATATATTGAAAAAGATGCAGCGCTTGAACGACGTTTTCAACCAATTCAAGTCGATGAGCCATCCGTAGACGAAACGATTCAGATCATTAAAGGCTTGCGTGACCGTTACGAAGCGCACCACCGTGTGAAGATTACGGATGAAGCGGTTGAAGCAGCAGCGAAGATGTCTGATCGTTATATCTCGGACCGTTTCTTACCAGATAAAGCAATTGATTTAATTGACGAAGCGGGTTCGAAAGTCCGCTTGCGTTCGTATACAACTCCTCCTAACCTAAAGGAGCTCGAGGTGAAGCTTGAGGCCATCCGTTCCGAGAAGAATGCAGCCGTACAAAGCCAAGAATTTGAGAAAGCTGCTTCTTACCGTGATAAAGAGCAGAAGATGAAGGAAGAATTGGAAACAACGAAAGCGGCTTGGAAAGAAAAGCAAGGGCAGACTGAATCCGAAGTGACAGTAAATGATATCGCATCTGTTGTGGCGATGTGGACAGGAATTCCTGTTGACAAGATTGCAGAAACAGAGTCCGCTAAATTGCTTAACATGGAAGAAATTCTACATGAACGCGTCATTGGTCAAAATGAATCCGTTGTAGCAATTTCCAAAGCGATCCGCCGTGCACGTGCGGGGTTAAAAGATCCTAAACGTCCAATTGGTTCATTTATTTTCCTTGGCCCTACTGGTGTAGGTAAAACTGAACTAGCCCGCGCGTTAGCAGAAGTAATGTTCGGTGATGAAGATGCGATGATTCGTATCGACATGTCAGAGTATATGGAGAAGCATGCAACATCTCGTTTGGTGGGATCACCTCC
The DNA here is from genome assembly GCF_002743235.1 of Sporosarcina sp. P25. Classification (NCBI taxonomy): domain Bacteria; kingdom Bacillati; phylum Bacillota; class Bacilli; order Caryophanales; family Caryophanaceae; genus Sporosarcina; species Sporosarcina sp. P25. Next base: position 258,769 of record NZ_PDYV01000002.1, read on the forward strand.
CGGCTATGTTGGTTATGAAGAAGGTGGTCAGTTAACGGAGAAAGTTCGCCGTAAGCCTTATTCAGTAGTACTACTCGATGAAATTGAAAAGGCACACCCTGATGTATTCAATATCTTATTGCAAGTATTGGAAGATGGGCGTCTGACAGATTCTAAAGGACGTACAGTTGATTTCCGTAACACGGTAGTCATCATGACTTCTAACGTAGGGGCAACGGAATTGAAGAAAAACCGTTACGTTGGCTTTAATATTCAGGATGGCGAGTCCAATTATGATGATATGAAAGAGAAAATGCTTGCAGAGTTGAAAAAAGCATTTAGACCAGAGTTCTTAAACCGTGTAGATGATATGATTGTCTTCCACTCATTGGAGAAAGAGCACTTACGTGAAATTGTTAGCTTGATGAGTGATGAACTTGCAAAACGTTTGGCTGAACAGGACATCGAATTGGTGTTGACTGAATCTGCTAAAGATAAGATTACGGAAGAGGGATATGATCCCGAATACGGGGCTCGTCCACTACGTCGTGCATTACAGAAACATGTAGAGGATAATCAGTTTGTCGTACGTACGGAAAAACAAACAGTAGCAGCAGAAAAATAATAATAGGATAAACCGGATAGCTCGCTCGCTTAGTTTTTAAAAAGCGTAGCGGGCTGTCCTTTTCGTATTTTAAGATAAGGAGAGAGTATATGGCTAAGCGTAAATCAAAGTTCATGTGCCGCTCTTGTGGATATGAATCCGCTAAGTGGATGGGGCGCTGCCCTGGTTGTGGAGAATGGAACACAATGGATGAAGAAGTAGAGATTGTGCAAAAAGGACCGCGTGCCGCATTTCAGCACGGGGAAAGAATGAATCAGAAAGCTTTGCCGATCAGTCAGGTAGAAATGGCTGAAGAGCCCCGTGTCAAAACGGAATTAGAGGAATTAAACCGCGTACTTGGAGGGGGGATCGTTCCGGGCTCGCTCATATTAATCGGTGGTGATCCGGGAATCGGGAAATCTACATTATTGCTTCAAGTCTCGTCATTACTTGCGAATCAACAGCAGCGCGTACTATATATATCAGGAGAGGAATCGATTAAGCAAACTAAGTTACGAGCAGAACGTTTAGGTGTGAAGTCAGACGAGTTATATATTTATGCCGAAACCGATCTCGCAATGATCAATGAAACTGTGGACGATGTGAAGCCGAGATTTGTTATTGTGGACTCGATTCAGACTGTTCATCATCCAGAAGTATCATCAGCGCCAGGGAGTGTATCTCAAGTGCGTGAATGTACCGCAGAACTAATGCGTATAGCAAAGACGCAAAACATTGCTATATTCCTCGTAGGTCACGTAACGAAAGAAGGGCAGATTGCAGGACCACGATTGCTTGAGCATATGGTGGATACGGTACTATATTTTGAAGGAGAACGTCACCATACATACCGTATTTTACGCAGTGTTAAAAATCGCTTTGGTTCCACCAATGAAATCGCCATTTTTGAAATGTTGCAAGCGGGATTAAAGGAAGTCTTAAATCCATCTGAAATGTTTTTGCGTGAGCGGTCACAAGGTGGAGCGGGCTCTACCATTGTCGCTTCTATGGAAGGCACACGACCGATACTCGTTGAAATTCAAGCATTAATGACGGCATCAAGTTTTAATTATCCGAAGCGTATGGCGACTGGACTGGATCAAAACCGTGTGCAATTATTGATGGCGGTATTGGAAAAACGTGCAGGGATGCTATTGCAGACACAAGATGCGTATATTAAGGTTGCGGGCGGTGTTAAATTGGATGAACCCGCCATTGATTTAGCAGTCTTACTAAGTATCGTTTCTAGCTATCGTGACACGGCTGTAGGGGCGCGGGATTGTTTTGTTGGTGAAGTAGGGTTAACAGGAGAGGTTAGAAGGGTATCTAGAATAGAACAACGCGTTACGGAGGCGGCGAAGCTTGGTTTTGATCGCATTATCATTCCGTCGTCCAATCTGGGTGGTTGGGATGTTCCGGAGGGGATTGAAGTTGTAGGAGTTGAAACTATAACGGAGGCGTTGGGAGTGGCATTCAGATAATAAATTTTTATACAACGGGATAAGTAGAAAGATAAGAAACTTTCCTGTAATTTAAATAGTCCTAGTAGGTTAAGTGAGGAATTTTCAGAAATTCCTCACTTAACCTAAGCGGCTAACCATAATTCGTTGTATACTATTAGAAAGAAAAGGAGGTGGAAGAATATGTTGAAAAAGGTAGTCCAAGTTTCGTTCTTATTAATCGGAGGAACTCTCGGTGTATTATTTTTACCGTACTTATTCGCTATGTTTGAGTTTACATCTCGCCCCATTATAGAGAACCCGTATGTGGAGGCAATTATAGGAGCCATCATTCTATTTTTATTAAGCTTATTTTTAACTGAACCGATTGTAAATTTCATTAAATGGATTGAAGAAAGACTTCTGAAAGCACCGATCATGGATTTATTATTCGGTACAATTGGATTAGTCGTAGGATTAATCGTTGCATTTTTATTCAGTTTCGGACTAAGTGCTATCGGTTTTCCGGTAGTGTCTTCTGTTGTGCCTGTATTATTGTCTATTCTTCTCGGTTATTTAGGTTTCCAAGTAGGTTTTAAAAAATGGGAAGAATTCATTAATGCATTTTCTAATTTACGCATGACAACAGCAAAAAGGAAAGAATCGTCAGAACCAGTTGTCACTCCCCCACAAAAAGATGTATATAAATTATTAGATACTAGCGTCATTATCGATGGACGTATTGCGGATATAGTGGCAACAGGATTTTTACAGGGAATTTTAGTTGTACCTCAGTTTGTACTGACGGAACTACAGCATATAGCAGATTCATCTGACACGTTGAAGCGAACAAAAGGTAGACGTGGTCTGGATATTCTAAAACGTTTACAAAATGATGATGGCCCTCAAGTGCTCATTACGGACGAAGATATTCCAAATGTAGCCGAAGTGGATCTAAAGTTAGTTAAACTGGCGAAGAAAATGGATGGCCTAGTTGTAACAAATGATTTCAACTTAAACAAAGTATCGGATTTGCATGGTGTTGCAGTTTTGAACATAAACGATCTCGCTAATGCAGTAAAACCGGTAGTCATTCCGGGTGAAGAAATGCATGTGGTCGTCATCAAGGACGGCAAAGAACATAATCAAGGCGTCGCATACTTGGATGATGGCACAATGATCGTCATTGAAGATGGTCGGTCTCATATCGGGGATGCCATTGATGTTGTAGTGACAAGTGTATTGCAAACATCCGCGGGACGAATGATTTTTGCGAAACCCAAGGGTCGATAACCAGCATAGAAAGCAGAGTGACAAACGTGAAATATACAGTGATGATTCCTGCTGCAGGAAGCGGCAAACGAATGGGTGCTGGACAAAATAAACTCTTCCTGAAAATTGGAGGGCATTCAATCTTGTATCATACAGTAAGTGTGTTTCAAGAAGACCCCAATTGTGAAGAAATCATTATGGCTGTGAAGCCGGAAGAGCAAGCCGTGATTGAAGAGATTCTTGAACTGCATCAACATGCGAAACCTATTACATTTGTAAAGGGTGGTGGTGAGCGTCAAAACAGTGTGGCGGCTTGTATCTCTGCTTATGAAAAGAAAGGTATTGTTCTCGTCCATGACGCGGCTAGACCTTTCTTAAATTCATCAGTCATTACCGAACTGGTGCGTACCGCTAATGAAAAAGGTGCAGCTATAGCGGCAGTTAAGGCGAAAGATACAATTAAGTACGCGGAAGCTGGTGCTGTAAAAGAAACGTTGGATCGTGAAAAGCTGTGGCTTGTACAAACGCCTCAAGCATTTCAATATAAATTGCTTAAAGAAGCCTCTGACTCGGCCATTCAAGACGGTTTCCTGGGCACGGATGAATCCATGCTAGTGGAACGGATTGGTCACGAAGTCCAAGTGGTGGAAAGCTCATATGACAATGTAAAAATGACAACCCAGGAAGATCTGGCTATAGGTGAAATCTTACTGGCCAGAAGAAAGTAGGAGGAATAATCACATGTTTCGAATTGGACAAGGTTTTGATGTACATGCATTTGAAGAAGGTAGACCACTTATTATCGGCGGTATCACCATTCCGCACACAAAAGGATTGATTGGTCACTCCGATGCGGATGTGTTGTTGCATACCGTAACAGACGCTGCACTTGGTGCAATTGGTAAAGTGGATATTGGCACACATTTCCCTGATACGGATGATGCGTTTAAAGACGCCGATTCTGCTGTTTTATTGGAAAAAGTGTGGGCGATGGTAAAAGAAGAAGGTTATCGTCTAGGTAATATTGATTGTACGATTATTGCGCAGCGCCCGAAAATGGCACCATATATTGGGGATATCCGTGAACGCGTGGCGGAATTGCTTGAAGCGGATCTGTCGCAAGTGAACGTGAAAGCTACGACTACGGAACGTCTAGGTTTCCCTGGGCGCGAAGAAGGAATCGCAGCGATGGCAACGATTTTACTAATGAAAAACCAGTAACTTTCAAAACATCCTCTACAGTGCTAAAATAGATAGGAAATTATATAAGAACGTAATCAATTTGAAACGGAGAGGTAAATCATATGACACAAGAAGTACGAGTGCGTTATGCACCAAGTCCAACAGGCCAACTACATATTGGTGGCGCGCGGACCGCGTTATTCAACTATTTGTTCGCTCGCCACTATGACGGGAAATTCATTGTTCGTATTGAAGATACGGATACAGCACGAAATATTGAAAGTGGTGAGCTGTCACAACTTGAAAATTTGACGTGGCTCGGTATCCATCATGACGAATCAATTGATATTGGCGGAGAATATGGGCCGTACCGTCAAATGGATCGTCTGGATTTGTATAAGAAGTATGCAGATGAAATGCTCGAAAAAGGGCATGCTTACAAATGTTTCTGTACACCTGAAGAGTTAGAAGCAAAGCGTGACGCACAGAAAGCAGCGGGAATCGCAGCGCCTATGTATGATGGCACTTGTCGCAATTTGACAGCTGAACAAGTAGCGGAAAATGAAGCCGTTGGGAAACCTTACAATATTCGTATGCGCGTTCCTAAAGACGTTACGTATACAATTGATGACCTTGTGCGCGGTGAGGTAACATTCGAATCAAAAGACATCGGTGACTGGGTTATGGTTAAAACGAACGGTATTCCTACGTATAACTTTGCTGTAGTCGTCGATGATCATTTGATGAAAATCTCCCATGTTTTCCGCGGAGAAGAGCATTTGACGAATACACCAAAGCAACTAATGGTATTTGATGTATTCGGTTGGGAACATCCGCGATTTGGTCATATGACGCTGATTGTCAATGAAGAACGTAAAAAGCTTTCAAAACGTGATGAATCCATCATTCAATTCATTACACAATACAAAGATTTAGGTTATTTACCGGAAGCAATGTTTAATTTCTTCTCTTTGCTTGGTTGGTCGCCTGTTGGAGAAGAGGAGATCTTCTCACATGACGAACTTGTGAAACAATTTGATGAGTCTCGCTTATCAAAATCACCTTCTATGTTCGACACGGATAAGCTGACGTGGATGAATAATCAATATATAAAAAAACTGTCTTTGGAAGAAGTAATTGAATTAACATTGCCTCATCTACAAGCGGCGGGATTGGTTTCTGAAAATATGTCTGCTGAAGAACAAGCATGGGTTCACGATTTGATCGCGCTATATCATGGACAATTAAGCTTTGGTGCTGAAATCGTCGAGTTATCTGCCCAGTTCTTCCAGGATACATTGGAATATGATGAAATAGCATCGGAAATTTTAGCTGGTGAACAAGTGCCTGAAGTGATGACTTCGCTTAAGAAGCAACTTGAAGAATTAGAAACTTTCGACGCGCCATCCATTAAAGTGGCTATTAAAGCAGTTCAAAAAGAAACGGGACATAAAGGCAAGAACCTATTCATGCCTATACGTGTTGTGGCGACTGGCCAGACATCAGGTCCTGAACTACCAGATGCAATTGCACTGATCGGTAAAGAAAAAATCATTCAACGCGTTGGAAGATTTGCAAAATAATCAATATTGACAATTCAATGAATTTATGTAAAATGAACCTAATATGAAATTACCATATATAAAGCGTTGAGAAGGAAAGTACGTAGTGGATACTCTGTAGAGAGGGTCATCTAGGCTGGAAATGACCTGAGTCGTTCACTATCGAAATGCACCTTTGAGCGATGAGCCGAAACTGTTAGTAGGCCATACGTATAGTCTGCGTTAAAGACATTAAGCGGGGGACGATTAAGTTCTCAAGCGGAGTGGAACCACGCATTTAATGCGTCTCTGTCATCATAAGTGACGGGGGCGCTTTTTTTATCTCACAAAATTTTTCAATAGTGGAAACCACCGTCATGTGAAAGAGAAAAAAGGGGGAAGTTCATTGTTCAAACGTATGAAAGAAGATATTCGGTGTATTTTCGATCAAGATCCGGCAGCCCGCAGCACGATTGAAGTAATCTTAACGTATTCGGGGTTGCATGCAATTTGGATGCACCGTATTGCACATGTGTTTTATAAGCGTAATCTCCGTTTCTTGGCCCGTGTAGTATCGCAAGTTAGCAGATTCTTTACGGGTATCGAAATTCATCCTGGAGCCGTGATAGGTAGACGTCTTTTCATCGATCATGGGATGGGTGTAGTAATAGGAGAAACATGTGAAATTGGTGATGATGTGACACTGTATCAAGGAGTCACATTGGGCGGGACAGGTAAAGAAGGCGGTAAGCGACATCCGACGCTCTGTGATAATGTATTGGTTGCGTCAGGTGCCAAAGTACTTGGTTCCATCACGATCGGTGAGAATAGTAAGGTAGGAGCGGGTTCGGTCATTTTGAAAGAAGTGCCGCCCAACTCTACAGTGGTTGGGATACCAGGGAAGATCGTTATTTCAAATGGGGTACGTGTGAAAAGTAAACTGGATCATTCTACGCAAGATCCGATTGCGGATGAAATCAAGCGATTAGAAAAGCAAATTCAGGAGTTAAAGCTGCGTACTGAGCAGTTGGAAACTATGAATGAAAAAGAAGGAGATTTACATGAGCATTCAACTTTATAATACATTGACACGTAAGAAAGAAAAGTTTATTCCAATAGAAGAAGGAAAGGTTAAAATGTATGTCTGTGGACCGACCGTTTATAACTATATTCATATCGGAAACGCTCGTCCTGTGATTGCATTTGACACGATTCGCCGCTACTTGGAATACCGGGGGTATGAGGTGAATTACGTCTCGAACTTCACGGACGTAGACGACAAAATTATTAAAGCGGCGAATGAATTAAATGAAGAGGTTGGAGAATTAACCGAGCGTTTCATTGCGGCGTATCACGAAGATGTTAGTGCTCTCGGTTGTGAAGTAGCAACTGCACATCCTCGAGTAACTGAGCATATTCATGACATTGTGGAATTCATCCAAGTTCTTATCGATAAAGGATTTGCCTACGAGTCTTATGGAGATGTCTATTTCCGTACACGTGAATTCGAAGGCTATGGGAAACTTTCACACCAATCTATTGATGAACTAAAAGTAGGTGCGCGGGTGGAAGAAAACGCCATCAAAACAGATCCTCTTGATTTTGCACTTTGGAAATCGGCAAAAAGAGAAGAAATTTCGTGGGATAGTCCGTGGGGCAAGGGGCGTCCGGGGTGGCATATCGAATGTTCGGTAATGGCCAAGCAACTTCTCGGGGATACCATTGATATTCATGCAGGTGGGCAAGATTTAACATTCCCGCACCATGAAAATGAAATCGCGCAGTCTGAAGCGGCTACAGGCAAAACTTTCGCCAACTATTGGATGCATAACGGGTATATCAATATTGATAACGAAAAAATGTCAAAGTCTTTAGGTAACTTTATTTTGGTACATGATATTCGTAAGCAAATCGACCCGAAGGTACTGCGTTTCTTCATGCTATCTGTGCACTATCGTCATCCGGTCAACTTTGCACAGGAACTTGTAGAGAGTGCGGCGAATGGATTGGAGCGTATCCGGACTTCGTACAGCAACTTGCAGCATCGTCTGACGATTTCGGCGGATCTGGCGGAAAATTCCGAGTCATGGTTAAATAAGATCAGCGACCAAGTTAACGCATTTGAGAAATCAATGGATGATGACTTCAATACTGCTAATGCAATCGCGTCAATTTTTGAACTGTCCAAACAGGCAAATGTTTACTTGCTTGAGAAAAATACAGACCGTCACGTACTTCAGCAATTCATCGAAGCGTTTGATCTGTTAATGGGTGTACTTGGATTGCCTTTTGATAGCGCGGATGAATTAGTGGATGATGAAGTGGATAAATTGATCCAGGAACGTCTTGATGCTCGGAAAAATCGTGATTTTGCACGGTCGGATGAAATTCGTGATGAACTAAAAGTGCGAGGGATTATTTTAGAAGATACAGCGCAAGGTACTCGCTGGAAAAGAGGATAACGGCGTGGAGAAATTACGTGAAATAGACGTTAAACAACTCAATGCACTAGCCCTTGCTTATATGGGAGATGCCGTATATGAAACAGCAGTTAGAGAACATTTACTACGCCGTGGACGTGTAAAACCGCAAATTTTGCATAAGGAAGCTACGCGCTTTGTCTCTGCGAAAGCACAGGCGCGAATTATCCTAACGATGAGAGATCAACAAATTCTCACGGAAGAAGAATTGGCGGTAATGCGCCGTGGTCGCAATGCGAAGGCGGGATCTGTCCCCAAAAACACTGATGTGACAACATATAATTATAGCTCTGCATTCGAAGCAGTTCTCGGGTATGTACATTTATTGGATCGGCAAGAGCGACTGGCTGAACTGATCGAGACAGCTATTCGACTGGTGGAGCAGCCTGAGGAGGAGAAAGCATGACAGAGTTAGAAGTTGAATTGATTGGTGGAAGAAACCCTGTCGTAGAAGCGCTACGTTCAGGAAGACAACTGAATAAAATCTGGGTAGCAGAAGGCGTTAATAAGAAAAGTATCGGCGAAATTATGAAGCTTGCTAAAGAAGCGGGAGTAGTTGTGCAGACAGCACCGAAGCAGAAATTGGATGGTATGACGGATCTGAGTCACCAAGGAATTCTCGCTTCAGTTGCCGCTTACGATTATGCGGAGCTGGAAGACTTATTTGCAATTGCTAAAGAAAGGCAAGAAGATCCGTTCTTCATCATTCTTGATGAGCTAGAAGATCCACATAATCTAGGATCTATCTTACGAACTGCTGATGCTTCAGGCGTGCATGGCATCATCATTCCGAAGAGACGTGCTGTTGGTTTGACAGGTGTAGTGGCGAAAGCGTCAACAGGTGCGATTGAACATATACCCGTTGTGCGTGTGAATAATTTGTCCCAAACTGTGGATGAGCTAAAGAGACAAGGGATTTGGATTGCGGGAACGGATGCTTCCAATGCCACTGATTATCGCCATATGGATGCCACATTACCTTTGGCTGTCATTATAGGTAGTGAAGGTAAAGGGATGTCACGCATTTTGCGAGAAAGATGCGATTTCCTTTATGGATTGCCAATGGTCGGAAAAGTTACGTCATTAAATGCTTCGGTAGCGGCGGCATTATTGATGTATGAAGTTCTACGAAAGCGTCAATCCGCTCAGGCTACATCATGAAGAAAGATGTGCTACTCGTTGATGGATATAACATCATCGGTGCGTGGCCTGAACTGCAACAACTGAAACAAGAAGATTTTGCGCAAGCGCGTGATCGACTTATTGAGCGGATGGCGGAATTTCAGGCCAATAGGGGATGGCGTGTCATTGTAATATTCGATGCCCACCTAGTACCAGGTATCGAAAAACGAAAAAAACAATACCGTGTAGAAGTCGTCTTTACAAGAGAGAATGAAACGGCGGATGAGCGGATTGAAAAATTGGTGTCCGAATTATCCGGTCGTTTGACGCAAATCCATGTAGCTACTTCAGATCTTGTAGAACAATGGGTAGTGTTTGCCCAGGGTGCACTCCGCATCTCTGCACGGGAGTTAGAAATTGCTATGAAAGAAGTGGATCGCGTAATTGCGCAAAAGTTAAAAGATTCAATAGAACAACGGCCTCTATCAAAAATTCCTCTGACAGATGAAGTGGCAGCGGAATTCGAAAAAATGAGACGTGGTGGAAAATGAGTAGTTGACGTGAAAAATCACCGCGTCTATACTGGCATATAAAACCAATTAGTACTCTGGGGTGGAGAGGTTGGTGCGGGACATGGAAAATGTAAAGAGTAAAAACGAGTTTTCTAAACTATCTGATGAAGAAATGGTGGAATTGATCCATTTAGGGAATTCGGATGTATTAGATTTTTTAATAACTAAATTTCAGCCAATTGTCCGAATGAAAGCAAGAGCGTATTTCATTATTGGTGGAGATCGTGAAGATATCATGCAAGAAGGAATGATCGGACTCTATAAAGCGATACGTGATTTCCGTCCTGACAGATTAAGCTCCTTTAAAGTCTTTGCTGAGCTATGTATTACGCGACAAATTATTACAGCTATTAAAACTGCCACGCGTCAAAAACATATTCCACTAAATACGTCTATTTCGTTGGACAAGCCGATGTATGATGAAGATCAGGAGCGAACGTTGCTAGATATCATATCGGGCTCTACATTAGATGACCCTGAAGATTTGATAATCCATAAAGAAAACTTCACATTCATGGAAAAAGAGATGAATAAAGTGTTGAGCGGATTGGAAAAAGAAGTATTAACATTGTATTTAGAAGGTCAATCCTATCGCGAAATTTCTGAAGTGTTGAATCGCCAAGTGAAATCGATAGATAATGCTTTGCAACGGATCAAACGCAAATTGGAACACTCGATGGCGGTGGATTTGGTACGTTAAACTTATCAATAGTAAATTGACATATCGTTAGTTAAATGGTACTCTTTAGCGAGACTATTGTCTTGAATTAGGTGAATTGAAATGTCGAAAAAAATAACTTTAAGCTGTGAGATATGTGGTTCGCGAAACTATTCTTTACCCGCAGGCAACAACGGCCGTGAGGGAAGAATGAGTATAAAGAAGTTTTGCAGTCATTGCAATGCGCATACATTGCATAAGCAAACCATTTGACCAGTTACATAGAGTTCGAGTCAGAACGCTATGTCATTCGGAAGGGTTGGAGAAGAATGGGCAAGATTACCGATTTTTTGAAAAAAGTCGTTTCGGAAATGCGGAAAGTCAGCTGGCCGAAACGTAAAGAACTAACAAAGTATACTGTAGTCGTTATTTCGACGGTTATATTCATGGCTGTCTATTTCTTCGTAGTGGATTTAGGAATCTCTGGAGTAATGAAATGGTATACAGGTCTGTAATAAAGAAAGTATGAATAGCGTGAGAATATCCCGTTTTGATGAATAAACGGGTTTTTTCAGCTTTAATTTAAAGGAGGGACGGACGCGCAGTCCTCAATGTCATGGAAATGGATAAAAATTGGTATGTTGTGCATACGTACTCAGGGTATGAGAACAAAGTAAAGGCTAATCTTGAAAAACGTGTCGAGACAATGGGCATGTCTGATAAGATATTCCGTGTCGTCATTCCGGAAGAAGAAGAGACGGATATTAAAGATGGTAAAAAGAAAACGGTTATGCGTAAAACGTTCCCAGGCTATGTTTTGGTTGAATTGATCATGACAGATGACTCGTGGTACGTTGTTCGCAATACGCCAGGTGTTACTGGGTTTATCGGTTCATCAGGTGGTGGAGCGAAGCCTACACCGTTGTTGCCGGAAGAAGTAGAATTCATCCTAAAGCAAATGGGTATGAAAGAGCAGCGTGTAGATATCGATTTTGGAGTAGGCGAAAGTGTAACGGTGTTAGAAGGGCCGTTTGCCAACTTTGAAGGTAAAGTGGAAGAGATTGAAATGGACAAAGGTAAAGTGGTCGTAAGTGTTGATATGTTCGGACGCGAAACGAAAATGGAACTTTCGTTTGATCAAGTAGAAAAAATGGATTGATGGGTAATAGGGATTTCCCTCTTGCAAAATCTGTGTAATGGTGGTATCATTTCAAAGGTCAGACTTAGTCTGTACGGATTAACCAATTCTACCGACATCGTCGGCAGGCACATATTTGAGTGGGAGGGGCAACCCAATTACCACATCACGGACTTAAGGAGGTGTGTCTCGTGGCTAAAAAAGTTACTAAAGTAGTGAAATTGCAAATTCCAGCTGGTAAAGCAAATCCAGCACCACCAGTAGGGCCGGCATTAGGTCAAGCAGGTGTTAACATTATGGGATTCTGTAAAGAATTTAACGCTCGTACAGCAGATCAAGCTGGTCTAATTATCCCAGTTGAAATCTCAGTATTCGAGGACCGTTCATTTACATTCATCACAAAAACTCCGCCAGCAGCAGTATTGCTAAAGGTTGCAGCAAACGTTCAAAAGGGTTCAGGTGAGCCTAATAAAAACAAAGTTGCTACAGTTAAGCGTGATAAAGTTAGAGAAATCGCAGAACAAAAGATGCCAGACTTAAACGCGGCGTCAGTTGAAGCGGCGATGGCAATGGTCGAAGGTACTGCTCGCAGTATGGGATTCAAAATCGAAGACTGATTTTGGTTTTTCATAATACAGCAATTGTTTGAAGGTGGAGGCTGCGGTCGAATGAGATTCGCAGCCTTCATTAAGTGGGAGGTTTAATCCGTTAAAACCACAAATGAGGAGGAAAATTCTGATGGCTAAAAGAGGTAAAAAATTCGTAGATGCATCGAAGCTTGTAGATCGTACAGCTACATACTCTGCGAAAGAAGCAATTGAACTTGCTAAAAAGACAACTACTACTAATTTTGATGCAACAGTTGAAGTAGCTTTCCGTCTTGGTATTGATACACGTAAAAACGATCAGCAAATCCGTGGAGCAGTAGTGCTTCCTAATGGTACTGGTAAAACTCAACGCGTATTAGTATTCGCTAAAGGTGAAAAAGTTAAAGAAGCAGAAGCTGCAGGCGCAGACTACGTAGGCGACGCAGAATTAATTGCTAAAATTCAACAAGGTTGGTTCGAATTTGATGTAATCGTTGCTACACCTGACATGATGGGCGAAGTTGGTAAGATTGGTCGCGTACTTGGACCAAAAGGTCTTATGCCGAACCCGAAAACAGGTACAGTAACATTCGACGTAACGAAAGCTATTGAAGAAATCAAAGCAGGTAAAGTTGAATACCGTGCGGACAAAGCTGGAATCATCCATGCGCCAATCGGGAAAGCTTCTTTCGATAACGAGAAGTTGGAAGAAAACTTCTTGACTATCTTTGAAACGATTCAAAAAGCTAAACCGTCATCGTCAAAAGGAACATACATGAAATCAGTAAACGTTACGACAACTATGGGTCCTGCTGTAAAAGTAGATCCGTCAAGCGTTACTGTTAAAAAATAATTGACAAGCATAAAGTGATCTGTTAAGATTACGCTTGTTATGATGATAACCATTTGTACCGAAGACAGCAGGTGTGGCTTGCCACTTAATGCTCCTGCCGAGGACAAGACGCTCTTTTTTAAAGATGACGACTTTTCTGCCCTCATGTCTTAGACATTGAGGGCTTTTTATATCGGTATAAGTGACCCTAATTACCAGGAGGTGTCAACATGAGCAAAATTTTAGAAGCTAAACAAGCGGTCGTATCAGAAGTCGCTGAGAAGTTGCAAACAGCAGCATCTGTAGTAGTTGTCGATTACCGTGGTCTTACGGTTTCACAAGTTACAGAATTGCGTAAACAACTTCGTGAAGCGGGCATCGAGTTCAAAGTTTATAAAAACTCTATGGTGCGTCGTGCGACAGTAGTTGCAGGACTAGAAGGTTTGAATGAAAACTTGACAGGTCCAAACGCTATCGCCTTCTCAACAGAAGACGTAGTAGCGCCAGCTAAAATCTTAAATGATTTCGCTAAAAAGAACGACAAGCTTGAAATTAAAGCGGGTGTGATTGAAGGAAACGTTGCATCAGCTGAAGATGTGAAAGCATTGGCTACTCTACCGTCTCGCGATGGTCTACTATCTATGCTACTCAGCGTTCTTCAAGCGCCAGTACGAAACTTTGCACTTGCTACAAAAGCAGTTGCAGAACAAAAAGAAGAGCAAGGTGCTTAATTTCGCATTTTGACTATGACCGGAACAAACTAGCCGGTTAAATACAACTTTCCAGGAGGAACTTAAAATGACTAATGCACAAATTTTAGACGCAATCAAAGAAATGACAGTTCTTGAACTAAACGACCTTGTTAAAGCAATCGAAGAAGAATTCGGCGTAACAGCAGCAGCACCAGTTGCAGCAGCTGGAGCAGTTTCAGAAGCAGCTGAAGAGCAAACTGAATTCGACGTAATCCTTGCATCAGCTGGAGATCAAAAGATCAAAGTTATCAAAGCTGTTCGTGAAATCACTGGCCTAGGCTTGAAAGAAGCTAAAGCTCTTGTAGACGAAGCTCCTAAAGCTGTTAAAGAAGCAGCAACTAAAGAAGAAGCAGAAGAAATGAAAGCTAAACTTGAAGAAGTTGGCGCATCTGTAGAAGTTAAGTAATTTCTACTTCCCTGAGAAAAGCCCGTCTATCTGACGGGCTTTTTTCTTCATATACAGATAATGTAACTCTACGCAGGAGGTGTATGTATGGGAGAGCATTACTATTCAAAAAGTCCCCAAGTGTCAAGTGCCCCCAAGCAGTGGAAGGCTGAGATTCGCAACAAAGTCTTTTCATTCACAACAGATGCTGGTGTATTCAGTAAAGGTAGCATAGATGAAGGGTCAAAATTGCTCGCTGAAACGTTTAAAGTACCATCAGTCGGGGGAGACTTATTGGAAATAGGTTGCGGCTATGGTCCGATTGCCTTGTCTATTGCGTCAGATTTCCCTGAACGGCTTGTCCATATGGTTGATGTTAACGAGCGAGCATTGGCTCTTTGTAAAATAAATGCCCAGCAAAACAAGATCACCAATATACAAATTTATGAAAGTAGTGGAATCGATCAAGTTCAATCTGATGGTTTTGCTGCAATTATAACGAATCCACCTATTAGAGCAGGTAAGCAAACAGTCTTTTCATTCTACGACGGTGCTTATGAAAAATTGACTTCGGGTGGGGAGTTATGGGTTGTCATTCAAAAGAAACAAGGAGCTCCATCCACAATAGATTACTTGAAGAAGTTGTTTGGTAATGTGGATACGGTTGCCAAGAAAAAAGGCTACTTTATTTTGGTGGCGAAAAAAGTTTGACAGGATCGACATCTTGTAGTAGCATTATTGAATGCATAAATATTTATATTGCAGCTGTATGCCCTTTTGTGTGATGTAGTAGAGGAAAAGGCATATTGATGTTTGGATAAAGATTGTGAAATCGAAAATGAGCTCTTGTCGGAACTCGTTTTCTTTTTGTTTTTTCGAAGTCACAGCGGAATTTCTGATTTTGCAAAAAACTAATATTGTTTTAATGAGGGGTGAATGAGTTGACAGGTCATTTAGTTCAGTATGGTCAACATCGTCAGCGTAGAAGTTTCGCGCGAATCAAAGAAGTACTCGACTTGCCGAATTTGATTGAAATTCAAACGGCATCTTACGAGTGGTTCTTAGAAGAGGGGTTACGTGAAATGTTCCGGGATATTTCTCCTATCCAGGATTTCACAGGTAACTTATCCTTGGAATTTATCGATTACAAACTGGGTGAACCAAAATATCCGGTAGACGAATCAAAAGAGCGCGATGTGACATATGCCGCACCACTTCGTGTAAAAGTACGTCTTCATAACCAAGAAACAGGCGATGTAAAGGAACAAGACGTTTTCATGGGAGATTTCCCACTCATGACAGAAAACGGAACATTCATTATTAACGGAGCTGAGCGTGTTATTGTTTCACAGCTCGTTCGTTCGCCAAGTGTTTACTATAATGATAAGACGGATAAAAATGGTAAGCGTGGATTTGGCGCTACTGTTATTCCGAACCGTGGAGCATGGCTTGAATATGAAACAGATGCAAAAGACGTAGTGCATGTCCGTATCGACCGTACTCGTAAGTTGCCAATCACTGTTTTATTGCGTGCGTTAGGCTTCTCTACTGATCAAGAAATTATCGATTTAATCGGTGATAATGAGTATTTACGAAATTCATTAGAGAAAGATAATACCGAGACTTCAGAAAAAGCGATGCTTGAAATCTATGAGCGACTTCGTCCAGGTGAACCACCAACACTAGACAGCGCAAGAAGTCTTTTGTATTCACGTTTCTTTGATCCGAAGCGCTATGATTTAGCGAATGTCGGTCGTTATAAAATGAATAAGAAGCTTCACTTGCAAAATCGATTGTTCAATCAAACAGCTGCTGAAACACTTGTCGACCCTGAAACTGGCGAGATTTTAGTGGAAAAAGATCAGCTAATCGATCGACGTACATTAGATAAATTACTACCGTTTTTATCTCAAGGTATCAATACTGAGTCGATTGAACATGTAGGGTCTATATTGGAAGAACCAATGGTTATCCAGACGCTAAAGATTTACGCCCCGAAAAGTGAAGAAAAGCAAGTGATCAACGTCATTTCTAACGCTGAAGTAGACGAGTCTATTAAACATATTACCCCTTCGGATATCGTTGCTTCTATTAGCTATTTCTTTAACCTCTTGCATGGTGTAGGGAACACGGATGATATTGACCATCTTGGTAATCGTCGTTTGCGTTCTGTTGGTGAATTACTTCAAAACCAATTCCGTATCGGTCTTTCCCGTATGGAGCGTGTGGTTAAAGAGAGAATGTCTATCAATGACACGCAATCTATCGTACCCCAACAATTGATCAATATCCGTCCAGTTATTGCATCAATCAAAGAGTTCTTCGGAAGTTCACAGCTTTCTCAGTTCATGGACCAAACAAATCCATTGGCTGAATTGACGCATAAGCGTCGTTTATCTGCACTAGGACCTGGTGGTTTGACTCGAGAGCGAGCAGGAATGGAAGTTCGTGACGTTCACTACTCTCACTATGGTCGTATGTGTCCAATTGAAACACCAGAGGGACCGAACATTGGATTGATTAACTCGCTGTCTACATTCGCGAAAGTGAACCAATTTGGTTTCATTGAAACTCCTTATCGTAAAGTAGATCCTGAAACGGGTCGCGTTACAGCGCAAATTGATTATTTGACAGCAGATATTGAAGATAACTATGTTGTAGCACAGGCTAACTCACTACTTGAGGAAGACGGATCATTTACTAATGAGGGCGTGGTAGGTCGTTTCCAAGGGGATAATACTGTATTCCGCCGCGAACAAATAGACTATATGGACGTTTCACCTAAGCAAGTTGTATCTGCAGCTACTGCATGTATTCCGTTCTTAGAAAATGATGACTCTAACCGTGCATTGATGGGTGCGAACATGCAACGTCAAGCAGTTCCTTTATTAAATCCTGAAGCACCATTTGTGGGTACAGGTATGGAACATATTTCCGCGCGTGATTCAGGGGCGGCTGTTGTATCTAAATACCACGGTATCGTAGAACACGTTGAAGCGAAAGAAATTCGTATTCGTCGTATTGAAGAAGTGGGCGGTAAAGAAGTCAAGGGTGACCTTGTCGTTTGTCGTTTATCTAAATTCATTCGTTCGAACCAGGGAACTTGCTATAACCAACGCCCGATTGTAAAAGTTGGCGACCGCGTAAAACCGCTTGATATTCTTGCGGACGGACCATCAATGGAACAGGGAGAACTTGCGCTTGGTCGGAACGTTCTAACAGCATTCATGACATGGGATGGCTACAACTATGAGGATGCGATTATCATGAGTGAGCGTCTGGTGAAAGATGATGTATTCACATCCGTTCATATTGAAGAATATGAATCAGAGGCACGTGATACTAAGCTTGGACCAGAAGAAATCACGCGTGATATTCCAAACGTCGGAGAAGATGCACTGCGCAACTTGGACGACAGAGGAATTATCCGTATCGGTGCAGAAGTACGTGATGGTGATATCCTGGTCGGTAAAGTAACGCCTAAGGGAGTTACGGAATTGACTGCGGAAGAACGTCTTCTACATGCAATCTTTGGGGAAAAAGCACGCGAAGTTCGCGATACTTCATTACGTGTACCCCATGGAGCAGGCGGAATTGTTCTGGATGTTAAAGTCTTTAACCGTGAAGATGGCGATGAGCTATCCCCAGGAGTAAACCAGTTGGTACGAGTATATATCGTACAGAAACGTAAAATCTCTGTTGGAGATAAGATGGCAGGACGTCACGGTAACAAGGGTGTTATTTCCCGAATTTTACCTGAATCGGAAATGCCGTTCCTTCCAGATGGTACACCGATCGATGTCATGTTGAACCCACTTGGGGTTCCATCACGTATGAATATCGGACAGGTTCTTGAAATGCATCTTGGTATGGCTGCGCGCAGTCTAGGTATTCACACTGCATCTCCTGTATTTGATGGTGCGAACGAAGAAGACGTTTGGGCTACAATGGAAGAAGCGGGAATGAACCGTGACGGTAAAACAATGCTATACGATGGCCGTTCAGGTGAACCATTTGATAACCGCGTGTCAGTCGGCGTTATGTACTTGATCAAACTTGCCCACATGGTAGATGATAAGTTGCACGCGCGTTCTACTGGGCCATACTCTCTCGTTACGCAGCAACCACTCGGCGGTAAAGCCCAGTTCGGTGGACAACGTTTCGGGGAAATGGAAGTATGGGCACTGGAAGCATATGGTGCTGCTTATACATTGCAAGAAATCTTAACAGTCAAATCCGATGACGTCGTAGGTCGTGTGAAAACATATGAAGCGATTGTCAAAGGTGATAGCGTACCTCAACCAGGTGTACCGGAATCATTTAAAGTACTAATCAAAGAACTTCAGAGTTTGGGATTAGACGTGAAAATGTTGACGGAAGACTTTGAAGAAATTGAGCTTCGTGATCTAGATGACGAAGAAGACTTGCAACCAACTGACGCATTGAACTTGATGAAAGAAGATCAGCCGATCGCCTAAAGTCGATAACGCTAATCTGAAATGTAAATAAACCAAACAAAAACGAATAGAAGAGGGCTTCGAGCACCCTCTTCTATTTTATTCAGTAAGAAGAATGTCTTACGTGAATGTACTATTACAAGTTAAGTTGACTGATAAGCCGTTATGGCGATTAGACTAAAGGGAGGTTGGCTCCTTGATAGATGTTAATAATTTTGAGTATATGAAAATTGGCCTTGCTTCACCTGACAAGATTCGCTCTTGGTCGTATGGAGAAGTGAAAAAACCTGAAACGATCAATTACCGTACACTAAAGCCAGAGAAAGACGGATTATTCTGTGAGAGAATCTTCGGCCCAACGAAAGATTGGGAATGTCACTGTGGTAAATATAAACGGGTTCGTTATAAGGGCGTTGTCTGTGATCGTTGTGGCGTAGAGGTAACGCGTCAAAAAGTACGTCGCGAACGAATGGGTCACATCGAGCTTGCGGCACCTGTCACACATATTTGGTACTTCAAAGGAATTCCTAGCCGTATGGGCTTGATTCTGGATATGACACCACGTGCATTGGAAGAGATTATCTACTTTGCATCTTACGTAGTTGTCGAACCGGCGGATACGCCACTTGAGCGTAAACAGCTGCTTTCTGAAAAAGAGTACCGTTTGTACCGTGAAAAATATGGTTCTAAATTCCAAGCTGCAATGGGAGCAGAAGCAATCGAGCAGCTACTTCGTGCAATCGACTTGGATAAAGAAACAGATTCATTGAAAGAAGAGTTGAAAACAGTACAAGGTCAGCGTCGTACACGCGCAATCCGACGTCTGGAAGTCGTGGAATCTTTCCGTAACTCTGGAAATCGTCCGGAATGGATGGTATTGGAAGTACTTCCTGTTATCCCTCCTGAATTACGTCCTATGGTACAGCTAGACGGAGGGCGTTTTGCAACATCTGACTTGAATGATCTTTACCGTAGGGTTATTAACCGGAACAATCGTCTGAAGCGTCTATTGGATTTAGGAGCGCCTGGTATTATCGTTCAGAATGAGAAGCGGATGCTTCAAGAAGCAGTAGATGCACTAGTAGATAATGGCCGTCGTGGAAGACCTGTAACGGGTCCAGGCAACCGTCCATTGAAATCACTTTCTCACATGCTGAAAGGTAAGCAAGGACGTTTCCGCCAGAACTTACTTGGTAAACGTGTAGACTATTCTGGTCGTTCGGTTATCGTAGTAGGCCCTAACTTGAAAATGTACCAATGCGGTCTGCCAAAAGAAATGGCGATTGAGCTATTTAAGCCGTTCGTTATGAAAGAATTAGTAGAACGCAATTTGGCGCATAACATCAAGAGTGCGAAACGTAAAATTGAACGTCTTCATTCCGAAGTGTGGGATGTATTGGAAGATGTCATCAAAGAACATCCAGTGCTTCTTAACCGAGCACCAACGCTTCACCGTCTAGGGATTCAAGCGTTTGAACCGATACTGGTCGAAGGGCGCGCAATTACATTACACCCTCTAGTATGTACAGCTTACAACGCTGACTTCGATGGTGACCAAATGGCTGTTCACGTACCGCTATCTGCTGAAGCTCAAGCTGAAGCGCGTTTATTGATGTTAGCTGCCCAAAACATTTTGAATCCGAAAGACGGAAAACCAGTTGTAACTCCTTCACAGGATATGGTTCTTGGTAACTATTACTTAACAGTCGAGCGTAAAAATGCAGCTGGAGAAGGTTCTGTGTTCAGTGATCCGAATGAAGCGTTAATCGCCTATCAAACAGGACACGTTCACTTACATTCCCGCATCGCAGTTCAGGCTGGCAGTATTAACAATCCAACGTTTACGGATAAGCAAAATAGTCAGCTATTGTTAACGACTGTAGGTAAAATCATTTTCAATGAGATTCTACCGGAATCGTTCCCGTACATTAACGAACCGACGAATCAAAACTTACAGGTAGAAACACCTGAAAAGTATTTCATCGACGGAACAGTGAATGTTAAGGAACATTTGCAAGAAGCAGAACTGATCACGCCATTCAAAAAAGCAATCCTTGGGGAAATTATCGCGGAAATCTTCCGACGCTTCCACATTACAGAAACTTCTAGAATGTTGGATAGAATGAAAAACCTAGGATTTAAATATTCTACTCGTGCTGGAATTACGATCGGTATTTCCGATATCGTCGTTTTGCCAAATAAAGCAGAGATTCTTCATGAAGCACAAGAAAAAGTTGACAAAGTCACGCAGCAGTTCCGACGTGGTTTAATTACCGAAGAAGAGCGCTATGATCGTGTCATCTCTTATTGGAGCCATGCGAAGGATATCATCCAGAATAAGCTAATGGATTCATTGGATATTGAAAACCCGATCTTTATGATGAGTGACTCCGGAGCCCGTGGTAACGCATCAAACTTCACACAACTTGCTGGTATGCGTGGACTAATGGCCAACCCGGCTGGGCGGATTATCGAACTTCCGATCAAATCTTCCTTCCGTGAGGGGCTAACAGTACTCGAATACTTTATCTCTACACACGGTGCACGTAAAGGTCTTGCCGATACAGCACTGAAGACTGCCGATTCAGGTTACTTGACTCGTCGTCTCGTAGACGTAGCGCAAGATGTTATCGTTCGTGAAGAAGATTGCGGAACAGACCGCGGTCTTGCGATTACTGCATTAACCGAAGGAAATGAAATGATCGAAACACTGTTTGAGCGTATTGAAGGTCGACACACGAAGAAGACTATCAAACATCCGGAAACAGGTGAAGTCATTCTTGAGAAAAACGGATTAATTACTGCGGACATAGCGAACATAGTAATTCAAGCCGGTATCGAAGAAGTGACGATTCGTTCTGCATTTACTTGTAATACAAAACATGGCGTATGTAAAAAATGTTACGGTATCAACTTGGCTACTGGAGAGACGGTAGAAGTAGGGGAAGCAGTGGGAATCATTGCGGCACAATCTATCGGAGAACCAGGAACGCAGTTAACGATGCGTACATTCCACACAGGTGGAGTTGCTGGAGATGATATTACACAAGGTCTTCCACGTATTCAGGAGATTTTCGAATCCCGGAATCCGAAAGGTGTAGCGGTTATTTCTGAAATTGCAGGTACGGTTATTGAAATTGATGAAATCCGTGAAGGGTTAAAAGAAATCACTATTGAAGGCGAAGTAGAAACACGTAAATATCCTACGTTGTATAATGCGCGTTTAAGCGTAGAAGTAGGCGATGTGGTTGAGCGTGGACAAACTATTACTGAAGGTTCAATTGATCCTAAACAATTGATCATAGTAAAGGACGTTTCAACTGTACAAGAGTATCTGTTGAAAGAAGTTCAAAAAGTTTACCGTATGCAAGGTGTAGAGATTGGTGATAAGCACGTTGAAGTGATGGTACGTCAAATGCTTCGTAAAGTTCGAGTTATCGAAGCAGGAGACACGGATCTTCTTCCAGGTTCATTATTGGACATCCACCAATTTTCTGAAGCGAACGAAAAGGTGTTGTTAGCGGGTAAAGTTCCAGCTACTTCACGTCCTGTAATTCTTGGAATTACGAAAGCTTCACTTGAAACGGAATCGTTCTTGTCAGCCGCATCATTCCAAGAAACGACTAGAGTTCTTACAGATGCAGCTATTAAAGGTAAAACAGATGAGTTGCTAGGTCTGAAAGAAAACGTTATTATTGGGAAATTGGTTCCTGCAGGTACTGGTATGCAGAGATACCGTCAAATAAAAATGCAACATGATGAAGTAGAAGAGACTATTACAGCTGAATAAAAATAAACGGGACATCGTTCCCGTTTATTTTCTTAAATTTGTTGACAAGTCGTTGTGAAGATGATAATATACAAAAGGTTGATAGTTGTTGACCGTTAACTTATCAGGAAGAAAAATGTTCTTTCGAATAAGTGCAAGGCGATAAGCAATCATCATTATAAAATAACAGTAAGCAGAGATCTCTGGAGTTACTGTCACCCGTTTTTGTGTGTGCACGCACAAAAACTTTGTTTTTACTCAAAAATGAACCACCTGGGTGTGTGGTATTATAAAAAGCTCGGAAGGAGGAACAACCTGATGCCTACAATTAATCAATTAGTCCGTAAACCTCGTAAATCGAAAACGGAAAATTCTAAGTCTCCGGCTCTAGGAAAAAGCTATAACAGCTTTAAAAAGTCTATGACAAACGTGAACTCACCACAAAAAAGAGGTGTTTGTACACGTGTTGGTACTATGACTCCTAAGAAGCCAAACTCGGCGCTACGTAAGTATGCTCGTGTTCGTTTAACTAATACATTGGAAGTAAACGCATATATTCCAGGTGAAGGCCACAACTTGCAAGAACACAGTGTGGTACTAATCCGCGGAGGACGCGTAAAAGATTTACCGGGTGTTCGTTACCATATCGTACGTGGGGCACTTGATACAGCTGGAGTTACTGGCCGTATGCAAAGCCGTTCAATGTATGGAGCTAAAAAGCCCAAAGTTAAGAAGTAAGACAAAACTAACCATATTGAAAGGAGGAACTAATTATGCCTCGTAAAGGTCCAGTAACAAAACGTGATGTACTACCTGATCCGATTTATAATTCCAAGCTTGTAAGCCGCCTTATCAACAAAATGATGGTAGACGGTAAAAAAGGTACTTCTCAAAAGATTCTTTATGGAGCGTTCGAAATTGTTAAAGAACGTTCTGGACAAGAGCCAATCGAAGTATTCGAAGCAGCTTTAAATAATGTAATGCCAGTTCTTGAAGTGCGCGCTCGCCGCGTAGGTGGAGCTAACTATCAAGTGCCGGTTGAAGTACGCCCTGAACGTCGTTCGACTCTAGGTCTTCGTTACCTTGTAAACTATTCACGTACACGTGGAGAAAAAACAATGGAAGAACGTCTAGCGAATGAAATTCTTGATGCATCAAATAACACAGGTGCTTCTGTTAAACGCCGTGAAGAAATGCATAAAATGGCTGAAGCCAACAGAGCATTCGCTCACTATCGCTGGTAAGGTCGGATAAACAATAGCAGTAATCCGAAACGGAAGGAGATTACAAAATGGCTAGAGAGTTCTCACTAGAGAATACTCGTAACATTGGTATCATGGCTCACATTGACGCTGGTAAGACAACGACAACTGAGCGGATCCTTTTTTACACAGGTAAAATCCACAAGATTGGTGAAACGCACGAAGGTGCATCACAAATGGACTGGATGGAGCAAGAGCAAGAACGTGGAATCACGATTACTTCCGCTGCAACAACAGCAGCATGGAAAGGTCACCGCGTAAATATCATCGATACACCGGGGCACGTAGACTTCACAGTTGAAGTTGAACGTTCACTTCGCGTATTGGATGGTGCTGTAGCGGTACTTGATGCTCAATCAGGTGTTGAACCACAAACAGAGACAGTTTGGCGTCAAGCGACAAACTACAAAGTACCACGTCTTGTATTCGTAAACAAAATGGATAAGACGGGTGCTGACTTCCTTTATTCTGTAGGAACACTACGTGATCGCCTACAAGCGAATGCACATCCTATTCAATTGCCGATCGGTGCGGAAGATAACTTCTCAGGAATTATTGACTTAATCGAAATGAAGGCAACTATGTATCCAAATGATCTAGGAACAGATACGACAGTGGAAGAAATTCCTGCTGAACATCTTGAACTAGCTAAAAAATATCGTGAGAGCCTAATCGAAGCTGTTGTAGATTTCGATGAAGATCTTATGGAAAAATATCTTGGCGGTGAAGAACTTACAATAGAAGAACTTACAACAGCTATTCGTAAAGCTACGTTGGCAGTTGAATTCTATCCTGTAGTTTGTGGAACTGCTTTCAAAAACAAAGGTGTACAACTAGTACTGGATGCGGTAGTAGACTACCTACCATCACCACTTGATGTACCACCAATGATGGGCTTCAACCCTGAGACTGAAGAAGAGGAAGTGCGTGAATCAACTGATGAAGCACCTTTCTCAGCATTGGCGTTTAAAGTTATGACGGATCCTTATGTAGGTAAACTTACATTCTTCCGTATATACTCTGGTGTTCTTCAAGCAGGTTCTTACGTAGCAAACTCTACAAAAGGTAAGCGTGAGCGCGTAGGACGTATTCTACAAATGCACGCAAACAGCCGTGAAGAGATTTCTGAAGTACACGCGGGTGAAATTGCTGCTGCTGTTGGTTTGAAAGATACAACTACTGGAGACACACTATGTGACGAGAAATCATTGATCATTCTTGAATCAATGGTATTCCCTGAACCGGTAATCTCTGTAGCGATTGAACCGAAAACAAAGGCGGATCAGGATAAAATGGGTCAAGCTCTTGGTAAGCTACAAGAAGAAGATCCAACATTCCGTGCGCACACAGATCAAGAAACAGGAGAAGTTATCATCGCAGGTATGGGTGAACTTCACTTGGATATTATCGTCGACCGTCTACGTCGTGAATTTAAAGTGGAAGCAAACGTGGGTGCACCACAAGTTTCTTACCGCGAAACATTCCGTCAGTCAGCTGAAGTCGAAGGTAAATTCGTTCGTCAATCAGGTGGACGTGGACAGTTTGGTCACGTATGGATCGAATTTGGTCCAAACGAAGAAGGAAAAGGATTCGAGTTCGTGAATAATGTTGTTGGTGGTTCTGTTCCTCGTGAATATATCCCAGCAGTTGAAGCGGGAATTCGTGATTCATTAGATAACGGTATTTTAGCTGGATATCCATTAATCGATGTCAAAGCACGCCTGTATGACGGATCTTACCATGACGTCGACTCCAACGAGATGGCATTTAAGATTGCTGCATCAATGGCTTTGAAAAATGCTGCATCAAAATGTAATCCTGTAATTCTTGAACCGACAATGAGAGTAGAAGTAATCATTCCGGAAGAATACATGGGCGATATCATGGGTGATATTACATCACGCCGTGGCCGTGTTGAAGGTATGGAAGCTCGTGGTAACGCACAAGTAGTTCGTGCGATGGTTCCACTTGCTGAAATGTTTGGTTATGCAACATCTCTACGTTCAAACACGCAAGGACGCGGAGTATTCTCAATGGTGTTTGATCACTATGAGGAACTTCCAAAGTCTATCGCTGAAGAAGTAATCAAGAAAAACAAAGGTGAATAATAAAGTTCATCCTTGTTTCTTTTAAGCAATACTTGTAAGATATGGATAGTCGAAGGTATACATTCGACTATCCATATTATAAAAATTAATCTTTTTAAATAAAGGGAGGACCTCTAAAATGGGTAAAGAAAAATTCGACCGCTCCAAGGAGCACGCAAACGTAGGAACAATTGGTCACGTTGACCATGGTAAAACAACTTTGACTGCTGCAATCGCAACAGTTCTTTCTAAAGCACAAGGTGGAGAAGCAAAGTCATATGCTGACGTTGATAACGCACCTGAAGAAAAAGAGCGTGGAATTACAATCAGTACTTCACACGTTGAGTACGAAACTGACAAGCGTCACTATGCACACGTTGACTGCCCAGGTCACGCTGACTACGTTAAAAACATGATCACTGGTGCTGCACAAATGGACGGCGGAATCTTAGTAGTATCTGCTGCTGATGGTCCAATGCCACAAACACGTGAGCACATCCTTCTTTCACGTCAAGTAGGTGTTCCTTACCTAGTTGTCTTCATGAACAAATGTGACATGGTAGATGACGAAGAACTACTTGAATTAGTAGAAATGGAAATCCGTGAACTTCTTTCTGATTACGACTTCCCTGGTGATGATATTCCTGTAATCAAAGGATCAGCTCTTAAAGCTCTTGAAGGAGAGCCAGAGTGGGAAGAAAAAATCCTTGAACTTATGCAAGCGGTAGATGACTATATTCCAACACCAACTCGTGACACTGACAAGCCATTCATGATGCCTGTTGAGGACGTATTCTCAATCACAGGTCGCGGTACAGTTGCAACTGGCCGTGTTGAGCGTGGAGTAGTTAAAGTCGGAGATGTTGTTGACATCATCGGTCTTGCTGAAGAACCAAAAGCTACTACTGTAACTGGTGTAGAGATGTTCCGTAAACTTCTTGACTATGCAGAAGCAGGCGACAACATCGGTGCTCTTCTTCGTGGTGTATCACGTGAAGATATCGAACGTGGACAAGTTCTTGCTAAGCCAGGAACAATCACTCCACACACTCAGTTCAAATCTGAAGTTTATGTTCTATCAAAAGAAGAGGGTGGACGTCATACTCCATTCTTCTCAAACTACCGTCCTCAGTTCTACTTCCGTACAACTGATGTAACTGGTATCATTCAACTTCCTGAAGGCGTAGAAATGGTTATGCCTGGAGATAACGTTGAAATGACAGTTGAACTTATTTCTCCTATCGCGATTGAAGAAGGTACTAAATTCTCAATCCGTGAAGGTGGACGTACAGTTGGAGCTGGCGTTGTAGCAACAATCACAAAATAATTTGTTTTGATCCCGCCCTTGAGGCGGGTTTTTTTTTGCTTTCGATGATACTAAAGTTAGTATGTAATCGGATATAGAATGAGAAATAGATTCTATAAGTGCACATCGAATCGCGTGCAAATCAAGAAGAATGCTGGTAGTATAGTAAACGGATTAAAAGTTAAACTAATTTCTTCAAAAGGGTTGCACAATCCTTTTATATTATGTATAATGTTGAATGTTGGTCTTTGACTGCGATGAAGCGAGAGGTTACCGATACACCCGGCCGCTTTGCCATGGCGCGTGTAAGGAAAATTTTCGTGGAGAATTGTCTAGAAAATAGGCGAAAGGGAGGGAAAATAATGGCAAAACAAAAGATTCGTATTAGATTGAAAGCTTACGATCACAGAATGATCGATCAGTCAGCTGAAAAGATTGTTGAAACGGCTAAACGTTCTGGAGCTAGTGTTTCAGGTCCAATTCCGTTACCAACTGAAAGATCAGTTTACACGGTATTGCGTGCTGTTCACGTATACAAAGATTCACGTGAGCAATTTGAAATGCGTACGCACAAACGTTTAATCGATATCGTGAATCCAACGCCACAAACGGTGGATGCACTTATGAAGCTTGATTTACCATCAGGCGTCGACATCGAAATTAAACTATAAAACATAAAAACAAACAATATTACAGGAGGTGTGACTAATGACCAAAGGAATCTTAGGAAGAAAAGTCGGAATGACGCAAGTTTTTGCTGAAAACGGCGATCTAATCCCAGTAACAGTGATTGAAGCTGCTCCAAACGTTGTTCTTCAAAAGAAGACAATTGAAACAGACGGCTACGAGTCAATCCAACTAGGATTTGATGATAAACGTGAAAAGCTTTCAAACAAGCCAGAACAAGGCCATGTAGCAAAAGCTAACACTGCACCTAAGCGCTTCATTCGCGAAGTTCGCGGAGCTGACGTTAGTGCATACGAAGTTGGTCAGGAAGTCAAAGTCGATACATTCGCAGAAGGCGAAGTAGTAGACATTACAGGAGTTTCAAAAGGTAAAGGATTCCAAGGTGTCATTAAGCGCCACGGTTACTCACGTGGACCAATGTCTCACGGATCACGTTTCCATCGCGCACCAGGTTCACTTGGAGCAGTTGATGCACAACGCGTATTCAAAGGAAAAAAATTACCTGGACGTACTGGTGGCAAAACAGTAACGATCCAAAACGTTGAAATCGTTCGAGTTGACGCTGAGCGCAACTTGTTATTAGTAAAAGGTAACGTTCCTGGAGCTCGTAAATCACTTGTACAAGTGAAAAGTGCTATCAAAGGAAACTGAGTAAAACAGAAAGGAGGAAACAGGAATGCCTAAAGTATCTGTAGTAAGTCAAACAGGTTCTGCTGTCGGCGACATCGAACTAAACGATGCGATTTTTGGAATCGAGCCGAATGAAGCAGTATTATTCGAAGCAATTGTTCAACAACAAGCTTCTTTACGCCAAGGTAACCACAAGGTTAAAACTCGCGCGGAAGTAGCAGGCGGCGGTCGTAAACCATGGCGTCAAAAGGGTACAGGTCGTGCTCGTCAAGGTTCAATCAGATCACCACAATGGCGTGGAGGCGGTATCGTATTCGGTCCTTCACCACGTAGTTACAGCTATAAAATGCCTAAGAAAGTTCGTCGTTTAGCTCTTCTATCCGCTCTTTCTACGAAAGTAGCAGCTGAAGAACTAATCGTTCTAGAAAACTTAGCATTTGATGCACCAAAAACAAAGGGCTTTGTAAAAGTGCTTGAAGATCTTTCAATCACTAAGAAAGCATTATTTGTTACAGCTGACCTAGAAGAATCAGTAGCATTGTCTGCTCGTAATATTCCAGGAATCAGCGTCGTTTCAGCGAACGGTATTAATGTTCTAGACCTAGTCGGACATGACCAGCTTGTAATGACAAAAGCAGCAATAGAAAAAGTCGAGGAGGTGCTTGGTTAATGGAAGCACGTGATATTCTGAAACGTCCGGTCATTACCGAGCATTCTTCTGAACAAATGGAAGACTTAAGAAAATATACATTCGAAGTTGATACGCGCGCGAGCAAAACTCACGTGAAACAAGCTATTGAAGAAATCTTCGGTGTTAAAGTTGAAAAAGTTAACGTTATGAACTACAAAGGTAAGTTCAAGCGTATGGGGAAACATGCTGGTTATACAAACAAGCGTCGTAAGGCAATTGTTACACTAACTACTGATTCCAAAGATATCGAACTTTTTGAAATGTAATTAACCCATAATAAATGAAGGAGGGAACACAAAATGGCGATTAAGAAGTACAAAGCTACCTCCAACGGACGTCGTAACATGACTTCTTCTGATTTTGCTGAGATTACAGCTAGCAAACCAGAAAAATCATTGCTTGAACCAGTCAAGCGTAAAGGCGGACGTAACAACCAAGGTAGAATGACAGTTCGTCACCAAGGTGGAGGACATAAGCGCCAATACCGTGTCATCGATTTCCAACGTCGGAAAGATGGCATTCCAGGACGCGTTGCTACGATCGAATACGATCCAAACCGTTCGGCAAACATCGCATTAATCAATTATGCAGATGGAGAAAAGAAATACATCCTTGCTCCTAAAGGATTGACAGTAGGTTCCACAATCATTTCAGGACCTGAAGCGGATATCCGCGTAGGAAATGCTCTACCATTAGAGAACATCCCTATGGGTTCTACGATTCACAACATTGAAATGAAGCCAGGCAAAGGCGGACAATTAGTTCGTTCTGCAGGAACTTCTGCTCAACTACTAGGACGCGAAGGCAAATACGTCATCATTCGTCTACAATCAGGTGAAGTTCGTATGATCCTTGCTACTTGCCGTGCTACAATCGGTCAAGTTGGTAACGAACAACACGAATTGATCAACATTGGTAAAGCAGGTCGTTCACGTTGGTTAGGCAAACGCCCATCTGTTCGTGGATCTGTAATGAACCCTAACGATCACCCACACGGTGGTGGTGAAGGACGTACACCAATCGGTCGTCCAAGTCCTGTTACTCCTTGGGGTAAACCAACTCTTGGATTCAAGACACGTTCGAAGAACAATAAATCAGATAAACTTATCGTTCGCCGTCGTAAAAAATAATGTTATTGCACTGCGGTTCAGTAGATGGACCGTAGTACATACTTGGAAGGAGGTTCCAGAATGGGCCGCAGCTTGAAAAAAGGACCTTTTGCAGATGACCATTTACTAAAAAAGGTTGACGCACAAAAAGACTCAGAAAAGAAACAAGTTATTAAAACATGGTCACGCCGTTCAACAATCTTCCCGACTTTCATCGGATTGACGATTGCAGTATATGATGGACGTAAACATGTTCCTGTTTATGTAACAGAAGATATGGTAGGTCACAAACTAGGTGAATTCGTACCTACACGCACATACCGAGGCCATGGTGCCGACGATAAGAAAACAAAACGCTAATTTGAGAGGAGGTTATCCTGATGCAACAAGCTAAAGCATCTGTACGCACAGTCCGTATTGCTTCTCGCAAAGTTCGTTTGGTCGTTGATCTTATCCGCGGCAAGAATATAGGTGAAGCTATGGCTATTCTACGACTTACGCCTAAAGCGGCATCTCCAGTCGTGGAAAAATTATTGAAATCAGCAATTGCAAACGCTGAACATAACTACGAAATGGATACTGAGAACTTAATCGTCAGTGAAGTATTCGTAGATGAAGGACCAACAATGAAACGTTTCCGTCCACGTGCACAAGGTCGTGCAAGTGCGATCAACAAACGTACAAGCCACATCACATTAGTGGTATCTGAAAAGAAGGAGGGGTAATTAGTGGGCCAAAAAGTACATCCTAATGGACTACGTGTAGGCGTCATCCGTGACTGGGACTCAAAATGGTACGCGGAAAAAGATTATGCGTCCTTACTACATGAAGACTTAAAGATCCGTGAATACATCGAAAAACGTCTTGTAGAAGCATCTGTTTCAAAGGTTGAAATTGAGCGTGCTGCTAAGCGTGTTAATATTACAATCCACACTGCAAAGCCAGGTATGGTTATCGGTAAAGGTGGTTCCGAAGTAGAAACACTTCGTAAGCAACTTAACGAGATTACAGGCAAGCGTGTACACATCAACATCGTAGAAATCAAACGTGCTGATTTGGATGCGAGATTAGTCGCAGAATCAATCGCTCGTCAATTAGAAAGTCGTGTATCATTCCGTCGTGCTCAGAAACAAGCGATTCAACGTACTATTCGTTCTGGCGCAAAAGGAATTAAAACACAAGTGTCTGGTCGTCTCGGCGGTGCTGATATCGCTCGTGCAGAACACTACAGTGAAGGAACTGTCCCTCTTCATACATTACGTGCAGATATAGATTATGCACATGCTGAAGCTGATACTACTTATGGTAAGCTTGGCGTAAAGGTATGGATTTATCGTGGTGAAGTCCTTCCAGTAAAAGTTAAGAAGAACTCTGGGGAAGGAGGCAAATAATATGTTAATGCCTAAACGTGTAAAACATCGTCGTGTATTCCGTGGGAAAATGCGTGGTGAAACAAAAGGTGGCGCTACAGTTCAGTTTGGTGAGTTTGGTCTTCAAGCTCTAGAAGCAAGTTGGATCACTAACCGTCAGATTGAATCTGCTCGTATTGCTATGACTCGTTACATGAAACGTGGCGGTAAAGTATGGATCAATATTTTCCCGCACAAACCATATACTAAAAAGCCTCTAGAAGTCCGGATGGGTTCCGGTAAAGGTGCTGTAGAAGGCTGGGTTGCAGTTGTGAAACCTGGTAGAGTAATGTTCGAAATTGCAGGTGTTTCAGAAGAGGTTGCTCGTGAGGCACTTAGACTTGCATCGCACAAACTTCCTGTAACAAGCAAGTTTGTAAAACGACAAGAAATTGGTGGTGAGTCTAATGAAAGCTAATGAAATTCGTGACTTAACAACTGCAGAGATTGAGCAAAAAGTGAAATCACTTAAAGAAGAGCTTTTCAACCTTCGCTTCCAGTTAGCGACAGGTCAATTAGAAAACACTGCACGCATCCGTGAAGTACGCAAATCGATTGCGCGCATGAAAACTGTAATACGACAAAGAGAAATCAGTGCAAATAACTGATGAAGGAGGTTGCAGCCATGACTGAGCGTAATCAGCGCAAAGTATACACAGGCCGTGTGGTTTCCGATAAAATGGATAAAACCGTTACGGTAATGGTAGAAACATACAAAAAACATTCTTTATACGGTAAGCGTGTAAAGTATTCTAAGAAACTTAAAGTTCATGATGAGCTAAACGAAGCGAAAATCGGCGATGTTGTTCGTATTATGGAAACACGTCCATTATCAGCAACTAAGCGTTTCCGTCTTCTAGAAGTCGTTGAAAAAGCGATCATCATCTAATAGGTTTTTAACTCAGATTTCGGAAGGAGGTAACCTCGATGATTCAACAGGAAAGTAGAATGAAAGTTGCTGACAACTCTGGTGCACGCGAAGTACTAACAATTAAAGTACTAGGCGGATCAGGTCGTAAAGTAGCTAACATCGGTGACGTAGTTGTTGTTACGGTTAAGAAGGCAACACCAGGTGGCGTTGTTAAGAAGGGTGACGTTGTTAAAGCGGTCATCGTTCGTACGAAAAGTGGAGTTCGTCGTAAAGACGGTTCATACATTACATTCGATGAGAATGCTTGCGTTATTATCCGTGATGATAAAGGGCCACGTGGAACACGTATTTTCGGACCAGTTGCTCGCGAACTACGCGACAATAACTTCATGAAAATCATTTCACTTGCTCCAGAAGTTCTTTAATTCTAATGACAGAGCCAGTCAAGGAGGTGCGATAAATGCACGTTAAAAAAGGCGACAAAGTAATGGTGATCTCTGGGAAAGATAAAGGCAAAACAGGTGTGATCCTAACTGCTTACCCGAAAAAAGACCGTGTGCTTGTTGAAGGTATTAATATCGTCAAGAAACACACAAAGCCGAACCAAGAAAACCCACAGGGCGGAATTGTAAGCCAAGAGTCTACAATCCACGTCTCAAACGTGATGGTAATCGATCCTAAAACAGGCGAGCCGACTCGTGTAGGTTACAAAATGGAAGACGGTAAAAAAGTACGTATTGCAAAAAAATCCGGTGAATCATTGGATAAGTAAGTATTGCATGAAAGGAGGTCCGACTGATGAGTCGTTTGAAAGAGAAGTTTTCTAAAGAAATCACACCTGCTCTAATGAGCAAGTTTGAATATACATCTGTTATGCAAGTTCCTAAAGTAGATAAAATCGTTATCAACATGGGTGTTGGTGATGCTGTCCAAAATACAAAAGCACTTGATGCAGCTGTTGAGGATCTTGCAACTATTTCAGGTCAAAAACCAGTCATTACGAAAGCGAAAAAATCTATCGCAGGATTCCGTTTACGTGAAGGAATGCCGATCGGAGCTAAAGTAACGCTTCGCGGTGAGCGCATGTATGAGTTCCTCGATAAATTAGTTACAATCTCATTACCACGTGTACGTGACTTCCGTGGCGTTTCTAAAAAAGCGTTTGACGGTCGCGG
The DNA here is from genome assembly GCF_002743235.1 of Sporosarcina sp. P25. Classification (NCBI taxonomy): domain Bacteria; kingdom Bacillati; phylum Bacillota; class Bacilli; order Caryophanales; family Caryophanaceae; genus Sporosarcina; species Sporosarcina sp. P25. The sequence continues at coordinate 292,765 of NZ_PDYV01000002.1, forward strand.
TAACTATACTCTTGGTGTGAAAGAGCAACTTATTTTCCCTGAAATTGACTTCGATAAAGTATCAAAAGTACGAGGGATGGATATCGTCATCGTGACGACAGCTAACACTGATGAAGAAGCACGTGAGTTGCTTGCACAGTGTGGCATGCCATTCCAAAAGTAAAATAATAGGGAGGCGAAAACGTGGCTAAGAAATCTATGATCGCTAAACAGAAACGTACGCCAAAGTACAAAGTACAAGAATATACACGCTGCGAACGTTGTGGCCGTCCACATTCAGTATATCGCAAATTTAAACTTTGCCGTATTTGTTTCCGCGAACTTGCATACAAGGGACAACTTCCTGGCGTCAAAAAAGCCAGCTGGTAAACCCCTAATTAGGGAAGGAGGTTAATTCAAATGACAATGAGTGATCCGATTGCAGATATGCTTACACGCATCCGTAATGCGAACATGGTTCGCCACGAGAAGCTTGAGGTACCTGCTTCAAACGTAAAGAAAGAAATCGCTGAGATCTTAAAACGAGAAGGTTTCGTTCGCGATGTGGAATACGTGGAAGATAACAAACAAGGCATCATCCGCATTTTCCTAAAATACGGTCAAGATAACGAACGCGTTATCAATGGCTTGAAACGTATTTCTAAACCAGGACTTCGTGTATATGCTAAATCAAATGAAGTTCCTAAAGTACTTAACGGCTTAGGTGTTGCACTAGTTTCTACATCAAACGGTGTATTAACAGACAAAGAAGCCCGCGCTAAACAAGTCGGCGGAGAAGTCGTCGCTTACGTTTGGTAATTAGCTACAATTGAATGGAGGTGCAATAGAATGTCCCGTATTGGTAATCGTCAGATCGAAGTCCCTGAAAACGTTACTGTAACAATTTCAGAGGGAAACTTCGCTACTGTTAAAGGTCCGAAAGGTGAACTTTCGAGACAATTAGATAAAGAAATTACGATCACTCACGAAGGTAATGTAATTACATTTACTCGTCCTTCTGAATCAAAAGCTCACCGTTCAATTCACGGTACTACACGCTCTGTACTTAACAACATGGTAGTGGGAGTATCTACAGGATTTGAACGCACACTTGAATTGGTTGGGGTTGGATATCGTGCTTCTATGCAAGGGAAAAAACTTGTATTGAACGTAGGTTACTCACATCCAGTTGAATTCACACCAGAAGAAGGTGTAGAAGTTGAAGTTCCAGCGAACACGAAAATAATCGTTCGCGGATACAACAAAGAACACGTAGGTGCTCTTGCTTCTAACATCCGTCAAGTACGTCCACCAGAGCCATATAAAGGTAAAGGTATTCGTTATGAAGGCGAAATTGTTCGTCGTAAAGAAGGTAAAACAGGTAAATAATACCGCCCGAGGTATTTGGAAGGAGTGACTCCGATGATCACGAAACAAGATAAAAACGCTGTCCGTAAAAAGCGTCACGCACGTGTGCGTACGAAAATCAGCGGAACTGCAGAGCGTCCACGTCTAAACGTTTACCGTTCAAACAAACACATCTATGCACAATTGATTGATGATTTGAATGGTGTAACAATCGTTAGCGCTTCTACAAGAGATAACGATGTTGAGACTGGCTCTACTGGCAACACTGAATCTGCAGCTAAAGTCGGCGAGCTTATTGCAAAGAAAGCTGTTGAAAAAGACGTTAAAACGGTTGTTTTCGACCGCGGCGGATATCTTTTCCACGGCCGTGTAAAAGCATTAGCCGATGCTGCACGCGAAAATGGACTGGAATTTTAATTAAGAGGGAGGGACATATTTCATGCGTCGTAATGATCAGAACAAAAGTGAGTTCGAAGAACGCGTAGTAACGATCAACCGCGTTGCGAAAGTTGTAAAAGGTGGACGTCGTTTCCGCTTCACTGCACTTGTCGTAGTCGGTGATAAAAACGGTCGTGTCGGTTTTGGTACTGGTAAAGCACAAGAAGTTCCAGATGCAATCCGTAAAGCAATTGAAGATGCGAAGAAAAACTTGATTGTAGTGCCAATGGTCAAAGGTACAACTCCACATGAAGTAATCGGACGCTTTGGTGCAGGACAAATCCTCATCAAACCAGCTGCTCCGGGTACTGGTGTTATCGCAGGTGGACCTGTCCGTGCGGTACTTGAACTTGCAGGCATCACGGATATTCTTTCTAAATCTCTTGGATCAAGCACACCGATCAATATGGTACGTGCAACAATCGAAGGGTTGCAGAATTTGAAGCGCGCAGAAGACATTGCCAAATTGCGTGGTAAATCCGTAGAAGAACTGTTAGGTTAAGGGGGGAAATACAATGACGAACAAACTTGAAGTCACCCTTACGAAAAGTGTTATTGGTTCAAAACCGACACAACGTAAAACAATTGAAGCACTAGGTCTTCGAAAGTTAAATCAAACAGTTGAGCATCAAAGCAACGATGCCATCCGTGGTATGATCACAAAAGTTAGCCACTTGGTAACCGTTAAAGAAATTTAAGTACTATTTTACAATAAGGAGGTGCCGATAAGATGAAATTACATGAGCTAAAACCAGCTGAAGGATCTCGTAGAAACCGCAAACGTGTTGGTCGTGGGATTGGATCTGGAACAGGTAAGACTTCTGGTAGAGGTCATGACGGCCAAAACGCTCGTTCAGGCGGCGGTGTACGTCTTGGTTTCGAAGGTGGACAAATTCCTCTTTTCCAACGACTTCCTAAGCGCGGGTTCACGAACATCAATCGTAAAGATTATGCCATCGTTAACCTCGATACATTAAATCGTTTCGAAGAAGGCACGGAAGTAACACCGGAATTGCTAATTGAGACTGGTGTTGTAAGCAACGCTAAATCTGGTATCAAGATTCTGGGTAACGGAACACTTGATAAGAAGATCACAGTACGTGCTAACAAATTCTCCGCTTCTGCAAAAGAAGCAATTGAAAAAGCAGGCGGGCAAACAGAGGTGGTATAATGTTTCAGACAATCTCTAATTTCATGCGTGTGAAGGAGATCCGGTCTAAAATAATTTTCACCCTCCTAGTGCTCATCGTTTTCAGACTAGGGACATTTGTTCCGGTTCCAAACGTTGATGCAACTGCTTTGCAACAATCAGATAATCAGTTTATCGGATTCTTGAACACATTCGGTGGAGGAGCATTATCCAACTTCTCGATCTTTGCAATGGGGATAATGCCGTATATCACGGCATCCATCATTGTACAACTCTTGCAGATGGATGTTGTTCCAAAGTTTACTGAGTGGTCAAAACAAGGGGACGTCGGAAGACGAAAGCTTGCACAATTCACAAGATATTTCACGATTGTTCTTGCCTTTATTCAAGCACTTGCCATGTCATTTGGTTTCAACCAAACGTTTGGTGGTACACTGATTCAAGACAACAGCATATCCACTTATATCACAATTGCAATTGTATTGACTGCCGGTACAGCTTTCCTACTATGGCTTGGTGAACAAATTACTGCAAAAGGTGTTGGGAATGGTATTTCCATCATTATCTTTGCAGGGATTGTCGCCGGCATTCCGAATGCTGTTAACCAGTTGTATGTAACGCAAATTCAAGACGCTGGAGATGCACTATTTATTAGAATTGCAACGATGGTCTTGTTATTGATCGTAATCGTAGCCATTGTAGTCGGAGTTATTTACTTCCAAGAAGCATTGCGGAAAATTCCGATTCAATATGCGAAGCGTGTCTCAGGACGTAATCAATCTGTTGCAAGTCAACAAACACATTTACCTTTGAAATTGAATGCTGCAGGAGTTATCCCGGTAATCTTTGCGGTGGCATTCTTCATCACGCCACAACAAATCGCTCCATTTTTCGGTGAGAACAGTGTAACTAAAACTATTATTCGGATCTTCGATTATACGAATCCGATCGGTATGATTTTATATGTAACACTTATTGTCGCGTTTACGTATTTCTATGCATTCATTCAAGTGAATCCAGAAAATATGGCAGACAATCTGAAAAAGCAAGGGGCATATATCCCGGGAATTCGCCCAGGAGCAAACACTCAAAAGTACTTAACAAGTACTCTGTATAGGCTGACGTTCGTCGGCTCGATTTTTCTTGCCGTCGTAGCAGTTATGCCAATTTTCTTCATTAACTTGGCGAATTTGCCTGAATCCGCTCAAATCGGCGGAACGAGCTTGCTCATCGTAGTAGGGGTTGCCCTCGAATCAATGAAGCAATTAGAATCACAATTAGTGAAGAGACATTACAGAGGCTTTATGAAATAAAAAGCAATAGCCTGACCTATTGTAAACAAACGGAGGGCAAGGACGTATGAACATCGTATTAATGGGTCTGCCTGGTGCTGGTAAAGGTACACAAGCAGACAAAATTGTCGAGAAGTACGGAATCCCTCATATTTCTACAGGCGATATGTTCCGTGCTGCCATCAAAGATGGCACGGAACTTGGAGTTAAAGCGAAATCGTTCATGGATCAAGGAGCATTAGTTCCTGATGAAGTTACCATTGGTATCGTGCGTGAGCGTTTAAGCAAAACGGATTGTGACAATGGATTTCTTCTTGATGGTTTTCCTAGAACAGTACCTCAAGCTGAAGCACTAGATGCTTTACTTAAGGATTTAGGAAAAAGCATTGAGTACGTATTGGACATCGAAGTCGATACGCAAGAATTAGTTGCACGATTATCTGGGCGTCGTATTTGTAAAGTGTGTGGCACATCGTATCACTTGATCTTCAATCCTCCAGAGGTAGAAGATGTGTGTGATAAAGATGGTGGCGAACTTTACCAGCGTGCAGATGATAATCCGGATACTGTCATGAATCGTCTGGAAGTAAATATGAATCAGACAGCTCCTTTACTCGACTTTTATGGCGAAAAAGGTGTACTGACTAAAATTAATGGCCAACAGGACATTAATCTTGTATTCAAGGACTTGGATGCAATTTTGCAACAGCATAAAAAGTAATCAATCCTTTTCGGGCGCATCTTCATCATTGTTCGGAAAGTAATGGATGAAAACGAACTGCAAAAGCTTTAAGTTCCTGTTATAAGATAAATGAGAGTTTATCATTAATTCCTTGGTAGTTCTGACATGCATTCTATTGCCAATGGCAGTATAATATATAATTGGCACTGCAACGAGGGCAATAAAGGATCTCATTCGCAATTTATGCGAAACAGCGAAATGTGGCAGACGTCTTTCGAACATCACTCATGCTAACTGGACATATGTTGAAGGAAGCCTTTTGAAGGCAACTGATGCCGCTCGATGGTGAAAGCCTTTATTGGATATAGAAGGGAGACAGGATTGATGGCGAAGGACGACGTAATTGAGGTAGAAGGAACTGTTCTTGAAACGTTGCCGAATGCGATGTTTAAAGTGGAGTTAGAAAACGGACATACTGTGCTTGCACACGTGTCAGGTAAAATTCGTATGCACTTTATTCGTATTCTGCCAGGCGACAAGGTGACATTGGAACTTTCACCTTACGATTTAACACGTGGTCGTATCACATACCGTTTCAAATAAACTTTTGCACTCCCGAAATATTGAAGGAGGTTGGGTAGGATGAAAGTAAGACCATCTGTAAAACCGATCTGCGAAAAATGTAAAGTTATTCGTAGACGCGGCCGGGTAATGGTAATCTGTGAAAATCCAAAGCATAAACAAAGACAAGGCTAAAACACAAGGAGGTGCACAACTTATATGGCACGTATTGCTGGTGTAAACGTTCCGCGCGATAAGCGCGTTGTCATTTCATTGACATATATATTCGGTATTGGTAAAACAACTGCACAATCAATTTTAACTGCAGCTGATATTTCTCAAGAGACTCGCGTTCGTGATTTAACTGACGCTGAACTTGATAAGATTCATGAACAAATTGACGGCTTGAAAGTAGAAGGAGATCTTCGTCGTGAAACTTCTCTAAACATCAAGCGTTTGATGGAAATCGGTAGTAACCGTGGAATCCGTCACCGTCGTGGATTGCCTGTTCGTGGACAAAACACGAAAAACAATGCACGTACGCGTAAGGGTCCTAAACGCACAATGGCTAACAAGAAAAAATAATAGGTAAAGGAGGGTTCTTTCCAACATGGCACGTAAACAACAAACTCGTAAACGTCGTGTAAAAAAGAATATTGAGACTGGTATTGCACATATCCGTTCAACGTTCAATAACACTATCGTAACTATCACGGATAGCCACGGTAATGCACTTTCATGGTCTAGCGCTGGTGCACTTGGCTTTAGAGGTTCCCGTAAATCTACTCCGTTTGCTGCACAAATGGCTGCTGAAACTGCAGCGAAAACAGCAATGGAACATGGTTTGAAATCATTGGAAGTAACAGTTAAAGGCCCAGGTGCTGGTCGTGAAGCGGCTATCCGTTCACTACAAGCTGCAGGTCTTGAAGTTACTGCAATCAGAGACGTAACTCCAGTTCCACACAATGGTTGTCGCCCGCCAAAACGTCGTCGCGTATAATCGGTTTGAATCTATTGGATTAAGAAAGACAATTTTTGTTAATACTGTTGAAATAGACTATCTATTATCAGTGAATTCAATAAGGTTAAACCAATATAGAGACGTTTTGAGGAGGGTAAATAAATGATCGAGATTGAAAAACCAAAGATTGAAACAGTAACGATCGGTGAAGATTCACAGTTCGGTAAGTTTATTATCGAACCTTTAGAGCGTGGATATGGAAATACCTTAGGGAATTCCTTGCGCCGCATTCTCTTGTCTTCATTACCAGGAGCTGCTGTGACATCTATTCAAATCGATGGTGTACTTCATGAATTCGCTACAATTGAAGGTGTCGTCGAAGACGTATCTACAGTTATTTTGAATGTGAAGAAACTAGCACTCAAAATTTACTCAGATGATGAGAAAGTTATTGAGATCGATGTGAAAGGTGAAGGCGTCGTGACGGCTGCAGACATCACACATGATAGTGATGTTGAAGTATTAAATCCAGATCTCCCGATTGCTACTCTCGGTAAAAATGGACATTTACGTATGCGTATGTATGCTGTACGTGGACGCGGATATGTTCCTTCCGATCAAAACAAACGTGAGGATCTAGCGATTGGTGTGATTCCAATTGACTCGATTTACACTCCTGTATCACGCGTTAATTTCCAAGTTGAAAACACTCGCGTCGGACAAAGTACCAACTTTGATAAGTTGACACTCGATGTATGGACAGATGGAAGCATAGGTCCTAAAGAGGCAGTATCGCTTGGAGCTAAGATTCTTACAGAGCATTTGAATATATTCGTTGGTATGACTGACGAAGCACAAACTGCAGAAATCATGGTAGAAAAAGAAGAAGACCAAAAAGAAAAGGTTCTGGAAATGACGATTGAAGAACTTGATCTTTCTGTTCGATCTTATAACTGCTTGAAGCGTGCAGGCATCAATACGGTTTTAGAACTTGCTAACAAGTCTGAAGACGAAATGATGAAAGTGCGAAACTTAGGCCGTAAATCGCTTGAAGAAGTGAAGGCTAAATTGGATGAGCTAAACCTTGAGTTACGCTCTGAAGAGTAACTGACATATATTGAAGGAGGGTAACTTCAAATGGGATACAGAAAACTTGGACGCACAAGTTCACAACGTAAAGCAATGCTTCGCGACTTAACGACAGATCTTATTATTCACGAGCGCATCCAGACAACTGAAACACGTGCGAAAGAATTACGTAAAGTAGTTGAAAAGATGATCACTCTTGGAAAACGTGGAGATCTTCATGCACGTCGTCAAGCGGCTGAATATATTCGTCGTGAAAAGGTGACTGTTGAAAACGCAGAAGGCGAAGAAGCAACAGTGTTTGCACTTCAAAAACTTTTTGATACAGTAGCACCACGTTATGCAGATCGCCAAGGCGGTTATACACGTATAATGAAAATGGGACCTCGCCGTGGCGATGGCGCACCAGTAGTTATTATCGAACTGGTGTAATTCCAACACTTCGAGGGTGTGTCTGTCACGCACAGCACACCCTTTTATTACAAGTACGAGATTTATACGACATAAAAGCTGAGTGTTATGATCCGCGAGTAATCGACTGGTCTAGCTCTACGTACCTCATCTGAGATGTCGGCATGAGCACCCGGCATTTTCGTTTTCAAAGGCGCATTCCTTAGATGAGGTACGCGCTTTTTTTTTATACATAAGAATAATGGAGTACATAAGAATTATAGTGATTCATAACAACATTTAAGAGGAGGAATCCAGATGAAGGAAATAGCGTCGATGCACCACGTTGACTTTTCTTACGAGATTGAAGAAGAGGAATCTTCGCTTATGTCAACTAAAGCATTACATGATATATCTTTCACTTTGTATGAAGGAGAATGGCTGGCAGTTGTAGGACATAACGGTTCTGGTAAGTCGACGTTGGCCAAGCTATTGATTGGCTTGATGTTTCCTTCGTCAGGTGAAGTACATCTCTTTTCTGAACGACTATCAGAAGATAATCTTTGGGAGACACGTTCTCGTATGGGCATTGTCTTTCAGAACCCTGATAACCAGTTTGTCGGTTCAACGGTGCAGGATGATGTAGCATTTGCACTTGAAAACAATGGCGTACCACACGACATGATGGTAAAACGTGTTCATGAGGCTCTGGAGCAGGTGAAGATGACCGAATACATCAATCATGAGCCGCATCATCTCTCAGGTGGGCAGAAGCAGCGTGTGGCGATTGCAGGTGCATTAGCTTTGCATCCTGAACTGCTTATTCTAGATGAAGCCACTTCCATGTTGGATCCCCAAGGACGTGAAGAAGTAATCGAGATCGTCAAGAAATTACGGTCTGAAATCGGACTGACTGTGTTATCCATTACGCATGACTTGGAAGAAGTGTTATTGGCAGATCGTATATTGGTTATGAATGAAGGACAAGTCTTGATGGTAGGTACACCGCAGGAAATCTTTCAACAAGGTACTGAACTTGAAAAGGTTGGACTCGATCTGCCGTTTGCTTTACGTGTTTCTGAGTTATTAAAAATAGCTGGCGTAGAGTTGGAAAGCAATCATATGACAGAAGAAGAGTTGGTGAATGAATTGTGGACATTTCACTTCAGCAAGTAGGCTACTTATACGCTAAAGATTCACCGTTTGAGAAACGTGCCTTGCAGGACGTGACAGCTACAATCCCTTCAGGTTCTTATACGTCAATCATTGGTCATACAGGATCAGGGAAATCGACATTATTGCTTCATTTGAATGGTTTGCTAAAGCCGTCTGAGGGTATTGTCAAAATAGGTGACACGATGATTACTGCACAGACTAAAGGTAAGCAGATGAAAGAAGTTCGACACCAAGTAGGGATTGTGTTTCAGTTTCCTGAACATCAGTTATTTGAAGAGACAGTTGAAAAAGATATTATGTTCGGTCCTATCAATTTTGGTGTGCCGAAAGAGGTAGCAAGGTCTCGCGCACATGAACTAGTAAAGCTTTTAGGTCTGCCTGAAGATGTGTTGCAAAAGTCTCCTTTTGAGCTATCAGGAGGTCAAATGCGGCGTGTTGCCATTGCAGGTGTCCTTGCGTTCAAACCGTCTGTCTTAGTCCTTGACGAGCCGACAGCAGGGCTAGACCCTAAAGGTCGTAAAGAAATTATGGAGTTGTTCCATCATTTGCATAAGACAGAGAGTTTAACGACTATCCTCGTTACACATAGTATGGAAGACGCCGCACGCTACAGTGATCGGATTCTGGTGATGCATGAGGGGACAGCCGTGATGGAAGGGACGCCTGAAGATATATATAGTCTGGAAGAGGAACTCCATTCATTTCGACTCAGCGTCCCGCGTTCTGTGCGTTTTCAACGTGAAGTAGAAAGGATGAGTGGACAGCGTTTTGATCGTATTGCACTTACGGAAGAAGTATTGGCGCAAGAACTAGCAAAAGCCATTGCAAGAAAAGGGGAGCGGCCATGTTAGAAAAAATGATTATTGGCCGTTTTATTCCCGGTACATCTATTGTGCATCGTATGGATCCGCGTTCCAAATTACTCTTTGTCTTTCTGTTTGTAGTAGCAGTGTTCTTGGCTAATAACGTAGTGTCTTATGCCATTTTGCTTGGTTTCACGGCGTTTGTCATTGCACTTGCTAGAATCAGACCATATTTTCTAATCAACGGGTTGAAACCGGTCATCTTTTTAATCATTTTTACTCTTTTATTACATATTTTCTTCACACGCGAAGGACCCATTATATTTGAATGGAAGTTTATTAAAATTTATGAAGAAGGATTGCGAATGGGTATATTCATATCCATCCGATTTTTGGTCCTTGTTTTGATTACGACAGTATTGACGTTAACCACTTCACCGATCTCAATTACGGATGGATTGGAAACACTACTCAATCCGTTTAAAAAGCTGAAATTGCCCGTACATGAATTAGCGTTGATGATGTCCATTTCTCTACGTTTCATTCCAACTCTTATGGACGAAACAGATAAAATATTAAAGGCACAACTAGCAAGAGGATCTGATTTAAGTACCGGTTCCATCAAAGAACGGGTACAGGCAGTCATTCCTTTGCTTGTACCGCTATTTGTTAGTGCATTTAAGCGTGCAGAAGATTTGGCAATTGCAATGGAAGTGCGTGGTTACCGTGGTGGGGAAGGTCGCACAAGGTTCCGTCAGCTGTCTTGGCATATGAGGGATACTGCTGTCCTAATCGCTTTTGTGCTATTAGTAGGTGTATTGCTATGGGTAAGGAAGTGAATAAATTGAAACGAATGAAAGCGACTGTTTCGTATGACGGTACGAACTTTGCTGGCTATCAATCTCAGCCAGGCATGCGGACAGTTCAAGCAGAGATCGATAAGGCACTTGTTAAATTGCATAAAGATTCTACATCACACGCAGTAGCAAGCGGACGAACCGATGCTGGTGTTCATGCGTTAGGTCAGGTTATCCATTTTGACACACCTCTTGATTTAGGTGATCGATGGCTGATGGCATTAAATGTGCTTCTACCTAAAGACGTACGCATAACTGCGATTGAACAGGTGTCTGAAGAATTCCATGCGCGTTACGGTGCAAAAGGTAAAACGTATCGATATAAATGGTCCTATGGAGAATTACAAAGTCCATTCGAACGTAATTTTGCTGTCCATTTAGGTAGATGGAATCCAGATGTAGAACGAATGAATGCAGGTGCTGCCTATTTAATCGGCACACATGATTTCACAAGTTTCTGTTCGGCGAAGACTGCTACTGCGAATAAAGTCCGTACGATCCGAAAACTAACACTTGAACGTCATCAAGATGAACTGATTCTTGAAGTGGAAGGTGATGGATTTCTTTACAATATGGTCCGGACGATTGCGGGTGCTTTGCTGGCGGTCGGTATTGGTTGGGACGAGCCAGAAGATATCCAGAAAATTCTCGAGGCGAGAGATCGTCAAAGAGCAGGGAAGACAGCGGCAGCACACGGTTTGTACTTACTAGAAGTTACTTATTGAACTCATGGCAACTAATCCTGGTGTATTCATAAAAACGCTTGACTTTATTGACAATAAAGGGTAACATGATAAATGGTATTTCAATAACCCCACAAACAAGCCCCGGAAGTTTATTTGTGTTTAGGGATAGAGAAAACAAGGGAACAGATTTGATATTTTAGGAGGAAATACAATATGCGCACAACATTCATGGCTAAAGGTCACGAAGTCGAACGTAAATGGCTAGTTGTCGACGCTGAAGGACAAACGCTTGGTCGTCTTGCTTCAGAAGTTGCAACTCTTTTACGCGGTAAACATAAACCGACGTTTACACCACATGTTGATACAGGTGATCACGTCATCATCATCAACGCTGAAAAAATCCATTTGACAGGTAATAAATTGAAAGATAAATTATACCACCGTCACTCTGGTTACACAGGTAGCCTTAAGTCACGTACTGCTCTTGAGATGCGTACTAACTACCCTGTAAAAATGCTTGAACTTGCGATTAAAGGAATGCTTCCAAACGGTCCTCTAGGTCGTCAAACAATTAAGAAATTACATGTATACGCTGGTCCAGAGCATCAGCATATCGCACAAAAACCAGAAGCTTTCGAGCTTCGCGGTTAATTAAGAGGAGGAAACCCACTTGGCACAAGTACAATATATCGGCACTGGCCGTCGTAAAAGTTCAGTAGCTCGTGTACGTCTAATTCCTGGCGAAGGCAAAATTGTCGTCAATAATCGTGACGTAGAGGACTACGTACCATTCGAAACACTTCGTGAAATCATTAAACAACCACTAGTTACAACGGAAACACTTGGAAGCTATGATATCCACGTTAACGTTAACGGTGGAGGTTACACAGGTCAAGCAGGCGCAATCCGTCACGGCGTTGCTCGTGCATTGCTTACTGTAGATCCTGATTTCCGTGCAGCACTTAAATCAGCAGGATTCCTAACACGTGACCCACGTATGAAGGAACGTAAGAAACCAGGTCTTCGCGGCGCTCGTCGTGCACCTCAGTTCTCAAAACGTTAATTTGTTTTTTCAAAAGCTCTTCTCATTATTTTATGAGAAGGGCTTTTTTACGTCTAGTATGCTGTATTTGGGGATGAAAATTTACTACTAGTTGTGCAGTAAACACTGCAAGCTCTATGGGTATCGGTTTGCTAATTTATCATACTTCGCATCACTTATCATATGTGAATTTCTTTATACCAAATGACTATATGACGAGATGTGATTTAAGCATTTTAACTGCAATAAAATCTGTTTTAGTTGTACTTTTGTAAGTAGATAACTTGTCAGCTCCTTTCGTAAGCGGGAACACTTGAATCTTCACCGAGAAACTGTACAATAAATTAGTAGCAGTAACTCCAAATTACTTTCTAAAACTTTGTGATAAGGAAAGTAGACCACCCTTCATATCCAGTTGTTCAAGATATTTGAGAGACTCACATATCACCCCCTGATGTAATGAGTCATTAACGATTCAACTGCGACTAGACCATTTAATAAACATCTCGTTACCTATTTATATGATTCGAAATTAGAGCTAACTAGAAAGAAACCATTTCTTCAAATAACAATAATCATTTGTCAGAAAAGTGTTATACAGGTGACGTTTATGCTAACTTGCATTTGGGTAAACTGTGACAAGTTGTATTTTTCTATTCATACTCGTTTTAGTCCAATTGAACTGTATGAATGAATAAAAATGTGTGGAACGATTGAAAGTGTAAAGTAGGCTGACATAAGTTTTTACACTTTATAGAATATTCAACAGTTTTAACTTATTTGGAGATAAAAGTTTACTGCAATATATTATTTTAGGAGGTTGAACAATGCGATTACTACCGCGCGAAATTGATAAATTAATGATTGTTGTTGCTGCAGACGTTGCCAGAAGACGAAGGGAACGAGGGCTTAAATTGAATCATCCAGAAGCAATGGCTCTTATTACATATGAAGTGATGGAAGGTGCCAGAGATGGTAAAACAGTAGCAGAACTTATGGCTTATGGTGCGACAATTTTATCCCGTGAAGATGTAATGGATGGTATTCCAGAAATGATCGATGATATTCAAGTTGAGGCAACATTCCCGGATGGGACGAAGTTGGTCACAGTGCATAATCCGATAAGATAGATTGTTTATAAAAAGAAAGGGGAGACAACGATGATACCAGGCGAATATATTTTAAAAGATGAACCGATCATCTGTAATGAAGGCGCAGAAAGTATACATGTACAAGTTATTAATCATGGTGACAGACCCATCCAAGTCGGTTCTCATTACCATTTCTATGAAGTAAATCTTGCCCTGAATTTTGATCGGGAAGTGACGTACGGTAAACGCCTCAATATACCGGCAGGTGCTGCTGTTCGTTTTGAACCGGGTGATGAAAAAGAAGTGCAGCTAATTGACTATGCTGGAGAAAGAGAAGTTTACGGATTTCATAATAAAGTAGACGGACCATTGGAAGGCGGGAATACGAAATGAGTTTTAAAATGGATAGAGAGCAATATGCTCAAATGTTCGGGCCGACAACTGGAGACTCTGTTCGACTAGCAGATACAAATTTATTCATCCAAATTGAAAAAGATTTTACTAAATACGGAGAAGAAGTTGTGTTTGGTGGTGGGAAAGTCATTCGTGATGGAATGGGGCAACATCCATTCATTACGCGCGAAGAAGATGAACGAGTCCCTGATACAGTCATTACGAATGTTATCGTTCTTGACTATACGGGGATATATAAAGCTGACCTAGCAATTCGTGACGGTAAAATTTCAGGTATTGGTAAAGCAGGTAATCCGCTTGTTCAAGACAAAGTAGATATTATTATTGGAGCTTCCACTGAAATTATTTCGGGAGAAGGTAAGATTATTACGGCTGGTGCAATTGATACGCACGTACATTTCATTAATCCTGCGCAAGTAGATGTTGCACTTACGGCTGGGACAACCACATTAATCGGCGGTGGAGCTGGACCAGGAGATGGTTCTAGAGCTACGACTGCCACACCGGGTGCTTGGCATCTTCATTCAATGCTTAAGGCTTTAGATGGACAACCAATCAATATTGGTTTAACAGGTAAAGGGCATGCGGCTGCGGGAGCTCCCTTAGCGGAACAAATAATTGCTGGAGCGATTGGTTTGAAAGTCCATGAAGATTGGGGGGCGACACCATCCGTTCTTGATCATGCATTACGAATTGCTGATGAATATGATGTACAAGTCGCACTTCACGCGGATACATTAAATGAATCGGGATTTTTTGAAGATACGATTAAAGCGATTGATGGTCGTGGTATCCATATGTACCATACGGAAGGTGCAGGAGGCGGACATGCTCCCGATTTAATTAAATCTGCAGGTATGATGAATGTGTTGCCGGCTTCTACCAATCCGACATTGCCGTATACGATTAATACGATTGACGAGCATTTGGATATGGTCATGGTTGCCCATAACTTAAATCCATCCGTGCCAGAAGATATCGCATTTGCGGATTCACGCATCCGTAACGAAACGATTGCTGCGGAAGATGTTTTACAAGACTTGGGTGTCTTTAGTATGACAAGCTCCGATTCTCAGGCGATGGGCCGTATCGGTGAAGTTGCACTTCGTACATGGCAAGTAGCTCATAAAATGAAAAAGCAACTTGGGGTCATGGAAGGTGACAGTGAGTATTCGGATAATAATCGGGTAAAACGCTATGTCGCTAAATATACGATCAATCCTGCTATTGCTCATGGCGTATCGGAGTATATCGGTTCAATTGAAATTGGGAAAATAGCGGACCTTGTCTTGTGGGATCCGAAGTTCTTTGGAGTCAAACCGGAGATGATCTTGAAAAGTGGAATGGCGGTCTTTAGCTTAATGGGCGATGCGAATGCAACGATTCCTACACCGCAACCAATGATTTATCGCCCGATGTATGCCACGCTCGGGAAAGCACTGTCGCAAAGTTCCATTACATTTGTTTCGCAGATCGCATATGATCAAGGAATCAAAGAGAAGCTTGGACTTGAAAAAGTGGTACTCCCTGTCCGTAATATACGGAGTCTTACAAAAAAAGATATGAAGTTAAATACAGCTACGCCACATATTGAAGTAGATCCACAAACGTATGAAGTAAAAATCGATGGAAAGCATATAACATGCGACCCAGTTGACGAAGTGCCAATGGGGCAACGCTATTTCCTATTCTGAGGTGAAGAAAATGATTATAGAAGAAGTCTTAATGAACGTCAGGGATTTAGATCCAAGTGAGTATGAAAGTCGTCATAAAGAGAAAGTGTACTTAGAAAGTGCACATTTAATGAAGAGAATTCAACGCGTAGAAACCGATCATGGACGTGAAATTGGTATTCGATTAAATAGCCCGCGTGATTTGGAAGCGGGAGACATTCTGTTTATGGATGATAAGAATATTATTTTGGTTGATGTCCTTTCTGATGATTTAATTATTATTAGCCCGCGGACGATGCTTGAAATGGGAACGATTGCTCATCAACTTGGAAATCGTCATTTACCTGCGCAATTTGAGGATGAAGATATGCTCGTGCAATATGATTATTTAGTTGAAGATTTGCTGCGAGAAATGGATATTCCATTCAAGAGAGAAGAGCGAAAAGTTGCAAAGGCTTTCCGTCATATTGGGCATAGCCATGACTAACCATGCATTATCCTTGTTACAGCTATGCGATTCTAGTTTTCCCATAGGCTCTTTTAGTCAATCATTCGGGCTAGAAACTTATATCCAGAACGACAAGGTTATCGATGCTAATACATTTTCTGAGTGGTTAAATGTCTATGTGCATGAACAGCTTGCATATGCAGACGGCTTAGCTGTTAGACTCGCTTATGATGCATTGGATATGAATGAACTTGATAAGATTTGGGAACTGGATCGCATATTGACTGTGCAGAATCTTGCCCGCGAATCCCGCGATGGGACACAGCGTATGGGCGATAGGATGTTAGATATTGCAGAATCCATTTACAAAATACCGGTATTATCTACCTACACGCAGAAAATTCGTGATAAACAAGCTTTTGGCCATCCCGCTATTGTTTTTACGATGATTGGACATCACTTACAAGTAGAAAAGAATACAACGATTTTATATTATTTATACTCGACGGTTGTTAGTCTCGTGCAAAACGCTGTACGGGCTATCCCGCTTGGACAAACTGCAGGACAGAAAATTATTTATACTTTTCAACAACAACTTCAGCAAACAACAGACAAAATAATGAAGTTAGATCAAGAAGAGTTTGGTATTGTATCACCAGGACTCGAGCTTTCACAAATGCAACACGAACGTGTTGGAATACGTATTTTTAGTTCATAATGAACAGAATGAAATTGATGATAAGGATGTGCTTAGAATGGGACCAATTAAAATAGGTGTCGGTGGACCAGTTGGTGCAGGAAAAACAATGCTTGTCGAAAAACTCACACGCGCTTTAGATGGCGAAGTGAGTATGGCAGTCATTACTAATGATATATATACGAAAGAAGATGCTAAATTTTTAGTAGCGAACGGTATTCTTCCTGAAGACCGTATTGTAGGTGTGGAAACTGGAGGCTGCCCACATACGGCGATTCGTGAAGATGCCTCGATGAACTTCGCAGCAATTAATGAACTGAAGGAAAAGCATCCCGACGTCGAGTTGATTTTTGTAGAGAGTGGCGGCGATAACCTAGCAGCTACGTTTAGTCCGGAACTCGTAGACTTTTCCATTTATATAATTGACGTGGCGCAAGGTGAAAAAATCCCACGTAAAGGTGGACAAGGAATGATTAAATCTGATTTGTTTATTATTAACAAAACAGATTTGGCACCATATGTCGGGGCAAGACTTGAGGTAATGGAATCTGACACGAAAATATTTAGAGGGAATAAACCGTTCTTTTTTACTAATTTAAAAGATGATCAGGGACTAGATGAAGTAGTAGAGTGGGTCAGGAAGCATGCGTTGTTAAAAGGACTAGGACAAGATGTCTGAATGGACAGGTGTTCTTGACCTCGTCATGGAAAATCGGCTAGGCCGCTCCGTGGCGAAAAGTGTCTACTTTCAAGGCGCATTTAAAGTAATGCGTCCCGTCTATTTCAATAAGAATAGTTATCCATGCTATTACTTATTGAATCCTGGCGGTGGTTATTTAGATGGTGATCGGTATCAAATGAAAGTCACACTGGGTGAACAGGCAATGCTAACGTTGACGACTCAGTCAGCGACGAAAGTATATAAAACGCCGACCAAGCAAGTATACCAAGAGACCGTCTTTCATCTGAAAAAAGACAGTTATTTAGAGTACTTACCGGATGCACTGATTGCATACGAAGATGCCAGTTGTTATCAGAAAAATAGTGTGTATATGGAAAAGGGAGCAACTTTTCTGTATTCTGATATATTGACTCCAGGTTGGTCACCGGAAGGAAGAAAATTCAGCTACGACATGCTCCGTTTGAAAACGGAGATTTATATGGAAGGTCAACTTGTTGTCTTTGATCATATTAAACTTCATCCAGCATCCCAAGACATGAATGAGTTAGGATTTATGGAAGGATATACACATTTAGGTTCGTTAATTGTCGTTGGAGAAAAAACGAGTGATGCGCTATTGGATCGATTATATGAAACGATTCAACAAGAGACTGGAGAATTTGCATTTGGATTATCCAAGCTTGCTGTTCCGGGCTTCACCATTCGCATATTGGCAAACTATACACAAGTTATAGAACGGATTATTTCAGTCTGCCACCACGTGATTAGCGATGAATGGAATCAACCGAAACCAAGTTTTTTAAGGAAGTACTAAAGACAGCCCGACAATTCAAAAGAGTTGTCGGGCT
The DNA here is from genome assembly GCF_002743235.1 of Sporosarcina sp. P25. NCBI lineage: Bacteria > Bacillati > Bacillota > Bacilli > Caryophanales > Caryophanaceae > Sporosarcina > Sporosarcina sp. P25. The sequence continues at coordinate 311,089 of NZ_PDYV01000002.1, forward strand.
TTTTCTAAGAATTTTGTTAGTACTATACAAATTACTATGTATGAATAGTATTGAAGAAGATTTTATAATTCAATATGATTTGAAGTTCGCAGATTGGAGTGTGTTCGAACAACTAAGGTACCAGACAAGCGAAATAGGTAGAGTGTCATTTCCGATGATTGAAACACAGAAATTAGGGTATTATTATACATACGAGCTGCGGCATTTTATGGGCTTTGGCCTCTCCGTCAAACTAAGCAAATTATAGGAGTTTTTGGGTGTATTGGCTCCAACACTCGAGTGGATTAACAGAGGCTACAATAAATCGTTATACAAATGTATATTTGGCATTCTTTGCAAGGAACAAAGGAGTAATTGAGTAGACGACATGTAAGATGACTGTGATCACCAATTTTTTAACCGTATTTCCGAATTCCATAAAATATGTCAGAACATGAATTGATTTGACAACAAACTATTGCTGAGATATATTTGAATTTAAATTTCAGTATGATAAGGAATTTATAAGTAGCAAAAATGATGGGAAATTAAACTATGAGCTAGGTTGCTTGAATTAGTATTGTTGATGAAGTAAGATGAGCTATTTAATAAAAAAAGAATGGATACTATTTTTGGAGGTGTTTCCTGTGGTAGATGACTTTGAAGTGGAAAAAGTTTTTGAAGACAGGCAGTACGAGCGAATTCAGTTTAAGCTCATCATAGAAGGTCGCAATTACAAAGCAGACTATCATGATGGTAAAATCCAATGGCTTAATCCACACCCTAAGCAAGACGTTGGTGAAGAAGAAGTAAATGCCATAGAGGATAAAGTTTTGGAACTGTTATCCGAGCAAGGGATTAGAAATGAAGCGGATGATATTGAGATCGAACGTTCGATTAGCAATAATCAAACTCGGCCACTTCAGTTATTTAAATTGAAGATTCAAGGCGAAGAATTTAAAGGCACATTTATTAATGGCGAAGTTGAGTGGTTTCATCCTAAACCACGACGTAAACTAAAAGAAGAGCGCGTGAAAAAAATAGAAGAAGATGTTCAGAAGAAGCTAAACGAACATTTAGAATAACGAATGGACACTACATGAAATCTGCCGAAATAGATGTAGTCGATTGGAAAAGATCTATTTAAGATCTGTTGCCAATGGAAGTGTTGTATGTAGTGCAACAAGTACTCTCAATTCGTTTGACCTTTCCGACAAGATATGACTACAATGGATACACAAATGAAATAGTTGTTACCGCTAGGGGTGCTCTGTTGAGCTGAGAGAAGCATATTGCTTTAACCCTTTAACTTGATCCGGTTCATACCGGCGTAAGGAAGTGGTGCAGATGTTACGTAGCTTAGTTAAGTGCTTTGTGACGTCTCTCCGCCACTTCTGGTCAAGAAGTGGTTTTTTCATTTATTAAGAAAAAAGGGGAGAGTATACATGAAGTTCACTGAGCGTTTATTAGAGAAAACATTACCGATTTGGAGACAGAATCATAGTCATCCGTTTGTCCAAGAAATTGGAAATGGGACGTTGGATCCGGATAATTTTCGATTTTATATGGTGCAAGACTATTTATACTTAATTGATTATGCGAAAGTGTTTGCTGTAGGCACTATGAAAGCGACCGATGTAGAGATGATGGGGAAATTCGCTGCGTTGCTTAACGGCACATTAAACACAGAAATGGAGCTTCATCGTAAATATGCGGCGCGCTTTGGCATTACCGAAGAAGAGCTCGAGAATGCCAAGCCGTCTCCAATTGTCCTAGCGTATACGCACTATATGCTACATGTTAGTCAAAACGGTTCTTTAGCAGAAGTAGTCGCTGCATTATTGCCTTGTGCGTGGAGTTACTGGGAGATAGGCAAAGAGCTTGTTGCGTTACCAGGAGCGTTGGATCATCCATTGTATGGTGACTGGATTCGCATGTATTCATCGGAGGACTTTGGTGAGTTGGCTACTTGGTGCTTAGAATTAATGGATGAAACTGCAGAAGGTAAACCTGAATCGGAACTAGCGAGGCTAGAGGAGATTTTCCTTAATACGACTCGTTATGAGTATATGTTCTGGGACATGGCGTATACGAAACAGATGTGGCCTGGTGTGCAGGAAGAACAGATGATTACAAAGTAATACACAATAAACGTCCGACTAACATAGGAGGCCGCTGAAAAAGTTCATGAAATGAAGAAAAGCAACTGTGCGGACGGAAACCCGTTCGTACAGTTGCTTTTTAATTCTTTCTATTCAGTATCTATAGTATAATTGGTAAAACTATCCAAGGCAGTGTGCTTATGATTTCCAAAAGAAAAACACCGAATGGAAGCCCGTATATGG